>JADGBX010000176.1 GCA_015231265.1 Magnetococcales bacterium | reverse complement strand
CATGATGTGTTTTCAGGCCAAACCCGAAGGGCTGGCGGTACGCCAGCGCGGTTTTGGGCTAATTGAGGACACGCCCTAATATAAGAAACTCACACCAGTTTCCAGAAGAAACACTGAACAACTGCAACTATCTCATCTCCACGAAAACTGCGTAAACACACAATGCATCTTCTCTGCTTTATGACAATCAATGCCGCGCGGCTTCCAGGAAACCGATTTCTCAGCCTCTGAGAAAAAGACCACACACTCATTCACATTACATGAAACAACCCCCTACCATGGTGGGCGATTTCGATCTCCAGAGCAATCTCTAATTGACAAACCCTATTGAATTTGCCAATATGTGTATAATTTTCTCAAAAGATGCCGCAGATTAAATTATAACAATTAAGAACAACATTGAAACAACCAAGCACTCGCACTATTTTCACTTTTTCTGCCAAAATACGCCGGAACTATGCATCTCAGTTATTGAAACGAACTGAAATAGTACAAACGGATGGACTCCTGGTCGATTATTCTGGAACACAAACAACATAAGAATAACGACATATCATTGCTCTGGGGGGATATCTCAAGATGTGGATATTGCAAGATTGCACACCATTTCGGTGGATTTCACCTCCCGAGATGGTAACTCCGTTGTATAAACAACTCATAACACGAGGACGCTCCCTTTTTGAAACGCACCTTCCTCTTCCGAAGGTCAAAGGGGTTCACATCAATTTCTCCTCATTTTTCGGGTCGGTCCCAACGCCGAACGACACCCTCCACTTGACCCGAACATGATCAGAAACCGGTTTACAATTCGATTCTTTTCGCTTGTTGCAACGATTATCATGGTGACACTCTCTGTGGCAGTCGTTGCGCTCTTCTTTGTCTACAACTCCTCCATTGAAGTTGAGCAGAACCGGTTGATCTCCATGGTTTCCAGCCAAGCCAGATTGATCAATGCCGCTGAACAGCTCGATATCCAGATCAGCAACTCAGTAGACAGTGACAAAGACGTTACTATAACGAACAGGGCTGTTATTCGATCACTGGATAATCAGGTTGGTTTTGGAGAGACGGGTGAGTTCGTACTCGGACGTAAAATGGGCAACTCCATTGAATTTCTCGCCCTATCAAGAATTTATGATGAACCGATCAGTAGTGTTTCCATGCAGGGAGAGATTGCTCGACCCATGCAGTTGGCTCTGAAGGGGCAGACAGGTGTCATCAAAGCTCTGGATTACCGCTCTGTCGAAGTGTATGCGGCATATACTCCTTTGCAACATGATGGGTGGGGACTGGTTGCCAAGATCGACAGTAATGAAATCCAAACCCCTTTCAAAGATGCTGTTCTCACAGCTGGTTTGATCGCTCTCTTCTCCATTGGAATCGGAACTCTCCTCATCTGGCAGATCGAAACCTCAGCTATCTCCAATGGCAACAGATGGCACGCCTTCACCAGCATGATGCATCTCCGATGGAAAGAGCGGGCTGGGTATCTTATTCTCATTATCTCTCTTATCGCTTTGGCAGTAACATCATCAGCTTTTTTCACCCTCTTCACAGCTTCCTTCGAAAGGGCAGAGTCTCACCTTCAGGAAATGGTCAACAGCCATGTTCGCCTCATCGATGAAATGGCGCACCTTGAAAGTGAAGATATCGAGAATTCCGAGATAACCGATACATCAGTGTGTCTAGCAACTCTCGGCCATGTTGTCGAAGCGCTGAAAGGGAATAATGGTTTCGGAGAAACCGGTGAGTTCGTGCTTGGAACGCTCACCGGGTATTCCATAGACTTCCTTCTGGATTCACGGTTTACAGGTCACGCTGTCGGCAATGTCCATGTAACATCCGAAGCCGCCACTCCCATGCAGAAAGCCCTCACCGGTTTGACTGGATCCCTCATTGGACGCGACTACCGATCTGAAAAGGTTCTGGCAGCATATGCCCCTCTGCCAAAACTGAAACTGGGGTTGGTTGCCAAGATCAATGTGCAGGAGTTACGACAACCCTTCATCTATGCTGGTGCAAAAACCAGCTTGATCGCCGTTGCATTAATCTTGCTCGCAGCAATCAGCATCTCCCGCTGGTCAGTCGTGCCAGTGCAGAAGAGTAGCGCCGCTTCACTCTCGGAGAATCAACAACTCTTCCACGTAGCGGAAAAACGGGAATCTCTTCCTCGCCCCCTCATCCTGCTGACCGTGGCCATGGCGGTCGGTATTTTTGGTTTGGATCTGGCTCTTCCTTTCGAGGTTGCCGGCGGTGTCTTATATGTGGCTTTCGTACTGCTTGGACGGTGGTATCCCAAGCGCTTGCATACGATCATGTTGGCTACGGCTGCAACACTACTGACTGTGGTCGGTTATCTTCTCTCCGGGACAGGTGACAATGAGTGGATCCCGTTGATCAACCGGACCTACGCACTGTTTGCCATCTGGGCGACTGCGCTGATCATCAGTGTGGTCAAAGCATCCGAAATCAAGATTGAGGAGGATGCTGATGAACTGAGAAAACTGTTTCTGGCTATTGAGTTGAGTCCATCGTCCGTCATGATCACCGACCCGCGAGGAGTGGTCGAATATGTCAACCGGCGCTATCTGGAACTCACCGGTTTTCTATCAGAAGAAGTGATCGGCAATCAGGCGCCCCTTTTTGATCCTGATGCGACGGGTGAAACCATCCGTTCCGAGGAGATGTTGTCCTATTTGACATCAAACACCATTTGGCGACGAGAGGTCAGAAGCCGAAAGAAATCAGGCGATCTCTTCTGGGCTCTACTCTCCGTCAGGGCACTCAGTGATACCGCAGGTCATGTCCGTCACCTCGTGGCCGTTCAGGACGATATTACGGATGTACGTGAAGCGGAACGAAAACTGGAGCTGGCCAATCGCGATCTCGCAAACCGTTTCCACTTTTCTGAAGTCCTGGAAAAAGCTGAAGATGAACTGGAAACCCTTGGGCAGTTGTGTCGAATTCTAGTCAGTAAAGCCGGATATCTATTCGCTTGGGTTGGCATTGCCGACCACGGAGAGGGGCATCGTGTCGTACCGATTGCAGAGTATGGATATTCCGATGGCTATCTCCAGAATTTGACCATCACATGGGACGACACCTCCCTCGGGCATGGACCGACGGGTACAGCCATCAGAACAGGACAGCCTTGCGCGATTCAGAACATCAAAATCGATCCCCGTTTCTCCCCCTGGAGAGAACAGGCCATGGAACGAGGCTATGCTGCGAGCATCGCTCTGCCACTCAAGGACAAATCCGGATGCTTTGGTGCATTGAATCTCTATGCCGGGGAGTCGGGCCGTTTCGATACGTCGGAGATTGAGCTGCTCAGTGCCCTCGCCAAGCAGATGTCCGAGGGCATTCTCAGGCTTCGTGAGATGCAGATACGTCGTAAGGCTGAACGGGCTCTTCAGATCAGTGAACGTCGCTTCAGAGCCCTCTTCAACTCCATGACCAGCGGAGTCGCCATCTATGATGTCGAGAACGATGGGGAGAATTTCGTCTTTAAGGATATGAACACCGCCGGAGCCAGAATCAGCCGAATCGATGACCGTAAATCAGTCATCGGGCAGAGAGTGACCGAGGCCTTTCCAGGCGTCAAGAAATTCGGTCTTTTCAAGGTTCTGCAGGATGTATATAAAACAGGAGAACCTGCCTTTCATCCTATCAATATCTATCAAGACCACATTCAACTGGCGTGGTATGAGAACCATGTCATCAAACTGGAATCCGGCGAAGTCGTCGCTATCTACGACGATCTCACTGAGAAGAAGGTTGCAGAAGACCGCTTGCAACTTGCGCAAACATCTCTTGAGAAAACCAGTGACATGGTGTTCTGGGTCTTGTCGGATGGCCGCTTCTTCCGCGTCAATCAATCTGCCTGTGATCGATTGGGATACTCACAGGACCAGATGGTCGCCATGTCCATCTCGGATCTTAATCCTGAGTTCTCATCGGAAGTATGGGCTGACCACTGGCAGGAGATGAAAACGGAGCATACGACCGTTTTCGAGTCGGAACTCACCAGTCGTTCCTGCCAGAAAATCCCCGTTGAAATCAGCGCCAATTTTATGGAGTTCAACGAGTATGAGTACAGCTTGGCCATTGTCAGGGACGTTACCGAGCGCAAAAAGGCAGCACATGCTCTGATGGCATCCGAAAGACTGTTGAGAGATCTCTATGACAATGCCCCGGTGGCATTTCTCTCCATCGATACGGCTTCAGGCAAGATCCTGCGTTGCAACAAAGCGTTCGAATCTCTGTTCGGGTATGACTCCGAACTGGAAGAAGCGCTCAATTTCTTCGATGCCTTCCTTGATGAAGAAGACAGAATTCGCGCTTTTACTACCGTCTTCCAAGACTCTTCCACTACACAAGGCATCAAAAGCAGCGAAGAGATCAGGATGCGTCGCCAAGATGGCTCTCTGCTATGGGCGACGATTTCCGCCTCACCTAAGACTGATCAATGGGGACTGCCTATAGAGATTCGCGCGACTATCTCCGATCACACTGATCGCAGGATCGCGGAGGAGTCATTGCGACGCTATGCCGCGATTGTCTCAGCCTCGAATGATCTCATGGCCTTTGTAGATCGAAACTTCATCTATCAGGCAGTCAACAGCTCCTATCTGCGTCACCATGGGTGCAATGATATGGGAGATATCGTCGGCCATTCTATTGGTGAGCTGTTGGGTGCATCTACCTTCGAAACAATCCATCCTCACCTTGAACACTGTCTTGCAGGTGACCCTGTCAACTATCAGGATTGGTTCGACTTCCCACAAGAAGGTCGTCGCTGGATGGATGTCTCCTATTTTCCACAGTATCAGGAGGATGGAGCAGTCGGCGGCATTGTGGTGGTGTCCCGTGATATTACAGACCGCAAGAAGATCGAAGATGAATTGAGACGGAGTGAGGAGAAAGCAAGGCTTGCCAATAGAGCAAAAGGTGAGTTCCTGGCCAACATGAGTCACGAGATACGGACGCCGATGAACACCATTGTCGGCATGAGCTATCTGGCTCTGGAAACCAACCTAACCCGGGAGCAGCGCCGTTATCTTGAAAAGATGAATAACGCCGCCCATGCCTTGCTGCGTATCATCAACGATATTCTGGACTTCTCGAAGATCGAGGCCGGAAAGCTCGAACTTGAGATGGCACCTTTTGATCTCGATGATCTTTTTGAGCGTGTCATCGACGGTGTGATGACAAAAGCCAGTCTAAAAAACTCCATTGAAGTGGTCACCTCTATCCCAGCCTCCATTCCAAGACTTGTGATTGGTGATGAAACGCGCTTGGGTCAGGTACTGACTAATCTGTGTGACAATGCCGTCAAGTTTACAAGCGTTGGCGAGATCGTGCTCTCGGTCGAGCTGAAATCATTCAGATCCACGAACATGATACTCAACTTCACTGTCTCAGATTCTGGGATAGGGATTGATCCGGCCCACATTGGCAAGCTCTTCAATTCATTCCAACAAGCTGACGCCTCAATGACCAGAAGATATGGCGGCACGGGCCTCGGTCTCGCCATCTGTCGTGATTTGGTCAAAATGATGGGGGGTGAAATCGACCTGGAGAGCACGCCCGGAGTCGGCACGCGCATGTATTTCTCGACCTCCCTGGAACTCCCTCAGAACACCTCGACGCTTGAGGAGAGATATTTACTCCCCGACAAACTCCACGGACAGCGTGTTCTTGTGATCGACGACAATCGCTCATCCAGAGAAGCAATCGAAGCACTGCTCACCTCTCTCCGCTTCTCCGTCGAGAGTGTTGATTCCTGTAGGGCGGCGCTGACATCTCTTCAATCCGATGCTGAAGAGGGGTCTGAATATGACCTTTTCCTTGTAGATTTCACTCTCCCTGATGTTGATGGCATCGAGACCATCCGTCAGATCAGGAACACGCTTTCAAAAGCTTCGTCACCACACTGCCTTCTCATGTCGACCAGACATGCACTGGACACGTCCCTGTCTGAATCGGCCCTGAATGAACTGGATGGGGTGATCCAGAAACCGGTCCTCCCCCGTGAGTTTCTCAAGTCCCTCGAGAATCAGTTTGGCCTTGATCACAAGAGTATGACTCACGCGAACTCTGCCGTTCATGTCGATATTGGGGACCGATTAAACGGTGTTCGCATGCTGCTCGTTGATGATCTCAAGGATAATCGAGATTTGGTATCTGAGATTCTAGGGCGGCGTGGTGTTGAGATTGAAACAGCAGAAAATGGTCTGGAAGCCGTCGAGCGCCTCAGTCAACCGGAGCAAACCCCTTTTGACATCATCCTCATGGATGTTCAGATGCCCATCATGGATGGATTGGAAGCAACACGGAAGATTCGTCATTTACCAAATCTGAAGCAGATTCCCGTTATCGCCATGACGGCCAGTGCCATGCGACATGATATCGACGTCTGCCTTGCAGTGGGAATGGATGATCACCTGGCTAAACCCATTGAAGTCGACACAATGTTCGAGACTCTTCTACACTGGCTGGGTCTCGAAAAGCGGGTGGAAGTGGCAAAGAGTCCGGTTATCGTGAACAGCGGAACGGTTGCGGCTGATCCAAACAACACTTCCCAGGTAATTGATAGTGCCGAAGTGACACTACGCTGTGAAAACGATCATGATTTCTTAAA
>JADGBX010000175.1 GCA_015231265.1 Magnetococcales bacterium | reverse complement strand
ACAGGATGGAGAGGAACGGGAGACGCTCCTGAAACATGCGGACATCGCCATGTATTCGGCCAAGGAGGCGGGAAAAGGGACTTACCGCTTCTATACCGATGAGATGAACGCCTGGACAAAACACCGTCTTGCTCTGGAAGCTGAGCTACAGAAGGCGCTGGAGAGAGAGGAGTTCCGCGTCTTCTACCAGCCTAAGATTGACTGCACCGGTGAGCGAGTCGTTGGTATGGAAGCTCTGGTGCGTTGGCAGCACCCCGAGAACGGTATGGTCAATCCCGGCGAGTTCATCTCTCTGGCTGAAGAGACCGGTCTGATTCAACCTATCGGTGAATGGGTATTCCTGGAAGCGTGTCGTCAGACCAAACGGTGGCATGAAGCGGGGTTCGAGCATCTCAAGATTGCCATCAACCTCTCTCCCAGGCAGTTCCAGAAAGAGGGGCTGGTGGAACGGATAGACGCACTGGCCAAGCAGTCGGGTCTTGCAACCGATTATATCGAGTTGGAGGTGACCGAGAGCATGATGATGGACAATGTGGAACAGGCCATCGCGACACTCTCCCGTATTCGTGCACTGGGTATTCATCTGGCCATGGATGACTTCGGGACCGGTTACTCTTCGCTGAGTGTTCTGAAGAGATTTCCTATTCAGACGCTCAAGATCGATCGCAGCTTCGTCCAGCATGTGACGGAGGACTCCGATGACGAGGCCATCGTTTCGGCGATCATCTCCATGGCGGAGAGTCTGGATCTGAAACTGGTTGCCGAAGGGGTCGAGACCGATGCCCAGGAGGCGTTCCTTCTGGAGCGTTCCTGTTGTCTCATTCAGGGGTTTAAATACGCACCACCGCTCAGCAACGAGGCGTTTGAAGAGTATCTTCGCACCTTCTCTCCATCCACAGACCAGCCGGAGCGATGATCCATGGGAACCGGTGGTAATGCAGAGAGTCGACGAGCGGCAGAGCTGACCTTCCAGGTCATTCAAGAGGGGGATACCTTTGCCATCAAGCGCTGTTTTCCTGCCGAGGATGTGGATGCATTCGCCCGAGTGAGTGGAGATTTCAGCCCGCTGCATGTGGATGAAGGTTATGCCGGGGAGACCGAGTTCGGAGGGCGGGTGGTGCACGGCATGTTGCTGGCCTCTCTCTTTTCGCAACTGGTCGGCATGCACATTCCCGGCAAGCATGCCCTCTATGTGGGGCAGGAGCTCTCATTCCGACGGCCGGTCATGGTAGGGGAGTGCGTCACCGCAACTGCTCGAGTCACCGGCAAGAACCGGGCAACACGCACCATCATCCTGGCCATGGAGATTCGCAACGCCGAGGATAAAGTATGCGTTGGTGGTGTGGGTAAGGTGAAGGTGCGGGATGCCGACCCTCTCTCCCAGGAGATCCCCCCCCCCAAGGCTCGGAGTGACTCTCAACTCTCTACCCATGGAACACGTCCCGTGGCCCTCGTGACCGGTGCTTCGGGTGGTTTGGGCAGTGCCATTGCGCGCGAACTGGCTGGGAAGGGGTATGCCGTTGTCATCGGCTATGGTCAGCGTCGGGATCGGGCAGATGCACTCTGTCGGAGCATCGTCTCCGCTGGAGGAGAGGCGACGGTTTTGGGCGCTGATCTTCGTGAGGCGTCGCAAGCACGGAGTCTTGTCGAAGCAACCCTTGATCACTTCGGCTCGCTGAATCTGTTGGTGAACAGTGCGGTGGGTGAGCTGCATCAGGGCATGGTGGGAGAGCTGGAGTGGGATACCTTCCAGCGCCATTTGGATCTCCAGGTCAAAGGGACGTTGAATCTCTGCCGCGCTGCTCATGAGCCACTACGTGCAGCACGTAAGGAGGGGGCTGACGTTTCCATCATTACCCTTCTTTCGCAAGTGATCCACGGAGCACCGCCCAGTCGTCAGGCGGACTATGTGACCGCGAAATATGCCCTGTTGGGACTCAGCCGCGCCTTGGCCGCCGAGTGGGCCGGGGAGGGGATTCGGGTGAATACGGTCTCTCCGGGACTGGTTCAGACGGAACTGACGCAACACTACCCAGAGCGACTGTTCAAGATGGAGGCGAGTCGTACCCCCCTGAAGCGCATTACCGAGGCGGAGGACGTGGCCCGAGTGGTCGCCTTCCTGGCCGGTGAGGGTGCTCGGCATCTGACCGGTGTGGATATTCCCGTAACCGGTGGTCAGGTGATGGGGTAGGGTAGCCACAATGAACGTCAATCAAACCCTCCGTATTCTCTCCCACTGGTGGGGGCTCTGCACACTCAAGGAGCACTACTGGGCGCTGCGTACCTTCATGAATCGTTGGCAGCGATCGCGAAGTGCCGGCAATGGTGCCATCGCTGCCGTTATCTCTCGTGATCTTCGCGCGTGGAGAGGGGGGGATGTTTCCGAGAGCGATATAACGGATGATATGAAACAGCGTTGTGATGCCGCCGCTGCCTGGCTGCTGCGTGGTTGGAAGGCAACGGCTGATGATGGGGTCTCCTTGGGGTACTTCCCGTGTGATGGTGTCGAGGGCGATGGCTGGAAACCCTCCTATCCGGAGACGACCGGATATATCATGCACTCCCTTCTTGATTACGGTGATACCCAGGAGGAGAGGCGTACCGAAGAGATTCGTTCAGCGGTGCGGCGGATGGGGATGTGGGAGGCTGAGGTTCAGATGGCATCCGGTGCGGTTCAAGGCGGCCCGGTTGTTCCGCAAGAGCAGCAGGTAGCGGCGGTATTCAACACCGGGATGGTGCTTCGAGGCTGGGAGGCGGTGCTCGCTGCCGGTCTTGATGATGCAACGATTCAGCAGGCTGCCCGGAAAGCGGCTGACTTTCTGCTCAACGATATGGGCGATGATGGCCACTTTCGCAGTCATGGTGCTTTTGTCCGTTCGGCTCGCGTGAAAACCTATAATGTTCTCTGTGCCTGGGCGCTGTTTCTCCACGGGCGGCGTACCGGGGAGAAGCGTTATTGTGACGGAGCCGAACGGGCGTTGGACGCTGCTCTGAATGAGCAGGAGGAGAACGGTTGGTTTCGCCATAACTGTCTCGACCGTCCCGACGCACCGCTTCTGCACACCATCGGTTATACGTTGCAGGGTGTTCTGGAGGTGGGGGTTCTGGCAGAGAGGGAGGATGCGGTATTGGCAGTGCGCAGAGGGGTGGATGCTTTGGTGGAACAGATGGCTGAGGATGGATTTCTCCATGGTCGCTGGTTCAGCGACTGGCAACCCGCCTCTTTTACAGCCTGTCTCACCGGAACCGCCCAGTTGGCCATTGTCGCTTTTCGCCTTTCCCAGGTGACGGGTGAGCGCTCCTATCGACACGCCGGGATGCGCATGGTGCGATTTCTTCAACGCCGTCAACGGCTCGATTCCGGTCAACCCGGGATTGATGGTGCTTTAGGGGGGTCGTTTCCTCTTACCGGTCACTACATGCGCTTCGGTTACCCCAACTGGGCGACGAAATATCTTCTGGACGCGCTCCTGCTGGCACAGCAGGGGAACAGTTCCGACGACCCCCCGCACCGGAACTGACCAGACGTGGCGATTCCCCTTCCCAAATCCTGGAAACGGTCGCTGAAAGGCCGCATGAAACGGTGGCGCTTGCGCTACATGCGTTGGCGGTACGGGTTTGGTGTGGCGGAGTTGGAGAGCGCTCTTCGCGCGCTGGGTCTTGATGACGGCGCAACGGTTCTGGTCCATGTGGGGTGGGATCGCTTCGAAGGGTTCGATGGTCGTCCCACCGATGTGATCAAGGTGCTGGAATCGATCGTTGGAGAGTCGGGAACGGTGGTCATGCCGACGTTGCCTTTTGTTGGTTCAGCACTGGAGTGGGTGGAGCGTGGGCAACCGTTTCACATCAAACGCACTCCATCGCGCATGGGCATGGTGACGGAGCTGTTTCGACGCATGCCCGGCGTGGTGCGCAGCCTTCACCCTACCCACTCGGTGGCGGCACGCGGCGCGCGTGCCCGTGCGCTCTGCAACGATCACCAACGTGCACAAACCCCCTGCGGTAAACACTCTCCTTACATGAAACTGGTTCAAGAGGGTGGGAAAATCCTCTTTCTTGGTCCCACTATCGAGTCCATGACCTGTTTTCATGCAGTGGAGGCGTTGCTTGAAGCGTCGATGCCGCAGTCGCCCTTCACCAAGGAGTGGTATACTCTGCCCTGTCTGGATGGCGATGAGCAGGAGCACGCCGTCACCACGCGACTCTTTGATGCAACGCTCTCCCGACAGCGCAGGATCTCCATGATGATCCCTGCCCTCAAGAGGGAGGAGGCGTGGCACGCTCTCCGCATGGGACGTGTCGATATGCTGTTGCTGGATGCGGTGACGGTACGGAAAACACTGGAAGGAATGGCCCGGGAAGGACGGTTCTGTTATGACGGATTCAGCACACCCTGAACAGCCTGTAAAAGAGACGGATCTGGAGAGTATTCGTTTGCGGGATACTCTTGAGAACACTCTTGATTCCGGAGAGATGCATCCGGCCATCCAGGCTGCACGTCAGTTGATGGCGCTTGACAGCAGCGTCCGTCAATGGAGCTGGCTGCGTCGTACCATCGATCGCAGAGCGGTGAAACTCACCGGCCTGAAACCGGTAAAGGTGGCGATTCTCTCCTCGTTCACTCTGGATTTCATCCACGACTCCCTTATTGGTCAGGGATTTCTCAACGGTCTGCGCATCACCATCCAACAGAGCGGTTTCAATCAGTTCAGGCAGGAGATTCTCAACCCCTCCAGTGAACTCTATGCCGGTAAACCAGATGTGGTGATTCTGGCTGTTGAAGGTGGCCAGTGGATGCCGGCTCTCTATGACGGCTATCTCGATCTTCTCCGGGAGGAGGGGGATGTCCAGAAAGTTGTTGATGCCGGGTTGAACGATGTGATGGCGCTGGTGGAGCGGTTCCGAGAGCAGAGTGATGCGGCGATTCTGGTGCACGATGCCATGCCCCACTGTCAACCGGCGCTGGGTGTGCTGGATGGCCATGTGGGGTTGGGGCAGGGGATGGCTGTCGGGCGTTTCAATGGCGGCTTGCTGAAACGGATGCGCTCGGTGCCCGGAGCCCATGTGGTTGCCTACGCCCGTCTGGTGTCGCGTTTCGGTGTTGAACAGTGGCTCGATCCGCGCATGGCCTACTATGCCCAAGCGCCTATTCGAAGGGACCGGCTGCACCACCTTGCGGCTGAGTACATGGCATTTCTCCGTGCGATGCAGGGGATGACGCGCAAGTGTGTCGTTCTTGATCTGGACAACACCCTATGGGGCGGTATCATCGGCGAGGATGGTCTGGACGGTATCAAGCTGGGACCCAACTATCCCGGGAGCGCCTTTGTCGCCTTCCAGAAAGCGGTACTTCAGCTTCACGCCCGAGGCATCGTTCTGGCCATTGCCAGCAAGAATAATCCACCGGATGTGGACGAAGTGTTCCAACAGCATGATCACATGGTGTTGAAGAAAGAGCATTTCGCTGCTCAGGAGATCCATTGGAAACCTAAAAGTCAGTCTCTCCGCAACATTGCCCACAGCCTCAATCTTGGGCTGGAGCATATGGTATTTGTCGATGATAACCCGGCGGAGTGCGAACAGGTGCGTTCGGAACTGCCCATGGTGACGGTGATCCAGGTTCCCAAGCAGCCGGAGCTTGCGGTTCATGCCCTGATGAAGGATGGGTGGTTCGATGGCCTCTCCTTCTCCGAAGAGGATCGCAAACGCAACGCCATGTACAAGCAGCGGGCCGGGGCGGAATCTTTGAAGGCGGAGAGCGGCTCACTGGAGGAGTACTACCGCAGCTTGGAGATGACTGTTCACGTGGCGGCGGTGAATAGCACCTCCCTGGCTAGAACCGTGCAGCTCACCCAGAAGACCAACCAGCTCAACCTCACCACCCGTCGCTACAGTGAAACCGACGTGACCGAGCGCATGCATGATGATGCCTGGGTGCTCATCACGGTGCAGGTGAAGGATCGATTCGGCGATAACGGCATCGTCGGGGTGGTGATGGCGTGTGAACGGGAGGAGGGGGTGTTGGAGGTGGATACCTTCCTGCTCAGTTGTCGAGTGATTGGCCGCACCATCGAAACCGCACTACTTGCTCTGCTCTGCGACGAAGCGGAACAGCGGGGCGTGCAACGCATCGAAGGGGAGATTCTTCCTACACGCAAGAACGTCCCTGCTCGGGCTATCTATCAGGATCACGGCTTTACCTGCTTGTCGGGTGATCTGGAGTCGGAGAGCCGTTGGGGTTTGAATCTGCAAGAGAAGCGGGTAGAGTGTCCCGATTGGTTGCAGATTGTGGAATCGTGATTATCCAATCCCAATCCCACACCCCATTCAGAATCGATGATAGGGAGACTCTCCGTGGAAGAGCAGATAAAAGCGATCATGGCCGATGTTCTGGATTTGGAAACGGCTGCTATCGACGACGCCACTGCCATGGACAGCGTGGATACGTGGGACTCATACAACCATCTCACCATCTGTCTTGCTCTGGAGCAGGAGTTCAGTGTTACCCTGGAGGTGGAGGAGATGGAGGAGATGATCTCCTACTACGACATGCTGCGTATCTTACAAGAAAAAATCTAGGGCGTGTCCTCAATTAGCCCAAAACCGCGCCGGCGTGCCGCCAGCCCTTCGGGTTTGGCCTGAAAACGCACCA
>JADGBX010000174.1 GCA_015231265.1 Magnetococcales bacterium | reverse complement strand
CGCATAAGATGTTTTCATATAGATCGATTGACCCTCCCCCCATCACCCGCTCCACCCTGGCGGCAGGGCCACTATGGCTTCCACTGATCACAGCACTCCTCTCGGTGTTTCTCCTCATGCTCACCGGAGCCTCCAGCCTCAAAGCGGAGCGCATCGATAAACGGCATCAACTCTATGCCGAAAGTCACGCCTTGATCATTGGCAACGGCGCCTATCGCGGTGCATGGTCAGAGATCCCGGAAGCCAAGAAGATCGTCGATCACCTTGCCTGGGTTTTTCATGATCGCGGTTTCCAGGTGGAAACACTCATGAACCCGGATAGATTACAGCTTGAACAAGGAATCAAGGGGTTTCTCTTTCGGAAAGCGGCACAACCGGACAGCCGTGTGGTGGTTTACTACCTTGGACACGCCTACACCTCATCCGGGAAGAACCCATCGGCCTATCTGGTTCCGATCACGGCGACTCTTGCTTCAGACCATAAAAACGCTCGCGATCACATGGTACCGATGGCGACCTACCTATCATGGTTTGATGGCCCGACGGCTCGACATCAACTTCTTCTCTTTGATGCCGCCTTGGATGAGACTCTCTTCACATCCTCTTCCTCACGTCGACGTTCATCGGAGCAGCAAATGGTCACTCTGCCACCGGAACACGCCGCCGCTATCACCTCACCCACCCTCTTCCATCCTGTCAGACGCATTATGAGCCGAGGTTTTGCCACTCACAAGAAACATGGCCAGGACATCCATGCATTCAGCCACGCGCTCATGGAATCCCTCGATATGGGGGATGAGGATGGAGATGGTCTGATCAGTGGCAGAGAGCTGACCAACTACATGCAGATGGCTGTTCTCAACCCAGGTTCGGGAAAGGGGCTATGCTGTCCGCAACGTCTGATGGTTCCTACAGGCACGACAACACCGGGCGAGATCGTCTTTCGTGCGGGAGGTTATCGGGAACCCTCCAGGACGCTCTTTGAAGAGGGTAAAGAAGAGCCCCCTCCCTTCTCAGGAATTACGGCGACTCTGGAAATTGAATCCGAACCGGACGGAGCATCCATCTTCGTCAACAATCGCCCCATGGGAATGACACCGGCCCGATTGGAGAATCTACCTGTTGGTCAGGCTGCAGTTCGCCTAGAGTTGGCCGGGCATGAGAGTTACCGCTCAGTCGTTCCCCTGGCACCCGGAACGCACAACGATCTTTTTGCGCCGATGAAACGACACCAGCACGGCAAGATCATTCTGGAAAGCACGCCTTCCGCTGCCAACTGGTTTCTCAATGGCGAGTGGCTGGGCACTACTCCGGATATCTACACAAATGTTGCCCTGGGTAACTACACCATTACAATTCAAGGTGCCCGGCATCGATCATGGAGAAAAACTGTTCGAGTTTCCGGAAAGAAACCGGTGCATGTGAAAGCGCGGCTGAAAAAAGTCAACAGCTCCCTGACACTGCATGTGGAACCAGAGATGTCCACGATTCACGTCGACGGGGATCACGGCCCTTATTGGAACGGGATGCCGTTACCGGTTGGCAACCATTTGATCACCGTTTCTCATCCGGGATACATCACACACCGTTTTACTCATCAACAGAAAAGAGAGCACATGGAGCGCACGGTCATTCTAAAACTTAAATAGGGGAATCTCTCCTGACTGTGGAACAATCACCACGTTTCTTTGTCCATCTGTTTATGACCGTCTGTCTCACCTTTCCTATCAGGAGAGATGTTATGGCAGATCCAGGAGAACTGTTCATGCCAGACCAAGATCGTCACCCTCTGCCCCTGTTTCTGAAATTGGAGAAGCGCCGAGTACTCGTTGTCGGCGGCTATGGAGAAGTGGCCGAAAAATGCCAAGCGCTTCTTGAGGCTGGTGCCGACCTGACTCTCATTGCCGAGGAGGCAGCGCCCTTTGTCTCCCAGGCCGCCCAAGAAGGCCGACTTCTTTGGAAACAGCGTCAATGGTGTGATGAAGATCTCAAAGATATTTTCCTGATCGTCAGTGTCATGGAGAGCGCTGAAGATACGGAGCCACTCTTTCAGAGAGCCGAAGAGCGCAGTATTCTAATGAATGCCGTGGATCAACCGCGCTTCTGTTCTCTGATCTGGCCGGCCCGCATCGACCGCCCACCTGTTACCGTCGCTTTCTCCACCAATGGTCACAGCCCTGCCCTCGCCGGTTATCTGCGCAGCCAGTTGGAACGCCTGCTTCCGGAAAACATGGGACCCTTTGCCGACTGGCTGTCCAAACAACGGGCACTCACCCGTGACTATTTTCCAGATCTGGCTGCACGTGGCCGGTTCTGGCGTGGTCTGTTTCAACAAGGGTTAGCCGAGCGCTTTCTTGCCGGTGAAACCCATGCGGCCAATACAATGATCCAACGCGCTCTCGAAAAACAGGAGAAGTAATCAGATGCTATGCCGTGTGAGACTTTGCCGTCACTACCAACAGATCGATCCACCATTTTTTACAACACTGATCCCCAACTGTTGAGATCCCCCTTCGATTAACGCTACACTTGTGTGCATTCAGTGTACATTATGATTGAAGATCCTGTTTTCGTAACGAGATCTGAAGTCTGGAGCGAGATGGAGTGACTTTTCCCGTATCACCCAGCGATAACGATACGCTTGATAGCCGCAGTCTTGAACTGACCTATTCGGAAATTGGCGATGATCTTCTCTTGATCCTCGATCTCTTTCTCCGAAGTCTAAAACAGCGTATCGATGCTATTCTTATCGCTATGGACCAGTGCGATAACCGTTCACTGGCCAATCAGGCGCACACCTTGAAGGGGAGCGCCGGAAATGTCGGGGCATGTGCTCTTCAAGAGATCTCATTGCAGCTTGAGCTGCTCGGACGCAATGGAAACGCCGCCCCACAGCACCCACTGGCCAGTCAGTTGCTGTCAACTGCTGAACAGACCATCGACGCCCTTGAACGCGTTATGGAAACTCTAAAGGCAAACGCCCGATAGCTCATGCCATTTGCTCTACTTCGATACCATTGGCAACCATAACTGACCGATAATCGGTTGCCGCCTTGAGAGGACAAAACATGTCTCCTGCTGATCGAATCATCATTCATCCTGACCCGGATCTCGAAGATATTATCCCGGGATATCTTGAGAATCGCCGCAAAGAGCTCAACGAGCTTCGCACAGCCGTGACCGGAAGTGATTTCGAGACGCTCCGTGTTCTCGGACATCGTATGAAGGGATCAGGCGCCGGATACGGCTTCAAGGAGATCACCGACATCGGACGCTGTATCGAAGAGAGAGCAAAAGCCACCGATGGCAGTGCCATTGAGGCGGAAATCGATCGTCTTGAGGATTATCTGCAGCGGGTTGACGTGGTCTACAAGGAGTAATCCTTTTTTTCAAAGGACCAGCGTTCGGATTCCGGTTAGAATAGCCTGCCGAACATGATGAAGCCTCTTCCATACGCGCAGTGCATATGGAGCATCAACAGAGCACAACAGGAAATCGTGTTGATTCATCGCCCGCCAATCTTCCCAATATCTTAAGCATATTTGGAGATGATTGATTCCTCGTGAAGAGGGAAAGGAATTGTGGAAATCCTAATCGTTGATGACTCTCCGGACGACGCGCTTCTTCTGAAGACGTTTCTTACCAATGCCGGATATGGTCACTTACACTTTGCCTCGTCCGGACAAGAAGCAATTCGCCTTCTTGAAACGGCGCCGGGAAGCGTTCCATCACGAGCTCCATACGACCTGATTCTCATGGACATCATGATGCCGGGTCTCAGTGGAATCGAGACACTGCAACACATCAAGTCCATCCCTCATTGGCGTCAGACCCCTGTTGTCATGGTGACGGGACAGACTGACCTGGAGCACCTCTCCACAGCGTTTTCCGCCGGAGCCGTCGACTATATCACCAAGCCGATCCGTAAAGTGGAGATGCTCGCCAGGATCCGCTCCATCGTCGCACTCTCCACATCAGAGCGACTGTTACGTCAGAGCGAGCAGCGAATGCGCGATATGACTGCTGCTCTCGATGAAGGACTTCTCAGCCTTTGCCAGGATGGAACGCTCCAATTTCTCAACCCATCCGGGGCTCGCCTACTTGGTCTGGAGGGTCTTGTTGATGATCCGAAACACCTTTCAGAGCGCTCGATACAATACCATTTTTCTCTGAGTGAAAGACCAACACCGTCCCTACTCCATGAAGAAAAAAGCCCGACTTTTCAGACAGCCTGGCAGATCTTTGAAGCGATTTTGAATGGAGAGATCAATCGCTACAGCGGAGAAACACTGTTTCGCCGCATGGATTCAACGGTATTCCCCGTCTCCTTCTCTACCGGCACGATTCGGGAAGAGAATGGACTCCGTAACGGTTGTGTCATCACTTTCAAGGACATCACTGCCCGGAGAAAGTCCCAAGAGCGACTTCGACTGGCGGCAAGCATTATCAAGAATACACGAGAGGGCGTAACGATCGTCAACGCCGATGACAGCATTATTACCGATATTAATCCTGCATTTACCCAAATTACGGGATACCCGCCAGAAGAGGCGATCGGTCAGAAACCGTCAATTCTCAAATCGGGACGCCATGATGCCGGTTTCTATCAGAAGATGTGGACTGCTCTTATCAACAAAGATCACTGGCAGGGAGAGGTCTGGAATCGGCGTAAATCGGGGGAACTCTATCCACAATGGTTGAGCATCACGGCCATCCGAGATGAACGGGGACAAAAAACCCACTATGTCGGACTCTTTAGTGATATTACGAATCGGAAACTTGCAGAACAGAAACTGATTCATATGGCCCACCACGACCTGCTGACTGGGTTACCCAACCGGCTCCTGCTCCTGGACCGGCTGCATCGGGCCGCAGCAAACGCCAACCGGAACAATACCACACTGGCCCTGCTCTATCTGGATCTGGATCGCTTCAAACCCATCAATGATACTCATGGCCATCAAGCCGGTGATACAGTCCTGCGCTCTGTTGCCAGACGGTTGTGCGATGTTGTTCGAAAAAGCGATACGGCAGCTCGCGTCGGTGGGGATGAATTTGTCGTCCTGCTCGAAGATGCTGGGCATCGTGATGATGCTACCCAGGTGGCTGAAAAAATTATCGACTCTCTGTCGCAACCCATCGTCCTTGAGAACGGCGCAGAGTGCCAAATCGGAACGAGTATCGGCATCTCACTGTTCCCCAACGATGCATTGGATCCAGAAACACTCATCCAACGCGCTGACTTGGCCATGTACAACACAAAGGAGTCTGGCAGAATGGGATTCCAACTCTATGACAACCTTCCAGAGTCAATCCGATCTAAGTAGCAGGGCTTTTTCCGGAATTCACTTTCTCCAAACACGCTTTCATCACCTCCTGGACATAAGATGCGAACAGTCATTCAACGTGTCAGCAGTGCACGAGTCGATGTCAATGGTGACACTTCCGGTGCCATTGACAGCGGTCTCCTAGTCTTCATAGCAGTGGAGAAAGGGGATCCTGAAACAGCGTGTGCAACCATGGCTCGAAAGGTTGCAGGTTTGCGGATATTTCCTGATGAATCAGGTCGGATGAATCGATCAGTCAAGGATATTGGCGGAGAGGTGTTAGCGGTTTCACAGTTTACACTTGCCGCAGATATGAAAAAAGGGTATCGCCCCTCATTCGGCAATGCGGAGAAGCCCGAACGGGCCGAGCGACTCTACAATACTTTCTGCTCACAGTTGAACAGTGTAGAAAATGTTCCCGTTCAACGCGGTGTCTTCGGAGCTGACATGAAAGTCCATTTGATCAATGATGGCCCGGTCACGATCCGAATCGATCTCCCGGTTGAAGCAAAACAGTAAGCTGATGCAATCAAAGAGGGGGGGGGATTAGCCAACACCGTAAACTTCCTTGCACAAGAAGAGTTTAACGGACTCCATTGTGCACGCTTGGCTCTATCTCGACTCATCGTTCTGCTTGCTGCGTCTGGGCGGTGAAATCAGAAGAAATAAAGCTCATGTATGTTGAATACATTCCGCGTTATCCGATGATTTCACCTTGCCGGAGCTGCTTCGCATTCCAAATTAACGGATAAATCCAAGATACTTAATTACAGAGACCCACCGCCCTCAAGCTGTTTCAACATGTCTGCATATCCTTTGAGATTCTGCAAACCCTGTTGAACAGAAGCCTGCCCCCCTGCCTGTTGCTGAGCAGCCCCACCACCAGCCTCTTGTTGTTGTTGCTGTGTCTTTGTCTGTTGAGATGGTGCCGGATAGTGTCTCGGATTGTAGACCTTCACCCATTCCCGGACCTCTTTACCGGCAATCAACACTTTCTCAGGTGTGATCGTGCGAATCCGTGGCCCCTCTTCCTCCTCATCTTCAGAGAAGAGGCGGTCCCCCTCACGGTAAAGACGATCGTCCACAACAGCAAACTTATCCTTACCCACAACAAAGGCCATGGTGACGATGTGATCACCCAACTGTTCAGTGGAAGCCATGGCGACTCCACCTTCAAAGTTGGAGATCGTCTGCCCTGAGAAGCCCAACATAGCCATATTGATATCGGCATGGGAAGTCTCACCCGGGGCGTGCAGGTGGGCCAGTTTGGGATTCAAGGTCTTCACCTTTTTCCAACGGCGTCTGTCTGTTTTCGGGACAGAACGAATCTTGAAACGAT
>JADGBX010000173.1 GCA_015231265.1 Magnetococcales bacterium | reverse complement strand
TCGCGATCCCGCCGGAGTGCTCCGTGACTTTCGCTCGCTGGGTGGCCTCTCCGGTGAGGAGGAGCCCCCTCTCTCCCGGACCTCTGCCCCCTCTTGGAGCCCAGAGCAGATCGAAGCGCTCTCCTTCGGATTGGATCGACTGCGAACTCTGGATCATCGTGCTCTGACTGAGGGAGGGCTTCCGTGCCCGCTCCACGTACTGGCCAGCCGGGATGATCAGGTTGTGCCACCGGCGATGACCGAGGCGTCGTTTCCCGAAAAGCATCTTGCCCGGTTGCTCTGGCAGGAGAGTGGCGGGCATGTTCTCCCTCTGACCCGACCGGAGGCGTGTGCTCGGTGCATTCTTGATGCTGTCATGGAGAAGGAGCCATGAGCCTTCCTTCGTCCAGCCACATCGCTGCCGCTTTCGGTGGTGCTTCCGGATACGATGCCCACGCCGGACTTCAGCAGCAGGTGGCCGATGACCTTCTGCGACGTCTGGAGCGGTTCTCCTGCACACGTGTTGCACAGGCTCTGGAGATCGGCTGCGGCACCGGCTATCTCAGTCGCCGTCTGGCCACCCTTCATCCCGAAGCGCACCACCTCTTTTCCGATCTCTCTGCGATCATGGTTGATCGCTGTCGGCGGCGTCTCAGGGAACAGGGTCGGCAGGAGAGGGGGCGATTCAGCTATCTGGCCATGGACGGGGAGAGAAGTGCCCTGCGCCGAGGGCAGTTGGACCTGATTACATCCAGTATGGCGATGCAGTGGTTTCACGATCCACCGGCGGCTGTGAACAGGCTTGCAGCGCTATTGTCACCGGCAGGTGTCCTGGCCGCGGCAACTCTGGGCGAAGGGACTTTTCAAGAGTGGCGTTCAGTGTGCAAGGAGGCCGGTGTTTCGTGCGGAACCCCGCACTATCCGTCGTTGACACGGTGGCGGGATGCTCTGGAAGAGAACCTCTGCTGGCGAGAGTGCTCGGTTCAGGAGCAGCCGATCAGCATCACCTACTCCAGTCGCCGCGCCTTTCTCACGGCTGTGAAAGGGGTTGGAGCCGGCACGCCGGACCTGAATCATCAGCCGGTGTCGGTTTCCAGGATGCGGGCGCTGTTGGCGGCGGGGGATGCGCCGTTCCGAGTGACGTGGCGCGTGTTGTTTCTGATCGCCCGCCGAGAGTGAACTACTCCTCTTTTTCCATGAGTCGAAGCCGCTCCGACCGGGAGAGGGTGTACTCCTGTGTCCCTGTTGCGAAGTGCTTCTCCGCCTCTTGGTAGTGCCACAAGGCGTTCTCCCTGTCCTGCATCAGCGCGTAGTGGCGGGCCAGAGCCAGATGGCTGGGGCCCTTGTGGCCCTGCAACCCTTCCGACTTGCCGAGAAGATAGAAATAGCTCTGCTTTTCCGGGTGCTTGGCTGTGAGTCGGCGTAGGATGCGGGAGGCCTCTCCGTGTCTGTCCGATGCGATTAACACCTTTGAGAGCGCGTACTCCATGCCCGGGTGGTGCGGTTTGATGGTCAGGGCGGCTCTGAAATCCTGTTCGGCTTTCACGAGATGTCCGTACTCCAGACGGATGGGGCCCCGCTCCAGCAGAAGGTAGGGGTCGTCGTGGTCCTCTTCGACCATGGTATTGAGCACCGACTCGGCATCACTCAAATGGCCGGAGTAGCGCAGGCTGACGGCAAGTCCGTATCGGATCGGATCGGCGGACGGCCCCAGAGGATCGGGGTGTTTGCGCAGACGTGAACGGAACAGCCGGACCCCTTTCAGCGGCTCTGTCTCCAGTCCCGCAAGCAGTTTGGCCTGGATGCGGCGCAGGCTTCGATTGTCCTGGTCGGCTGGCAGCATGGGAACGTGCATGGGTGTCTGCTCCACCAGATCCAGAGCTTCCTCCATGCGTTTGTCGGAGATGGGGTGGGTGCGCAGGTATCCCGGAGGCAGGTTGGACATGCGGTTCTTGCGTTGAATGCGTCCCAGGAAGTCGACGATGCCTTTGGGGTTGTATCCCACCTGCGCCATATACCCGACGGAGAGCCGGTCCGACTGGGCCTCTTTCTTGCGGATGGTGTCCAGCATGGCAGAGGTGGCACCGGCTTGACTGCCGATGATGGCCGCTTTGGCGATGTCTCCCTCTCCCGTGACAAGTCCTGCCGCCATTCCTGCCGCCATGGCGATCATCGACTGAATCTGAATTGCCGTTGCTTCACTTTTGATCTGAACATGGTGCCCGGCCGCCAGATGGGCCACCTCATGCGCCAGAACTCCGGCGATTTCGTCCCGATCATGCGCGGCAAGCAGCAGACCACTGTGGAATACGATGTGCTGGTTGGGCAGAGCAAAAGCGTTGAGGCTCCCGTCAACGATGACATGGAAGCGCACCGTATCCTCCGGGAGTCCTGACGCTTTGACCAGAGGGTCGCCCAGATCATCCAGAAAATCCAATACCTCATGATCGGTCACCATGAGGATTTTCTTTTTCTTGTCAGCGGCATTCAGAGGCGCGTGCACTCCGAAAACAAGCAGGGATAGGGCGAAGAGAAACAGGATGCCGACCGAAGGAGTGCTCTGTTTTTCCCTTCTTGGAGAGCCATCCGCCGCTTGTGGTGGTGGGGGAGGGGGCGTTATGGTGAAGAGAGGGAGGTGTGGGCTGCATGTGGGTATTGGCATGATTTCTGAATCTTCCCAATCGATATGCATGGTTGGTCGAAGACAGTGTGCGCGATCCAGCCACGTTTTGCGAACGCTTTTTTCGGGAAATCCTCTCGATGAACAGATTTGACAGGTTGGTCTCCCTTCGGCAGCTTCAGAAAGAGAGCA
Organism: Magnetococcales bacterium; assembly: GCA_015231265.1. Classification (GTDB taxonomy): domain Bacteria; phylum Pseudomonadota; class Magnetococcia; order Magnetococcales; family JADGBX01; genus JADGBX01. The sequence goes on along the minus strand of JADGBX010000173.1, from coordinate 3,885 downwards.
AGGAGCAGCTCTTCAGTCAGGCACAGGGTGCGCTCAACGCTCTTAATACGCAGATCGGCCATCTCGACCAGGAGACCGAAGAGGCGCGCCGGGAGATGACCGTAGCCGCAACGGGAGGGGGTGTGGCCGGTGAGCGACTGTCGCCGGAGATCTATGAGGATTTCCTGCGTGGACAGGCGTGGCGGAAGGAGCAGCTTCAGGAGCAGATCGTTCAGGCTGCTCAGGCGGTTGAAGAGGCCAGAGAGGCGTGGAATCAGGCCCGGATCAAAACCCGACAGGCGGAAAAGCTCTCCGAACGTGAAGAGGAGCGGCAGCGCAAGGAGGGGGAGAAACAGGATCTGCGCGAGATGGATATGGTCGGTGTGATTCGGTTTAATGAACAGTCCGGGTTGGAGAGCGGGTGATCTCTTTCGGAGTCAACGCGAGTTTTGCATCCACAAGAGGAGTCGATGGATGAGCACGGTGCGTGGTGGAGTGGTAGTGGTGGTGATGGCGCTTATTGTCGCACTAGCGCCTCCTGTGATGGCGGAGGGGCCGGAGTCCGATGACAGGATTCGGGATCCCCTGGCTCTTCTTGAAGAGCTGGAACGGCGTCGCAAAACGCTGGATACGCGGGAGAAGGCATTAAATCTACGGGCTGAAGAGTTGGGCCGTCTGGAAAAGACGTTGGAGAAACGCATCGAGACTCTCAGCCGTCTGCGGTCGGAGATCGATGCGGATCTCAAACGGGAGAAGGATACCGACACGGCCAACACGTCCAGACTGGCCAAGATCTATTCCAGTATGAAAGCCAAGGATGCGGCGGAGCAGATCCGCAACCTGGATCGACCCACCGCCGTACGGGTGATGCGGGTGATGCGGGAGAAGACCGCCGCCAAGGTGTTGGGTCGGATGGATCTGCGCGATGCAGTCGCTCTGGGCAATGCGCTGGGAATGCCCGTAGCACAGCGCCGACAGCGCCGTTGACGCATCCATTCATGACGGGAGAGGTGTCGGGCCGTATTGAGACTCAATACGGCCCGTTCTCTTTTTTCCACAGCAGTGAAGAAAGTGCTCAAGAGTGGAGGCGCAGGGGACGATAAACTAAGTCATCGGGGGCGCACTGCTACCCCGGAACGAGCGGAGAGCCTCTCTTCGTCACCCCCTGACTCCGGAAGAGAAAGAGGGCGAAAAAAAGAGAGGGGATCAAAAAAAACGCTCAACTGGAACAGCAGGCTGCCGATAAGTAAAACAAGCACAGGGGAACAACGCAACATACCGGGATTTAAGGAAAAACCGGTTAGCGATGTTCCTGATGCGGGGAGAGCCGACCCGCTAAAATGAATGGCTCACCTCCAGCCAAGGAAGGAAACGAAGCGAACGCCGCGCAGATGCCCGGTTGTTCCGCCTCAGGAGGTTGGAGATATGTTTTTTCTCATCCACAACGGCGCGTCGGTTCTGGCCGCCAAGCCCGACTTGGAACCCTTCGTTCCAGCCCTGGGCAACTCCCTGAGAAAGCTACCCAAAGAGCGCAGGCTCCAGGCAGGATTGCACACTCCGTCGGTTGTTACCCCGGAGCTGCTGAACTGGCTGGCGAAACGCTTCTCTGAGTCGCAGCGGATCATCGAGAATGCGTCTGATGAGATCTATCTCATCGATGTTCCTGAGCGAATTTCGCTGATCTGGCGGATTCACGGTGGACGGCTTGAGTCGCCGCCGGGAAAACTCCGGAAGCTGGGGAGACGTCTGCAACCACAGCGCAGACAGTAGCGAACCCAACACTCCCATCGACTGCAGGCAGAGCGCTGACGCGCGAAACCCGCCAACTGGTTTACGATCCACCGTCACGGCTGAGCCGATGCCCGGTATCGACGATCAGGTGGAGAGGTGAAGTGCGCACCGGTGCCGCCGAGTGGAGAGAGAATCGGTTCCGATAGTCGGAGTGCGGGAGGTTGTCTTCCGCATCGACGGAGAGGGACGACTCGACACGACAGACGGTGAGGGGCCGATGATAGTCGGATGACTGAATTCGGCAACGGAGTGGGTGCGGTTCGGCTCGTGAAGAGCGTGCTGTTCGGATAGCAGAGATCGGTGTGTGCGACCATCCGGGTGGGTGGTTGACGGAAACAGTGAAGCAGGTGTGACGCCCCGTGGAGAGCGGGTGTCCAAAAACGGGCCCGAGGATGACACGGAATCCTCCCCCTGGGCCGAAGATGAGAGGAGCCACAGAGCGCAACACCTGACTGCAGCGCCCTTGGATTTGACGGGCAGAGGTGCATGAGCATCACTCTGGATACGTCGAGTTGGGTCAATAGTGAGATACATTTGTAATACATGAACACCCGTATGGTGTCACCGAGTGCCCAGGAAGGGCTGGATCGGGGTTTGTTGAGATACAAACAAGATACCGATAGCGCGTGACCGGCAACAGAGCCGATCCCATACGGGAAGGGGGTAACACCCCGCCAGTCGGAAGAAGCAGAACCATGTCCAGAGTGACCGGGCCGGAGTGCCAGGAAGCTCTGCTCCCAGAATGGGAAAGGGTTAGGGTTGACCCTTTAAAATGAACAACTCACCTCCAGCCAAGGATGGAAATGAGCGCGGAGCCAATAACCGAAATGAATCGGCCCGCCAATACGGAGGTTTGAACCATGCCACTTTACATCAATACCAATGTCGCTTCCCTGAACTCCCAGCGCGCTCTGCTGCGGACCAACACGAAGTTGGGTACCTCGTTCGAGAGACTCTCATCCGGGCTCCGGATCAACCGCGCCAAGGATGACGCGGCCGGTCTCTCCATCAGCAGCAGAATGACAGCACAGATTCGCGGGACCAATCAGGCGGTGCGCAACACCAACGACGCCATCTCCCTGGTGCAGGTAGCAGAGGGTGCGTTGGATGAGACCACCAACGCCTTGCAGCGGATTCGTGAACTGTCGGTGCAGGCCGCCAACGATGCGCAGGTTTCCGGAGATAGACAGGATGTCTGGAAGGAGATCAACCAGCTCATTTCAGAGATCGACCGCATCGCCACCCAGACCGAGTTCAACGATCAGAACCTTATGGGTAACAGTACAGGGTCTGGGCTCAACGCCACCTTCCAGGTCGGAGCCAACGCCAACCAGACGCTCACGGTAGCAGTGGATAACGCCCGAGCATCGCAGATCGGCATGGTCCGAACCAATGTCGGCAGTGCAGCGGATATCCTCAATCTGACCGGGGCCTCCCAGCAGATACGGGCCAACTCGGTGATTCAGATGGCCGACAGCGCTCTGGAGAGCATCGGTGATATCCGCTCCACTCTGGGTGCTTATCAGAACCGGTTTGAATCCATCGTCGCCAACCTCTCCAACGTGTCGGAAAACACCTCCGCCGCTCGGAGCCGGATCATGGATGCCGATGTTGCCGCCGAGACTTCGATGCTGACCAGGAACTCCATCCTGCAGCAGGCGGCCACTGCGATTCTCGCCCAGGCCAACCAGCAGCCGCAGCTCGCCTTGCAGCTGCTCGGATAGCAGCATAACGGAATAGGGGACCGGTGATCCGTCCGGTCCGGTGGGACAGGAAGTCCCGCGGCAAGTTGAACGGAGCGGACTAGGGTTGGTCCGCTAAAGTGAACAACCCACCTCCAGCCAAGGATGGATATACGCGGCCCATACAGATGAAAAAGGGACCGCACAACGGAGGAATAGAACCATGCCTTTGTACATCAATACCAACGTTGCTTCCCTGAACTCCCAACGGCAACTGTTGAATACGAACAGAGCTCTCGGCACCTCTTTCGAACGTCTCTCCTCGGGGCTGCGCATCAACCGCGCCAAGGATGACGCCGCCGGACTCTCCATCAGCCAGAGGATGACCGCTCAAGTGAGAGGTCTGAACCAGGCGGTGCGCAACACCAACGAC
>JADGBX010000172.1 GCA_015231265.1 Magnetococcales bacterium | reverse complement strand
AACTTTCTCGCCGACCTCCCGGTCGATCATGTGGAAACCATCGACTTGGGACCACGTCGAACAGTGTGAAGCAGCGTTCATCCAAATCGCTTGAGTCCCGGAACGTCACACCTGAGACAAACGATTAAAATTAGGGCGTGTCCTCAATTAGAACGAATCCGTGTTTGTGACTGAAAATGCAGCAGGCAAGGCGTGAGGAGCGCGGTTTCGAGCTAATTGAGGACACGCCCTTAAGTGTTCCTTGGCCGAATCATCGTGCCCACGTATCATGTGCGTCTAATAGTGATACTTTCGTGTATAATTATTCGCTGAGAACTGGAAGAGACGATGTCACACAGCCAATGGGTCATTGACGTGGATGAAGCCTCCTTCGTCAAGGAGGTTGCCGAGCGCTCGCACACGACACCGGTTCTGGTCGATTTCTGGGCGCCGTGGTGCGGCCCGTGCAAAACGCTTGGGCCAATTCTTGAGAAGTTGGCAGAGGAGTCTTCCGGCCGTTTTATTCTTGCCAAGATCAATGCTGACGAGAACCAACAGTTGGGCCAACAGTTCGGTGTGCGCGGCATTCCCGCCGTCAAGTTGGTCATAGATGGCAAGCTTGCTGGCGAATTCACCGGCGCTCAACCCGAGAGCCAGATCAAAGAGTTTCTCGACAAACATATCCCCTCCCCGGCTGATGACTATGCCTCGCAGGCGGAGAGCTTGATCCAACAGGGTGATCTGGAGGGAGCCTCAACGCTCTACGCCAATATTCTCTCACAGCAACCCGATCATATTCCCAGCCTACTGGGTCTGACGAAGATTCTCGTGGAAGTCGGGCGTATGGAGGAGGCACAAGAGATGTTTGATCGTCTTCCGGAAAAGGAACGTACCTCTCCCGAGGCCAAAGCCCTGAAAGCCCGCCTCACTTTCCAAGGTTCTGCTACCGACCTTTCTGATCTCGAATCAGCCATCGCGAAAGATCCGGACGACCTCGCTGCCCGACTTGAACTTGCCCGTGCCCTGGTGAGCCGGGAAGAGTATGCGGCCAGCATGGATCAGTTCCTGGAGGTGATTAGACGGGATCGGAGCTTCGATGATGAAGCAGGCCGGCAAGGGATGCTCCAGGTGTTCGACATGCTCGGCCCGACCCACCCCTTGGTGATGCAATACCGATCGCAACTCTCTGCACTGCTCTTTTCCTGATCATCCAGAAGGGTGAGCAACATAGAAATAAACCGGACCGTTCTCCAGGAACTGTCCGTTGACCATGGAGACTCTTCAGAATGATTCAAGGCCCCCGTGAAGTCTTTACTCCCCATCGGAAAATCCCACTGACAGTTACAGATGGGATGACGCCCGTCGAGTTTTTCAACAGTGTCGCCAATCTACGCAATCTTGCAGAAGAGAATGGACTGCTGCGTACACCCGAAGATTTTCTACTCTATAGAAAACTGATCGGCCATACGCTGGAGTTCGACACTTCCATCATTCTCGACACGTCCCAAACCATTCTCGATCCGCTTGGGCGTCCGGTGCGCCGAGACCAGCTTTCCAAGCATGATAAGACCGTCTGGAGCCGAATGAGCCAGATTATCTACGACTATATGCTTGAAACCTACCCCGACCCCGATGAAGCCCTGGTGTTGTGCGGTGAAGCGAGTCTGGATCCCACCTGGCCGCTGAACAAACCCGGTGTTCCCAGTATTCGCATGATCCACAACCACTTCATGGTCTTCCCCAAAAAAGAGCTGGAAAACGCCACCCTCGCCGATCCCAACAATCCCAATCTCTCGGACAGTGGGCACAACGATCTCTTCTTGGAGATTCTCAGCAAAGTGTATCTCGATTTCCTCGATGTTCTGGATCTTGAGGTGCTCTCTCCCATCTCATCCGATCAGTCTCAACTCTCACTGACCGGCTATCCGAAAGGGTTGCCGAGCTGGGAGGTGGTCGGAGGCCAGAAACAGTTGGCCAATCCCCGGTTCTGGTATGAGTACGATGAGGTTCTGAAGGGCTTCCTCGACTTCTACCGAACATTCTTTGCTCTGGTCTCCTCACGGGGAGCCCCCGTCCCGGCAGAAGCACACTTTCCGGATCAGGTGGAGAATGTCCTGCTCTTCAGCAACGACTTCTCAAAAGCGGCCAAACATGTTCGGGATCGCATCACGCAGGATCCACAGTTTGCCAACGCCATCCGTTGGAGACCGGCCTACAAACAGCTTCTCTACAGGGATTGCCGTGGTCGTCTGATCGTCACCATCAGCCAGAACTCCGTTGGGAACGCGATTACGGAGCTTCTTGGTGTTGTGGTCAAACGGTCAGAAGACACGGAAGCCTATGCCAAAGCAGAACCGGCCCTGGTGGAGAAACTGCTTGAGGTGCGTCGTCGGCTGGTTGCCGCTGACTTGGGCTATCCGCTCTCTGCTCCCTCATGGCCTGAAGACACCTTTGTGCCTCCCCCGAAAGGTACGTAATCCCTCTGCCGCCTTACTGCGCATCACTCTTTGTTATACGCACAGTGCTTTCGCAACAAAAAAGCCCATCGATCTTGATAATCGACGGGCTTCTTTGTTGTGGCTGGCACGCTTCCAACAACCGGGAAGCGTTCTATCAGTGTGTCGCCGCCTTGGGAGCCGGAAGCTGCTCGCCCCCACCTTCGGACCAGACGGAGACCTGGGAGCGCCCCGCTGCCTTTGATTGATAGAGTGCCGAGTCAGCGCGTTCCACCCAGGCTTCCATCGACTCCCCCTGCTCCCAACAGGCCAAACCGATACTGACACCCAGAGGTTTAGCTCCAGGAGCCTGGATGTTCAGATCCTTGACCGCTTCACACAACCGACGCATCAGAACCAGACCTTCCGGTAGCTGCGTATTGGGAAGTAACAGCGTGAACTCATCTCCACCCGTTCTTGCCAGAACATCCGAGTCTCTGACAGCAGCCCGTAACGCTTCGGAAACCTGTTTGAGAACCTCATCTCCGGTCTGATGACCCAAACGATCATTGACCGCTTTAAAATGGTCAAGATCCAAACAGGCCAGAGCCAATGGGTGGCCATACCGTTGCGCGTTGATCATCTCCTGCTGGGTTCTTTCATCGAACACCCTGCGATTGACCAAACCGGTCAAAGCATCACGACGGGCCTGATCATAGAGCTCTTCATAGATCAAAGCCCTTTCAACAGGCCCTCTCAGCTCTTCAATGACCTCATCGAGCAGCCACTGTACCTGTTCGTCTGAGGGATAACTCCTTTCCTCTTGAACATGCACCTCATCCTGCTCGTAAAAGAGAATCAGCCGATCTTTCTGCTCTTCAGAGTCCAGGGGAAGGGAGTACGCACCAAGACCAAGATGACCGAGCTGTTGGCAGGGCTCATCCTTTTGATCGCAGTTCATAAGCTCATAGGCTGCATCAACCATCTTCTGACGTTGGGGGCCATGGCATGAACAGGAGATATGCATGCGCTCATGGTGATAATTCCGATAGGCCACCAACTCATGATCCAGATGCGGCATAAGCCAGACCGAGAAGGATTCGATCATTGAAGCGAGATCGAGCTTCTCCCCCAACCGTCTATGAAGATCATAGATCCGGGCGAGCTCCTCGGTCCTTCGTCGATAGTGATCCAGCTCTTCGACAAGGCTCGACGGACTGCGCGACATCAAGAGCCGCACATTACGCTCCGCTGTTTTACGATCCAGATTGACGATGATACCCATGGCTTCTCTCTACTCCCATGAACATCCAGATTGAATGATCAGAAACCTCTTTAGAACTCATTAGGTTTCAGTCTTGGTCCCGCCATTGGAACCGACTCTGTTGTTCTCGGTTAAACGCTTTTCTTGCCGTTACTATCGCCAGATCCATGCCAACCTGTAGTCAGGATGGGGGGAGGTATTTACCATAAGGTCCGTTTATTGATAAATAATCACTACATAATCACGATGTTAAATAGCTTATTATCGATTTTCTGCACGCTGTAATCGCCTTACAAATGCCGATTTGTCAAGAATCCGACACAGCATGAATTGTGGAAGAATCTGCTCTATCCGGAAGAATGCTCTACATAAAAATTCCTGTTGCTGTTTCCATGCCCGCCTTCCTGAGCATTCCCATCCGTCAGCAGCGTTGACACTTTTTTCGGATTGAACCGATCAGCCCTTTATTCTCTCTCTTGAGTTAAGAGAACTTGCCAAAACCATCGAGACTCTCTTTAATCCAATAGTGTCAGCAACTCAAAAGGTTACGTGCACTATGCAGAAGAGGGTCACGGCACAATTAAAAAAAAATGCATGCGCCCTGCATTTTTTTCTAAAGTTCCAGATCACAACAACCGATGAGTATGACAACCATAAATAGAACAAAATGAACCCGGACAGCGCAGAGACGCTCTTTTCCGGGAAACAGACACTGAATACCTACACGAGGAAGAGGTCATGGCGATCACAATTCAGAATGCTCAGCTTATGAAGGGGCTGATTCAGCAGACAGGGCAATCCGTCAACGAAGTCAATGACACTCTGAAGCGGATCTCGACCGGACTGAAGATCAACAGCTCAGCAGATGGTGCAGCTCTCCTGGAGATCGCCAACAAGCTGGGGACCGAAGTGCGTGGTCTCAATCAAGCGATGCGCAATACCAACGACGGCATCTCCACCCTTCAGGTTGCGGACGCCGGTCTGGAGAGCATTCAATCTTCTCAGGCCCGGTTGAAGGAGCTTGCGGTACAATCTGCCAACGGCACGCTTTCGGACAGCGATCGTCAAGCGATCAATCAAGAAGCGCAAGCACTGCAGGAGCAGATCAACAGCACCATCAGCGATACCAGCTACAACGGTCAATCGTTGCTCAACTCCGGTGATACGCTCTCTTTCCAAACCGGCTCCGGTTCTGGAGACGCGACCACTGTGACGATTCCTGACCTTACCAATGCATACTCGGGGATCGATCTCTCCACCCAGGCGGGTGCCGAGGCTGCGCTGACCAGTCTGGATACCGACATCAACACCACATCAGATGCCCGTTCCACAGTCGGTTCTGCGCTCTCCAGCCTTGAGAGCCGTTATGACACACTGGCAACGGCTGTCGAGACCACCTCTGCCGCCCAATCCCGCATTCAGGATACGGATGTCGCCTCCGACGTTGCGAATCTGGTTTCGGCATCCATTCGCGGTCAGGGAGCCACGGCTCTGCAGGCGCAATCCAGCAGTTACGCACAGAGTGTTCTCGATCTGCTCTAACCTCTGATCGCTGAACCCGACTAAGCACACTGTACGACCTTGAAAACCCCTGCATCACTCCATGACCGGATGCGGGGGTTTTTCATGGCTGAGCGTTCAATTCACCACCATTTCATTGAGGACACGCCCTAGATCTCCCTTTGCGCTGGACCCCTCTCTATCAACCTCGTACACTGTCTCGATAAGTCATTCTATTTGAAAGCCGACAATGAAAAACAGACAGTGGTCACTGGTGGTATCACCACGAACTATTCTGCTGATTGCTGCAATAATTGCAGCGTGTCTTGGTGCCCTCCATACGGTTGAGCAACACCGACTTCAGCATCTGCTCACCGAAGAGCTGAATGCCCGCGTTCAATCAGTTCTTGATATCATTATCCCTGAAATACGACTCCATGAGACCCGGAACGAACAAGACGCTCTTGACCGTTTGATGGGGTTCACCCTTCGAGTGAAAGATGTTGAAGGTATTGAAATATATAATAATGAAGGGCGTTTGATTAAATCATATATTCGTAATCCAACCACCTTTCCCGATCTTAAGAAGAAGCAGACCATCACCACGTCGGTCATTGGACCTGAGAACTTGACGATTCTCGTCCATATCAACACGCTCCCGGTAGAGCAGTCCCTCAAGAAACAGTCCGCTTCTGCTCTCATTGAAGGAGGTGTGGCGCTCCTGCTCACATCTCTACTCATGGTACTCCTTCTGAATCATCTCATGAGTCAGTCACTGACGACTCTGAGCAGAGAGGCCAATGAACGTGGCAAAGAGATTCTCAATGCTGCGGGAGACGGCATTCTGGGTTTTTCCATCGATGATACCGTTGTGTTTGCCAATCCAATGGTGAAGCACCTTCTGGGATGGTCCGAGGAAGATCTCCTGGGCAAACCGGCCCATCTGGTCTTTCACCAGGAGGCTGACACTTTCGATGCCCCCTTCCCTGACGGTTTTCTCCTGACCCAGGCTATTGAGAGCAGCAAACAGAATACCCCGATTATTGCGGAGTCCTGCTTTCGTTGCCGAGATGGCAGAATTCTGGATGTCGCCTATACCTCCACTCCGATCTCCGAAGACGGAGAGCATACCGGTACCATTCTGATCTTCCGCGATATCAGCACCAGGATTCAGCTTGAGTCCAGTCTTGAACTGGCGAATAAAGCGTTCGAATACAGCAGTGAAGCGATCTTGATCACTGATGAGAGCGGCAATGTCATCCAGGCTAATCAGGCCTTTGATGAGATCCATGGGTTCAATATGAAGAGCGTCCTGCGCGGAGGCGGCGACAGCGAATACGGTGAAGTCTCCGTCAAAATCTGCAAGGGCCTCCACCACGAAGGACGCTGGAGCGGAGAGCTGTGGAATCGCAGTCCGGATGGCGAAATTCACCCGCTCTGGCTCACTCTGAACGCCGTACGCGACACAAAAGGAACAATCGTCAATCTCGTCGGTATTTTCTCCGATATCA
>JADGBX010000171.1 GCA_015231265.1 Magnetococcales bacterium | reverse complement strand
TGGTGCATTTTCAGGCCAAACTCGGAGGGCTGGCGGCACGCCAGCGCTGTTTCGAGCTAATTGAGGACACACCCTAGCAGAGAGTTTGACGACACTCAGCTTGACAAGTTGCTCGGTTCAATCAATGCTGACATCATTCGGTCTGTTTTATTTGCTCACTTCCTCTATGAAATTGCCTTAAACATATTTATGAAGATATCCTTTTAAAGTATTGTTTTAACATATTATCACATAAAGCAATCACTTGAATCAGACGAGATCATGACGCCAACGCACCGACTGCTGACTCTCATTGAACGCATTGATCTCTTCTCCGGTATGTCCATCCAGGAGAAGAGAAGGATCTCCAATCTTGAACATGTTTTCATTCGTTACAATAAGGGCGAAGCGATAGTTCATGAAGGAGAGTTGGACCCAACGTTTTACATTCTGATTCACGGCAAGGCAATCGTTAGCAAGCAGCATTATCCAAACAGAATTCTCGCAAAGCTCACCCCGGGGATGATTTTCGGTGAAATGGGCTTTCTCGCAAATCAGCCCCGTTCCACGGATGTCACAGCTCTTTCAGATGAAACAGTCGTCATGCGCATTGATGAAAAGACGCTGTTTGATTTGCGCTCTTCTATTCGTGATCGTATTAAAGATGGGTTGATTCAGATTCTTGTCGGTCGGATCAACCGCATGAACAATGCTCTTCTGAAATATGCCAAGTGGGAAAAACCCGATAAGGAGCCAATTGGTCAGAAGAGTGAAAAAGCTACGGACACTTCTCAAGATTCTCATGCAGGTGAAGAGATTGGTCCGGAAACCTTTGTCGAAACACTCTCTAGTAATCAGTGATTCAGCCTCACAAACACTATCGAACACAGCTTACTTAGCACATCACTTTGGAGTTACTCCATGGATCTGTGGCATCTCGCTCTTCTGATCATTCTCTTGATCACATTGATGAGTGTCGTCTCTCCTCTGATTTCAGCTCATGGTTCCCAGGCACTGGGAAAGGGGCTGGAAACCGATGATCTTTCTGAGTTGTCAAATAGAAAACGTCTGTTGATCAGGCAGATAAGAGAAGGCGAATTAACATCGGGTGGAAACGAAAATGGTGCAATCGAATCATTGAAAAGTGAATTGGCAGCGCTACTTGTTAAAATGGATGCTCTAAAAGGCTCTGAACCTTCTATTCAATCCCAAAATGCAGCAGAAGCTTCGGATGTAAATGAATCCAGCCAGCGGGCGCTACTTCCGCCCATTACTCTTCTCGCCACCATCACCTTTGGCTCTCTAGCGCTCTATGCAGGGATGGGGCACCCTTTTCTTGATCAGGGCGCTTTGCAACAGGAGAAAACGTCCGGTTCTCCCGCCAGTATGCCCAATATCGGTGATATGGTTGAGCGCTTGGCTGCTCGATTACAGGATGAGCCTGATAATCTTAAGGGGTGGATGCAGTTGGCCCGCTCTTATGAGGTGATGGGGAATTCTGCTAAGGCTATGGAAGCGTACGGACATGTATTGAGCAGAGAGGCGGGTAATCTTGATGCCGCTGTCTTTTTAGCCGACTTGGAGGTGAGCGCGAATAACGATCCTGCTCTGTTCAAACAAGGCCTTGAGCGTTTTCGTTGGGTTCTTGAGCAGGATCCCAAACGACCTGAAGCGCTTTGGTTCATGGGGGCTGTTGCCTACCGGGTTGGAGATGGAGGTAGTGCGGTCGATTATTGGTCAAAGCTCCTGCTGTTAATTCCGGAAGATCAGTCAGATTCCCGAGCGAATGTTGAACACTCCATTGAAAAAGCCCGACAGCTTCCTCCCTATAATCCGACCACTAACAGTGGCGGGGTATCATCAGAATGACGTTTATATTCTGCCATCGATTGAGGTCATGATCTTAGAGTTTATGCGCTGACTGGCGGAACAGCGCCCACTCTTGCTATAGTTCTCTTTTTTTCCTGGAAGTTGTTTGCACCTCTTCTTCCTCGTCGATAGGTAGAGATATCAAGCCATCGGGTTCAGTGATGCCGTACACCCCAACAAAATCGAGCCCGCTGTGTTAAGGAGAAAGTGATATGTTTGGACTGGGAACAGTGGAAATGGTCATCATCCTTGTGATCGTCCTTGTCATTTTCGGAGCAGGTAAGCTGCCGAAAGTGATGGGTGACATGGGACGTGGTGTCAAAAGTTTCAAAAGTGCCATGAATGAACATGAGAATGAACAGGAACCTTCTAAGGAAAAAGCGGCTCGTGTCACTACCGAAGAAGAGAAAGATGGTAAAGAAGTCCAGAAATCTTAACGGATAGCAGTAGGGTGTCGCGTCGAACTAAGTAGCTTTTGTTTGGAGATTGGTTCGATTGAGTCATCGTTGAAGTGTCGTGCACACGATTGGGTATTCGGGACGCATGATCGAGCGGGCAAACAAGCGCCGGTAACGTGTGATCGTGTCCATTCTTTCGGACCCAGCAGGAGATGAAGCGTGTTTGGAATGGGTTGGGGTGAGATCTTTCTGATCATCATTGTGGCGCTGTTGGTCATTGGTCCGGACAAACTGCCTGAGGTGGCTCGCGGTCTTGCCAAAGCAATAAGGCAGGCGCAGCGGCTGGTTGGTGATATCCGCAACAGCATCCAGATGGAAGAGATCGATGCTCAGACACGTGATTACACTCAAGCTGGGCAGCAACAACCTACGCGCGTTACACCGGATCTTGACTCCGATGCATTCGGCGAAGGTTGGACTGAGAAGGTTCCTGATTCTGATCCTCGGAAAACAACGGCTTCTACTCAAGTCCCTGCCACGAAGGCTGCGAAATCAGACGATTCAATGACTTTGAATCATGCTGAATTGGAACCGGAAGTGGGACACACCCCTCCCCCATCACAACCTGTTAAACGTTCGTGAGTTGGAGCGTAATCCTATGAATGCTCAGGAAAAGGCCCCACTGATCGAACACCTGATTGAGCTTCGCCAACGGTTGATGTATTCGGTGTTGGCGATTTTGATTGGTTTTTTCATCTGTTACGGTTTTTCTCAGCATATTTTCAACTTTCTGGTTCGGCCTCTCTACGATGTGATGGGGCCCGATGCCAAGATGATCTATACCGGCTTGCACGAAGCGTTCTTTACCTATTTGAAGGTCTCCTTCTTCGCCGGCCTTTTCATGGCGTTGCCTGTGATCTTCGTCCAGATGTGGCTGTTCGTGGCTCCTGGTCTCTATCAGCATGAAAAGCAGGCCTTTCTTCCGTTTCTTATTGTGACACCGATACTCTTTTTCCTTGGTGGTGCTCTTGCCTATGGATTTGTTTTTCCTTTGGCGTTCAAATTTTTCCTGGGATTCGTAACACCGACGATTGAGGCGTTACCGTCACTTCGCGAGTATCTCAGTCTTGTTATCAAATTGATCTTTGCGTTCGGCATCGCCTTTGAGCTGCCTGTTGGATTGCTGTTGCTTATCAAAGCCGGAGTGGTTTCAACTGCAGGACTTGTGGCAAAACGCAAATACAATATCGTCATTGCATTCACAGCAGCTGCCATCTTGACTCCGCCTGATCCCTTTACACAGGTGATGCTGGCGGTTCCCCTGCTCGCACTCTATGAGATCTCCATAATTGGTGGACGGCGAATTGAGCGGAAACGGGCAGAGCAGGAGAAAGAAGAGATGGAGAATCCCACCTCTTAACGTGATGCATCCATACCGACGCCATACAGGGGCATGCATGCCATGGGTACCAAAAAGAAAACCTCATCCGATGCACTGAATATCATCCCGCTTGGAGGGCTCGGAGAGATCGGCATGAACATGATGGCGTATGAGTACGCCGGAAAGATTCTTGTCGTGGACTGCGGGCTTACTTTCCCGGCTTCTGATACACCAGGTGTTGATCTGGTCATTCCCGACATCAGTTATCTCGTGGAGAATCGCGAAAAACTGGTTGGTCTGGTTTTTACCCACGGACACGAAGATCACATCGGAGCCTCCCCATATATCTGGCCTGAGTTGCAGGTTCCCATCTATGGGACCCCAATGACGTTGGGATTGCTTGAAGGAAAGTTCCGCGAACACCGCCTGTTGGATAAAGCTGAGATGTTTCGTGTCGATTTTCGACAAAAGATTCAGCTCGGTCCCTTCCTCGTGCAGTTTATGCGCGTCACTCACTCCATTGTCGATGCCGCAGCACTGGCGATCACAACACCTCTGGGCACGGTTATTCACACGGGTGATTTCAAGTTTGATCACACGCCTGTCGGTGGACGTGCGACGGATCTCTATTCTCTGGCAAAACACGGTGAACGTGGGGTTCTGGCGCTGCTTTCTGACTCCACAAATGTCACTAAACCGGGCAGTACCACGACGGAGCAGGTGATCGCTCCCCACTTTGATCAACTATTCAATCAGCAGGATGGTTTGATCGTCGTCGCAACCTTTTCAAGCAATATTCAGCGTATTCAGCAGGTGTTCGATGCGGCCCTCAAGGTTGGCCGAAAAGTGGTGGTCAACGGACGCTCCATGATGAACACCGTTCAGGTTGCTCGGAGTCTCGGCTATCTTAAAATTGCCGATGAGAATCTGGTGGATGTGAAGTCGTTCAAGAAGTATCAGCGCTCCAAGTTGGTTCTTCTTTCTACAGGTTCCCAGGGTGAGCCCAACGCATCTCTGGTTCGTATTGCCAATGGTGATCACAGAGATATTCGTATCACGGATGGAGATCGGGTGATTTTTTCATCCAAATTCATCCCAGGTAACGAGCGTGCAATCTGGACTTTGATCAACGATCTATTCAAGCAGGGCGCGGATGTGGTGCATGTCAAAAACCTGCCTGAGATTCACGTCTCCGGCCATGCACCTGATGAAGACCTGAAATTGATGATGGCGCTGACACGACCGAAATTCTTCATCCCTATTCATGGAGAAATGCACCATCTTTATCGTCATCGTGATCTTGCTCGTAGTATGGGCGTACCTTCCGAGAAGAGTCTGGTGATGGAGAATGGCAACGTGGTCCGCCTGGACGGTAGGAGTGTCGAAGTGGTTGATCAGGTTCCCACAGGTCGAGTATTCGTGGATGGCAGTCAGGTGGGTGATGTGGGTGAGGTGGTTCTGCGTGATCGTCGCATCATCTCGGAGGATGGTATGGTGATGGTGATGATCATCACCGATGAATCTGCCAGCAAACCTCTCCGGGAACCGGTGATCGTCACCCGCGGTGTCGTCTACGAAGATGAGAGCCAAGAGTTGCTTCTGGATGCTCGAAAAGCTGTAGAAAAGGCGTTTGAAGTGGGGCCGAAGGGGATGGATTTCCGTGGTGATGAAGAGGTTGGATTAGATGCTCTTGCCTTGAGGGCTCTTCGCCGCTTTTTCAAAAAGCGTCTTGGCCGTCGTCCTCTCGTTCTACCCATCATCGTTCCCATGTAGTTTTTTCCAATTCAGAAACATATTGAATCCATTCAGCCTTCCTGGCTGACGCCCTTTTTTTTTACGGTCAGACCCTTTTGATCACTCCTCGGCAGTTGTCCTTGGAGGGGGTGATCGGTTACCGTGATAGTTGTGGACATCACGGTGGTTTGGGATCACTGTGGGGTGTCCTGTTCTCGCAATACATCTTGACACCATCCTCTCCTTGGAGAGTCTTGCAGAGGCATAGTGTGCCGATGATGGTGGATGGGTCCAGTGGGTGTCCGTCGTTGGTGATTTGAAGATCATCACGAGTGATGGAGATGAGTAGTCGTGTCCAATCGCAACCGCACAAAGAAAAAAAGAGCAACGCGTCCTAACAGTAAACGAAAATCTGCCCCGAGACGGCGTCGTAAACGCACGTCTGAAGCTGCGCAGACGGCTACGTTTCTGGTACGCGAAGGGCTTGGAATATTGTTCCTCTGTATCTCGGCATTTACGGTGCTGAGTCTGGCCACCTATGATCGCGGCGATCCCTCCTTCAACCACACAGGCATAGAAGCCGTCAACAACATGGCCGGGGCGGCTGGTGCTCATCTATCAGATGTTCTCTTGCTTGTCTTCGGCTATCCTGCGGTTCTCATTCCGCTCTTTTTCGGTTGGTTGGGCATTCGCCTCATGCGCCGTAATCCCAGCAAGGTGTTTTGGGATCAGTTCATCAGCATGCCGGTTTTGGGGGCGACGTTCTGCGTGCTTTCATCGCTTCTGATCGTCAATGGTGACAAGGCTCTGCTTCTTCCCGAAGGACCGGGCGGTTTGGTCGGTCATTTCGGATCAGGGATCATGCTGGTGACATTCGGCACCTGGGGGAGCCTCATCCTGTTGCTTCCCCTCTGTCTGTTTGCATTCATGCTGGTTACGCGCTTCTCTTTGATCTCTTTTATTGAGTCAATCCAGAATCTCTTTCACGGCAAGGACGAAAGTGCGGATCACGATCTTCCGCCATCCCTTTTTACGCGGATAACCTGGTCGGTTCTCGGTGCACCACGCCAGATGGCATTCGGTATGTTGGCCGGGTTTGGGCGCATACGCGAGATGCAGTTCCGTTCTCAAGACCCCATTGAAGAGAGTTCTCAGGGAGATCTTTCTACAGAGAAGGAGCTTCCTGGCCACTCAACTCCATTTGATGCAACGGACGACGAGCGCTCCGATGATCCCGTAGAAGAGAGTGCATGGCAGGATCCCCAGCCTCAAACCGCTCCGTCTAAAGCGGATCTGGTCGAGATTGAGGACTTGATTGATGAACAGGAGGAAAAGGGG
>JADGBX010000170.1 GCA_015231265.1 Magnetococcales bacterium | reverse complement strand
TGGCGGTCATGGTTCTGTTGCAGTGGCGGCAGTGCATGACCCCTTTGAGAGGGGAGGGGGTTCGTGCTCGTGTCCGATTGCTGCGTTGATGGCGGTTGGAGGCGAAGGCGTGTTGAACCTTGTCCCAAACATCCTGTGAAATTATGGCGTCGTGCTCGCCAGGATAGGATGTGCCTTTGTGCACCGACTCACCCAGATAGACCCTGTTCTGTAGCAGCTTATAGAGAATGCCTCTGTCGAAGGGGCGACCGGGGTGAAAGGTACGGGTTGAAAGGGATGTCCATGCCTTGGTGGTGTGACCGGCGTCATTGAGCTCTTTGACCAACAGGGTGATGGAACCGATGTCCAGAAGGCGTTGGAAAATGTGCCGGACCAGTCTGGCCTCCGTTGGATTGACCACCAGACGCCGATTCTCGATATCGTAGCCGAGGGGTGGAAAGCCCCCCATCCAGATCCCCTTCTTCCTGGAGGCGGCCACCTTGTCCCGGATCCGTTCGGCGATGATCTCCCGCTCGTACTGGGCGAAGGAGAGCAGGACGTTGAGCGTGAGTCGGCCCATAGAGGTGGTGGTGTTGAATGACTGGGTGATGCTGACGAAGGTGACGTTGTGCCGATCGAAGATCTCCACCAGTTTGGTGAAGTCCAGCAGGGATCGGCTCATGCGATCGATCTTGTAGACCACGCAGCAGTCGATTGCACCTTCTTTGATGTCATTCAGAAGCCGCTGTAGGGCAGGGCGCTGCAATGTGCCACCCGAGAATCCCCCGTCATCGTAATGATCGGGGACGAGCACCCAACCCTCCTGCTTTTGGCTGGTGATGTAGGACTCACACGCCTCTCTCTGAGCATCCAGTGAATTGAAGTCCTGCTCCAGCCCCTCTTCGGAGGATTTGCGGGTGTAGATGGCGCATCGTACCTTTCTACGGATCGGTTGATCTGTCACGATACACCCCTCTCTTTCTTGTTGGTTTTGCGTCTCTTAGGGCTGTTCTTCTTGATTCCGAAGAAGACCTTTCCATTCCAGCGTGTGCCGGTAATGCTTCTGGCGACAGCGGAGAGGCTGTTGAAGCGCCGACCTTGATATTCGAAACCGTCATCCAACACCGTCACGCAGTGATCCACTCCTTTCCATTCTCGGATCAGTGTGGTCCCCGTTAACATGTTTTCACCCGAAGATGTCAAAGGCGTTTGAAGATTCGGATCTTTGCCGTTCCCACTCGAATCCTCCATGCGTTGCCGTATCTCCTCCGATAGCCCACCACAGGCCAACTCCTGAACCCTATAGATGAGACGCCGAACCAGAAAGGCTTTGTTGTAGGGTGGGGGTGTTGTCTCATAGAGTGTGCGCCACCGGTCCCGCAACTCGGCCATGGTCATGGTCTTGATCTCAGTGATCTGCTTGAGCACTTTGTTATTCATGGGCATTCTCCATATGCTGTTTCCGTTACTCCATGAAGGCGTGAAACTGTCTGTAAGTCCAGGCTATTGACCGCCTTTCCGTCCACTTGTTTCGATCGCTTCCGTTGCTGTAAACGGAGAATGCCGGCGGCAACGATGTGGGCGGCGTTGTTCAATCGCTGCTCTGTCGTCATGCGGTCTGGATCAAAGCCGTGGGCCATGCCAAGCACTCCTTGAAGTGATATCCGTGTGAGGGATGAAATCAGACATTTTTG
Organism: Magnetococcales bacterium; assembly: GCA_015231265.1. GTDB lineage: Bacteria > Pseudomonadota > Magnetococcia > Magnetococcales > JADGBX01 > JADGBX01. Next base: position 5,059 of record JADGBX010000170.1, on the reverse strand, counting down.
TATGATGATGGAAATCTCTTTCCTCTCTGTTACATACGCGAAATGGATCGTCGATCGTCACAATTTATTCCGGGTAACGGTATTTTCCTCTGGCCAATATCATCGGTCTTCGATACGCTTTTTAAACCGAAGATAATTGATGGTGCTCGGAGAGAGTCATGACAGAACGCACGATGGAGACCCGGGGCAGAAAGCCCGTGCAGGGCATCACCCCGACGTTGCAGGGCACGCTGGATTACATCCAGGAGTACATCGACAAGCACGGCAAGGCGCCGACGCTGAGAGAGATTGCTGATGCCCGTGGCATCAGTGAAACCAGCGTGCATGAGCAGCTGGTGAATCTGGAGCGGAAGAGCTTCATCAAGCGGGTGCGGCATCAGCCAAGAGCGTTGAGAATTCTGAATAATCCTAGAAGGTCATCCTCAACGAAGAAGCGGCGGAAGAAGATCAAAGAGGAACCCCGGAAGAGATTGAAGTCTGAGACGTCATCGAAAGGTCAGACAGCACCGAGGTCGTCGGTCTATGTCACGGAGTTGAGGGATGTTCCCATCGTGGGGGAAGTGGCTGCTGGAGTTCCCATCCTGGCTCAAGAGAATCGGGTTGGAGAGCTGCAGGTGGAAGCGCACATTGTTCGGGGAAACTGTTTCGCCCTGAGTGTTCAGGGAGACAGCATGATCGATGTCCAGATCAACGATAGTGACTATGTGATCGTCCGCCAACAGCCCATTGCTGAGAATGGTGAGATCGTTGTGGCGCTGCTCGGGGATGAGGCAACGGTCAAGCATCTCTACATCGACGGCGAGCAGATTGAGTTGCGCCCGGCCAATGACGCGTACAAGCCCATAGAAGTTCAACAAGATGATGAGCTCCGCATTCTTGGCAAGGTGGTCGCTGTCCGTCACAGGCAGTGAAGGCAGAGCGGAAGGATTCTGATGATAGAGACACGGACGCCATGAAGGGAGACCGCAATGTCGAGTATTACACTGCGTAAATTTGCACAGCCGGGGATTCTGAGAGAGATTGCCCCTGAGACTTTGAAGGCGTTTCTCACGCCCTATTCGGATTACCTCTGAGATCACGGGTTGGATGTGGAACCAGCGGATGGCTCTGAGGTCGATGTGGCCAAGCTGTCATCGATCCTGATCCACCCCGATGAGCATATTCCGGATCGCATGGTGGAGGCTCTCTACTGCGTCAACGAGATGTCCACCCCCGATGGGATGGATATGCTTCTGGCAGCTTGTAAGCGAGAAGGGGTCTGTCTGGATATTCAAGAGCATGCCTCACCAACCGAAGTCGCCCTTCAAGTCTGGATGGAGCGTCCCGGTCTGTTGGAGGAGTCGCATGCGGCCATCCTGGTGACCAAGACCCGCTCCTTCGACATATTCCGAAGTGTGCAACGGTCCGAGCAGGGATTCCAAATTCCCGGTCAGGACGAGCTGGTAGAGTTCGAATCGGAACTGTGTTGCTGGTTTGAGCAGAACCGGCGTGGGCGCGGCTGCAAGGTGTTCATCTTCGATCATGGAGCCAAGATGAGCTTCCTCATCCGGCATGGCAAACCTGTGCACAGACAGGGGATCCAGGAGGAGGGAGAGTCCAGCAGCATCTGCTTTCGGCCCGAGACCCATGACGTGGTGGTTTATGATCGATCCAGGGATGAACTGGCCATACGATCCTCGGGTTCAACCGGGGAGCAGGTGCTCTATCGCTACATGATCGGCAAGCACTTCTTTGGATCCTCGACCCATTTCATCGGCAAGCGCCTTTTCACACTGAAACCGCTGGAGCGGGATAGAAGGGCTTCTCTGGTCTGCAGCGACATCGAAGGATTGGAGTGGATTCGTCTGACTCAATACGAGTGGAAACAGGGCGGTAAGAACAAGGCGGCTGAGATCCGCAAGGCCGAGGATCTGTTTGCCATGTTCGAGGAGTCTCCAGACATGCCCTTTCCCCCGTCAAGCGAGCTGATGAAGGTGGTGTTCTCAGTCAAGCTCAGAGAGGCCAAGAAACCCCGGAACGTCACGATCCGCAGGCCCAACAAGATCTCCTATCAACGGGATGAGGATAGCCATCTGATCGAGCAGTGGTTGCAGAAGCGTGGGTTCATGCGGAAATCGGCTTTCTGAGAGTAGTCATGCGCATTCGAGAACTGATCGAGCGGGATCATCCCTCCACCCTCTGGTCTGCCATCGACCATTTGCTTGACCCCGTCGCGACCATGACGGAGTGGCGGCAGGTGATGGCTTCCGATTTTCGCAGGGCAAGGTCCTTTCTAAGGCCGACCAGCGAACGGGCGGAGATCTTCCCTTGTCCCTTCTCCTATAGCGGGGACTGTCCCAGAAGGGTGGTGGAGCTGGACGATGGCACCATCCTGGCGAACTGCAACAATGTTGAGCGCTACTGTGACACTATCCATTTGAAGCCGAGTCAGCTTATCCTCCATGAGATGGATCTGCGCCCCTTGATGGAGTTGGCAGCTCAGGCCTTGGGGGTTCAGATGATCGGGACGTCGGTGCAGGAATTGTCCCGGACGTTTCTCGTGGGAAGAGCGAGGAGGGCATTGAAGAGGATTCCAGTCTACTGGACCCTGGAGCGGCACAGCCGTTCTTTGATCCATGCGGCGTCCAGTCTCTCGATGATGGACAAGGGGCCGTTCCTGCTTCTGTTGACGTCGGAAAAGACGGTCACGGACGTTGGAGAATATGCCTTGTCTGCTCTGGAGGTCCCGTTGATAGCAATGGAGGAGCTTGTGGGATGGGATTCCTCTCGTGAAGAGTGGATGGCTACAGAAGGGCATGAGAGCGTTCTTCAGCAGATTGCTCATCCTGATGGCGACCCCACTCGTGGTGAACACTCTGCGACTGGATTCCCAGCGCCACCGGACAGCCGATGGGAAAATCTCACCATCGAGTTCATCGCTAACGAGGTGATGAGCGTTCGCTGCAAAGGGATGCCCCAGCCCAGGCGGGTGGAGCCGGAGCATCTCGGAATGAAGGATCAGCGCAGTGGCAAACCCAATGCCCAGTGGGGATTATTAAGAGCCATTGCCATGGCGGGTGGGGAGTTGAGATTGGAGAGACATCATGCCGATGCCAAGCTGAAAAAGCAGAAGCAGCTGCTCTCCAAGGCGTTGAAAAAGTACTTCCAGATGGAGGAGGAACCTATTCCCTGGGATCGGGAGTCCGGAGCGTGGCATGTGAGATTCCGGCTCGTTCCCTATGAACACCGAGATGATCAGTATGAAGAAGATGATCAGAGTCTCTCACTATTTGAACAAGCGCGTGATCCTGAGTGGGATGTAATGACGGATTCGCGGTTGCTTTGAGGGCCTTATGAAGCGTCCAACCTGTTGTTGGAGTGAATGTCATGCCGGACCATGAACAGATGGAAAAGTGTATCTTGCCACTGGCGGGTGGCAAGACCAACGAGTACTCCAGAGGTCTGTTTTATTTTGCAATCCTCTTTGCACTCATCTCCCTGGTTCTGGAAGAAGGGCGGGCCGGATTTATTTCTTTTTTCAATAGGGTGTCTGCATTGATCGATCCATCAGGGACAGAAAATGTCTATACTGGGGCATTGGAATTAACCCCGATCTTACCCTTGGGTATGATTGCTTTGTCTTTGTTTGGTAAACTGTTTATCAAGATCCGACGTCCTCACATCACTCTGGATTCTGACCGGCGACGTATCGTAGTGATGGGTCTGATCAGCCGACAGGTGTTTCAATGCCATGACTACGTTGGTGAACAGGAAGCGATAGAGGGTGAAGATACCATAGTCCATCTGCTCACATTCCAGAGAGGAAGGTCATTGAAGCTGGTAGATGGAGATCTAAGCAAGGAGGATTTGGATATTCTCCTCGCCTTTCTGGGGCATGATCCGTGAGGAGTACACCAATAGCAGCTGCTCTTCAAGGAGTTGAAAAGATGTTTTCAGATGGATGAGGAGCCGAGTCCCTGGGATTGTGAGACAGGGGCATGGCATGTGCTCTTCCGGCTCGTGCCCTATGAACGTCCCCACGTTCGCAACGACCAAGAACAGGAACTGTCCCTCTTTGATCAGGCGCGTGATCCTGAGTGGGGTGTGGTGATGGAGTCGCGCTTGCTTTGATCACATTTGTAAGGCACGACCAATAGTTGAAGTAGAGTGTCATGTCGGATTCCCCACAGGCTGGCCAGTGCATCGTGTCACAGACAGGTGGAGAAACTTACGAACTTGTCGTAGGTCTGCTCAATTGCGGAGAGCAACAGGTTGCTAATCTGTAGGCCTGTGGTTCGAATTCACTCGTGGACACCAATCAAATCAATGAGTTGAATGACAATCAGAGGATCTGTATTATTGGCGGGTGCTACCCAGGTGCTACCTTGGGGAGGTGTTTTCGAGTATCTCAACAACCCTCTGTCTTTCTTCAATTGGGCGCTCAGCTCACCAAAATCACCGAAGCAAACCACCCTCCCTCCAGGGGGGCATCATCCCGGACATGACTGGACCCAGCGGGATTTCAGGTCTGGCCATGGGCTTCCGTCTACTTTGGACCACACCGCTCCCATGCAATGCTCTATGGACCGTTCAAGAATTGGTAATCATTTATGGTCGTGGCATATCAGATCGCCCGTTTGATGCGTTTGGGTCGGATATGCCCTGATATGGGAGATAAATTACAATATATAAGAGAGGATAGCTCATAGTTAGAATATAATCACACGGAGCTTCATACTTATCCGAGCTATGGATGCTTCATCATGTTCTGGAACGGTAAACACATCATTCATTGAACGTTACAATGGATCTGCCCGCCACTTCAACGCCAGGAAACAGAGGAAGATGTACTCGTTTTTAAAGCAATCTGAAGAACATGAAGCGGTGCATGGCTGTTCAATTCTGATGAACTCGTTATGATTAATGATGAAGTAGCCGGTAGATTCCAACATGATCCGATCTTGATATCTCCACCCCGGTTCGTCAATGGGGTGGCCGCACCTATCACAGTCTGACAAGGAGAGTGAGCGAAAAGATCATGGACCAGAAAAACGAGATAGAGAAGACCAATCGCCTGTTC
>JADGBX010000016.1 GCA_015231265.1 Magnetococcales bacterium | reverse complement strand
GCAGATGGAGTGGGTGGATCTCTTCGATCTTTTCTATCTCATCCAGAAAGAAACGGCGATGATAAGGGCTGTTTTTCAAGCCTGAGAAGAGAATCAGGCTGAGCGTCGTAAAGGCAAAGTGAATGTCGCTGTCATCGGGTTGTTGGTCATCGTTCAGACTACTTCCAGCCCGGGCTACATAGAGAATCTGTTCATTCTCTACGGTAATGGATGAAAGTAACCGGTCCGTGAGGTCATCCATGTGAGAAGATCTCCTGACAATTCAGTCCCTAATAAGAGCGCGACGAGCACGTTATTGAAATGCCTTCAGCTCCTATCCAAGGGTGCTGTAGTTCGAACGCTTTGGCAATGATAAACACTCTGTCCTTTTGTGATGGACAGACGGCTATCGGAGTAGGTGTGTGGACAGAAATGAGTGGGTAAAGAGCCTTGCTGTCTGTCGTTGGATGATCGCGATAGTGGTGATTCTGACAGGGGTAATGGTGAGCGGTGAGGCGGAGGCTTCCGTTTCTGATCGCGCGCCGAGTCGTGACCATGCACTCTCCCCTCGCAGTAACGATATCGATGTCGGCGACGCAGTGCTTCCCGATAACAACAGTCCGGAGCGGTCGCCAGAGAGGCAAGGAGGGTTCCGCCTGGAGAATACCGCCAGTGCCTATCTACGCAAACACGCCGATAATCCGGTCAACTGGTACCCATGGGGAGAAGAGGCGTTACAGAAGGCGCGTTCCGGAAACAGGTTGATCATGGTTTCCATCGGCTATGCGTCTTGTCACTGGTGTCATGTTATGGAACGGGAGAGTTTTTCGGACGCGGCTACAGCGGACGTTCTCAACCACGCCTTTGTCAGTATCAAAATCGATCGTGACGAGCGTCCTGACCTGGATCACACCTTCATGCAGATGGCCAAGCGGATGATCGGACATGGTGGCTGGCCGTTGCATCTCTTTTTAACGCCGGAGTTACAACCGATCTTTGCCGGTGTCTATTTTCCTCCTGAAACGAGACGAGGCCAACCATCTTTCCGCCGTGTGCTCTCTTCATTGGCCCTCTCCTGGAGAGATTCGCCGGATGTGGTGCGACAGGATGCCGCCCGTCTGGGGGCGCTGCTCTCCCGTTTTGACCAGGAACATGTCAAACTGCCCGGTCTTATGAAACCCTCCGAGACGGAAGACCCGGCAGATCGAGCCGTCGCTTTCTGGATTGCCCGGTTTGATGCGGAGAATGGCGGATTCGGATTGGAGCCGAAGTTTCCTCAGCCGTCCGTTCTGGGATTGCTGATTCGACAGGCACGGAAGACGGATGATCCGCTGCTGAGAGAGATGGTGGAGGCGAGTCTGATCCGGATGGCATCCGGAGGTGTTCGGGATCAGCTTGGAGGTGGGTTTCATCGATACGCAGTGGATCGACGTTGGGATCTTCCCCATTTCGAGATGATGCTCACCGACAACGCTCAACTGGCAGAAGTGTATCGCCAGGGAGCACTGTTGACCGATAACCCCTATCTTGCCGAGGTGGCCCGGGGGGTTCTCGATACGCTGCTCAAGCGCTTTCGCCTGGAGCATGGCTGCTTCGCCTCCTCCTTGGACGCCGAGTCAACGGTGCCGGGCAAAGAGGAGAAGAGTGAGGGTATCTATTACACATGGACCGAAGAGGAGCTTGTTTCCCAACTTGGTGAGGATCACGCTGGACGGTTTATCGAGAGTTTCTTTGATCCTTTTGCCCAGAGTGTCGAGGGTCGGTATGCATTGCGGCGAGATCCGAAACAGGTGTTGGAGGAGTTGGAGCAGCCGTTGACCCCAGAGCAGAAAGCGCTCCGGGACTCCGCCATCAAAACGCTCAATGAAGCCAGAGATCAGAGACCTCCTCCTTTTCGTGATGAAGCGGTGATCACCTCATTGAACGCGTTGACCGTTACCGCTTTGATTCGCGCTGAGGCGCAGTTCCCCGGGCTCGGATATCGAGAGGCGGCGTTGAGATGTGCCGATACTCTCTGGCAATGGTCTCGCTCTGAGTCAGGTGTACGGCACAGCCGGTTTGAGGGTGTCATGAGCGGCGCTGTTTTCCTTGAAGACTATGCCACTCTGATCTGGGCGATGCTGGATCTCTATGATGGGACATTTGATCAGATCTGGTTGAAGCGGGCGCTTGAACTTACGACTGAAACCATGCGACGTTTTCGTCCCTCCGAGCAAAAAAGTGAGGAGAACTCCTCGGAGCAGGCTTACCCCATGCTGCCGAGGGACGTTGAGCAGGTGCTTCCCGTGACGACACGTCTGGAAGATGATCCTGTTCCATCCGGTAATTCAGTGTTACTCGCAGCTCTACGCCGACTGGCTTGGTATACCGGTGAAGAGTCGGAGATCATGCGGGAAGCGAAACGGCTGATGGCGCTCCATCTTCCTCTGCTTCGCACGGAGGGGTGGCGCTTACCGGCAATGTTGCACGCCTGGGATTTCAGCACCGACCACTTCTGGGAGTTGGTGATCGCCGGAGATCAGCAGGAGCCGGAGGTGCAGGCGTTTCTTAAGGTGATGCATGCACGACTGCTGCCGGGACGGATTCTGATTCTTGCGGATGGTGATGGGGACGAGGCGCTGTTTCCTGCCCTCAATCCACGACAGCGGTTGGAGAATAAACCAACGGCTTATCTCTGTTCTCAAGGGGTGTGTCATCTGCCGGTGACATCGGCCCAGGCGTTGTCGGATCTGTTGGATCGGCTGCTGACGGCACGGAACAAACCGTTGCCTATTCATTCGGATCAGCCTTAGCCCGTATTTCTCACCGATTGCTTTGAGAAAAAAATGTTTGGCAAGGGATTATTCGACACAAATCGAATGCGTGCTCTCTCTCCACCTGAGGGGTATTCATTGCCGAATCACACGAGATGGAAAGGGCGTCTGCAACTGGTGAGTTGGTCTGGTGAGTGGAAGAGTTTGTCGAATGGCTCGGATGGCGATAAACTTATGTAAGAGTCGTAGGAGAAGGTATCAGTCAGAGCATGTAGCCAGCTTCAAGAGGCAGCTGCACTATGGAGAATGATCTTCACATCGTCAGTAGAATGGTTTACGGACGCGGTCTGGCGGACTGGGTGTATATCCGGGTGCTTGCTCGTGAGTTGAGCATTCCCGAAAATACCATTCATCGCTGGTGGTATGCCGACACCGATCACATCGCTCCCAATGCCCGTCTGGCACTGCACAAACTGCTTGAGCGTTTCAACGCTTCCCACCCGGATAATCAGGATAATAACAGCGAGGTGTGATCAACACGCCCTTATTCGGAACGTCCTGCCTGCTGCCAGAGTCTCCAGATCACCCCCAGTGCCAACAGCTCCCAACTCAACACCCAAAACCCTTCCGAGATACCGCTCATCCTGGCCAACTGTTTGCTGTCTCCCACGGATGAGATCAATTGGTAAAGCGGTGAGATAACAGCGCTGATGGTGACATATATCCCGGAAAACTGGAGAAATCGTTTGAGAATAAAGGCGTTCTTCGTTTTCGCCTGCATGAAGACGGCTGCCATCCAAAGCAGATAGATGATCAGCATGACCAGAAGCGAAACGCCATTAGACATACAGCAGATGGTGCTGATCAACATGGTGGCCATCAGCAGTGCCGTCAGGGCAGGGGAGAGACGTCGGTGGGATTCGCTGGCACTCATGGTGATGGCCATGCCCCAGAGCGCTGCGCCTGCATAACCTGCCCAGGTGATCAGTGGTGGCCATCCGCCACGTGTCGTACAGGTTCCGGCCCCATCGAATGTCAGTGTAATATTGAGAATGGAGCCACCGGTCAGGATGGCTGCCAAACCGTGACTCAGTTCGTGAAAAAAGGTCTCCAGCCAGGAGAAGGGCCAGTTGAGAATAGGAATGACCGACAGCACAATGGCGCCTATAATCATCTTCAACAATAGAGATTGCTGCGGGTTAAGGGATCCGGTGTCACTGGAGCGTCGGGTCTGTTGCGTTCTCGGAAGAGGTGGAGGTGCTCTGTGTTCTTTTTGTTCTTCTGAAGTGAAAGTTACACCACAGTACATGCAGGTGTGTTCGGTTCTTCCAAGACGAGTGTGTTGCTCCGAGGCGCGCACCATTCGGCTGTGACAGGTGGGGCAGCGCGCTGAATTCGTGCTGCCGACGGTGTGTACGGAGTAACGGGAGGATTGCCGGTCGGAGCGTCCGGGTTCCTGGCGTGGTCGGTGTTGTGTTGTTCTCTTGCGTTCTTGCATGGTCGATGCATCTCTGTCAGCGCACACTTCATCTGCTCGGGCATGTCATCTCCGAACCGAGTACGCATCATAACGCATGGCGTGTCTCTTTGCCTGTTTTCGAGTACTCTGTCAACAAGACCAGAGCACGTTACCCATTGGCTGCTGCAGATCAGGTCAAGAGGGCTCAAGGGCCGGTTACCACTTAAATGGGGGATCGGTTCGCACGGGTTATCAGTCATTCATCATCGGCAGGTGAATCATGGCCAGGATTGTTCCACTGTTGACGACAGAGTCGCAACCGCTTCTCGTGCATGTTGAGGAGCCCCTCCTTTTGTCAGAGATCGAAGAGGATGCTGCCACGTATAGCACCTTCTTTCAAACCGCTGTTCGGATCGAGGCCTGGGTGGAAGCTGCTCTTGGCCAGGTGGTCTTCAGAAATCTCTGGTGCCTGCAGCGTTCCCCCTTTTCTGAACCGGAAATGGAAGCGTTGCCGCAACCGTGGCATACGGAGGGGATGCAGTTTCCAGCGGATGATGATGCGCGGCAGTTGTTCCTCATGGCGGATGAGATCCAAGAGGAGCTTCCTGTTGACGCGCGTCGGATCATGTCTGGGCTCTGGCTGGACCTTCGTCCTGAAGAGGGTCGGCTGATTGGAGTTGAATCGTCACTATTCTTTCTTCCCTCGTCCGATATGGAGAGTCTGTCTCAGCAGATGGTGAAAGAGGGCAGTGCCGCTCTGTCCGACTTGGTGGCGGTTGCTGATCCTACCTGGTTGGATGAGGGGTCCGAAAGTGAAGAGCCGTCATATGATCACGGCGATGAATCACAAGAGGCGCGTACCACCCAGCAGACCTCTTCGGAAACACCCAAGGAGTCAGCACAGGACGCAGGGGCGGAAGATCCGGAGCCTCTCTCCTCAGGAGCCTTTGTTCCGGATCGCGCCCGTCTGGAACATGAGCCGCCATCGGATGTGGAGACCGTCGCCTTTGCCCCCGTGTCACCGGGTGCTGCTCAACCAGAGTCGAAGACACCTCCGCTGCAGTTGGAGACCATCAGCTTTGAACCGGTTGAGAGAGCCGAACCGGTGACAATAGCACCGGAAGATAACAGCTCTGATCTGGAACATGTCAGCTTTTCCCTACCAGAGGTCAACACAACTGAGAGTGCGAGCTTGGTTGCAGAGGATGCTGCGCCTGCGGATGATGCGGGAGAGCATGCTGATCTTGAGAAACCTCCTTCCCGCGAAGAGCAAACCCACGAAGAGCAAACCCACGAAGAGCAAACGGAACAAGACACGTCGGTCCCCGATCTCGAACTCAGCGTTGAATTAGAGCCGGAATCGAATAGAGCCACCAATAAGGATTCGTCGGATGTGCAGCCAGAGCGTGCGCCTCATACTGAACAGGGTCTTCTTGACGCTGCTCTAGAGATTCCCGAAGTGTCCAGTGTTGATAGTATGGATATGCCTGGAAAAGAGGAGCGTGCTGCGTCGTCCGGGGATCCCATGGATATGCCGGTGTTGACACTCTATCCGGAGCGTAGAGAAACAGGCAAAGGTGAGAGTGAGCATCAAGAAGTGAAGGAGTCAAACGACTCTTCAACAGAGGAGATATCAACCTCACCTGATACTGCGGATTCGGAACCACTGTCGTTAACACTGCCCGATATCCCAGAGAGTTCAGATTCGGAAGATCCCTTCCTGAAAGCCAGTCGTGAATCGCGGGAAACTCCTGAAGAGAAGAGCGTAGAAAGCGTTCACAACCCCTTTATGGATGACGATGAAAAGGAGGAGAACCTGCCGACGTTTTCTCTGGAAAAACTGGATCAGGAGCTGGAGCAGGTGACAGCAGAAACAGAGAGCAGGCGCAAAACTGTGGAAGGTGATGCCATGGAAGAATCATCATCAGTCATGGAAGAGGAGAGTGTCGGCGCGACGTTGGACAACGCCACCGGCGATAGTGAGCGAACCGAACCTGATCTTGAAGATGAAGAGCATGTGAGTGGAGATAAAGAGGCAGCGCAGCCTGAACATGAGACACGCATAGAGCCCCCTCTGGAACAACGCCCTGATCCTTCCAGTGAGTCATCCAGTGATGCTCAGGAGCCCAAGGAGAGATCACGCGAAAAAGAGAGTGATGCTCACGAAGAGGCGTCACCGGCCTTCGATCTTGAAGGCCCCCATGTGCGTATCGGGAATCAGGTGTGTCTCGACCATATCCGAGATGATCTTCTAAGTGTATGGAATGGGTCTGAGCGTATCTATGCCATCTACCACGGCACCTTCTCCGATCGGGGAGGGGATGCCTTGTGTGACTATGCAGTACTGACTAATGCGCGTCTTCTTATCCTGATGCGCGGAGTGCACAGTATGGAGAGTCGTGCGTATCCCTTGAAGCGTATCAGCGGGGTTCAAGCGGACTTCAAGGGCACGATGAAGAGTCTCTCGTTCAAGCACAGAGGCTCACGTCGCAGGATCGACAAGTTGTTGAGTGTTGATTGTGATGATCTGGTCAAACAGATTGCAGAACTCTCCGGCCAGGAGAATATGGATCTCCCTTCAGCCCATCATGAAGAGCGTGAAGTCTCCACAGAAGCTGCACCTACTGCCGATACGCCTGGGAAAAGGAATGTAACGGCTCTTATGGGGAAACTGGTCAAGCGTCTGACGAAAAAAGTGGGGTGATCAGCCAACCTGGGGGAGCGGGGTGCTCTCCTGGGGTAGTGTCAAGAGGCGCAAGGTTTCACTGAGGTTCTGGCGTGTCTTATCAAGAGCGGAGTCGACACTGCGGATACCGTCAAACCTCGAGAGATATCGTCGTTGGGTACGGGTGTGTCGTGTGGCAGCCGTGTTGACGCGGGAAGCAACGGCAAGAGCCTGATACTCCAGTGATCGGGTGCGGCCTGCAAAGAGACCTGACGGGCCGGTCACGGCAGTGAGGACGGCATGCAGGCGGTAGGCGAGGGCGGCTTCCGGTCCTGTGACACCCTCAGTAGCTGTGGCAGTCTCACCAGTGGGGATGGAGAACTCGACGCCGTGGCCAATCATGATAGCGCCAAATTGTTCCGGCTCCTCTTCAAGAGCTGCGCGGAACAGCGCATCATCGATAGCGGCCAATCCCTTTTCACCAATGGAGAATCCAAGCTCCGCCAATCCCGGCAGGGGTGGAGCGGTAGTCTCTTCCGTGGTCTCTTCAGTCGCTGCCGGGATCGGTGGAATCAGCAGATCCCGGAGATCCTGAATGATGGCATCGGGCAGTGGATCGTTGCGAAAAGCGTTGTGCCGTTCCTGAGCGACAAAGGAGACGATGCTGTTATAGGCAGCCGCCAAGCCACGAACCAGAAACAGCATGGTTTCAGAGTCAGTCACCACGGAGAGGGAGACCGGTTCTTCCGACACGACACGCATCTCCAGTGTAAGAGAGTCGGAAAGAAGATGAATGATATTGCCCGGGAGTGATTGAACGGGACCGTCGTCACGCTGGTAGAGACCATCAACTCCGGGGTCGGCCAGATAGAAGTCGCTATCCAGAAGTGGGGCGCCGCCAAAGCTCAAAGGTGCCGCATCGCCGCGTGGGGTCGTAATGGCAAGGCCGTGTAAGCGAGGCTCAACTGTCTTACTCTCCGCATCGGTTCGAAAACCACCGGCATCCTTGGCCTGTAGATAGAGGCGGGCATAGCCGCTCTCATCCAGGACCACACCGCTCTCCACACCCGGTTCATCGCCATAGTCGTGGGTGGAGATGCGCTTGGCGGTCTCCTGCAGGGAGTCACCGCCTTTCAGAGGGACGGAGAACAGTTTACCGTTATAGGTGAACCGGATGGAGCGGTCGGTGGTGAGCGTCACTTCCGGACGGATGCCTCGACCGGTGTGGTCCGGATCGGAGGGGTCGTGCCCTTTGCCCAAAACAATAGTGGAACGTGTCGCAAGGCGCAGCACGGTCAGCTGAAGAGCGGTGAAAGGTGTATTACGTGACGCCGACCCACTCACTCGGCCCGGGTCACTGCTGACCACCATGCGGGCAGCATAGTGTCCGGGATCCATCACCTCTTCCACTCGGCTTTTCAAGGCAAGAAGGCGTGCTTCCAGCTCGTTGAATGCCTGTTTACGCCTGATGAATGGATTGTCGCTCTTTTCGACCGGATCCCATGTACGGTAAGCACCTTGACCGGAGCTCTCGGCGGCATCGAACTGGTCTGTTTGCAGAATTTGTGTCGTTACCGGAGGTGGCAGAGCGGTGAGGTTCTGCACGCTGGGATCCGCACCCGCAACATGGGTCACCTGCATCGACTCACCGGGTAGAGGTCCGGGTATGGTGACGGGGGGTACGGCAAGCATTCTCTTTGGCTCCCAGGGAGATTTCTAGATATCCAATCGTTCCGCCTGTTCTTCAGGCGCTCGGATCTTGACATAAATCCGACACATCCCAGTATACCCCCTGCGTAAGGGATTTCCAGTCAATTCAGAACGCCGCTCAGGGCTGTTTGGGTCACAGGAGGAAATTGGGCCGACTACCAGTTCTTGCTGCGGTCGGTTCGATCCATGGGCATGCGGGAGAATCGACTCCACTCCTCATTGTTGCCCTCGTAGAATCGGCCAGCGCAGTAGGTGTTGAACGCTTTGATCTTCTTTTGATAGTTGCCGATCATTCGTCGGTATTGGAGTAAACGTTTTTCACTGCTTTTATAGAAGAGTTCCGCTGATTTATCGTACTCACGCTGCTCTTTTTTGAACTGACGTGATTTTTCATAGAATCGGCGCAGGTCGCGTTGAGAATCGAGGTTGATCGTCCTCTTGGTCTGGTTAAGGGCGCGACGCTGTTTCTGCAGAGCTTGTTCAGTGCTGAGCAGACCATCACGATCTCGCTTGTGCAACTGATAGAGCCGCTCGGACTGGGTGCGGAGAAACTGGGCGTTGTCACGGGTCATGAAACACTGTCGTTTGACCTTGGGCGAGAGGGTGTTGTCCTGGCTCGCGTGCAGAGGAGCTGCTGTCAAGAGCACTATCAGGAGTAGAGCAGAAACAGGGAGAGTGGAGAGTAGTCGCAGCAATCTGTTGCGTGCAGGGACTCTCTCTTCTGAAGCCGAAGAGCGCGCATATTCTTCTGTTCGGTGCGTTAGAGGTGTGAACATGTCATCCGCCTTGATTCCCTGTTGATTGTTATTGTTCATAAAAAGACGCAATACGTGAGCTATTGATTCCAATAGAGTAATTCCGTTCGGAACAGCCGGTAACAGCGCTGGGGAAAAGCCGTATCCTATCCACTATCATCGGAAGGGTGACGCCGCTTTACGGGACATACGGGAACAGATGGCATCATAGCGTCGTTTGTTCTCTTCGAAAAGCGACGTTTTTTGAGTGCGTTCAAGCCGCACTCTTGAGCGCGCATCAGTGTTTTCCCTTTTAAAGACAAGATACTCATCCCACGTTGTATCAAACGCCTTTTTTCGTTCAGTCAACGCATTAAAGAGTGTTTGATAATCATGATTAGGAGTCTGTTCTTTTCTCTGAGTGGCCGCGGGCGGGTGTTGAACCTGCCGGTTCGTTGCTCTGATTCCAGGATGAGCCGCTGTGTGGTAAGGGGTGTGTGCCTGCCAAGCAGAGCCTCCAGGGGGAGCCGGTGGACCACCCCAAACCGCGGGTGGTGCCCAACCCCACGCAGGGTGGGTAGCGTAGAGCGGCTGGGGTGGTTGTTTGGAGGAACGTTTCTGCGTGTTCTTGTCAGAGTTGTGTGCTGGCTTGTCTTGGGCGTCTCCTGTTGCGTGACGTTGCAGGAAGAGTTGCCGTGACATTAGAGCTAGATGATCCCGTTCCTGTTTGATTTCGTGAAAACGTGTTGAGCGAGATTCTTCCAAAGTCACGAGTGTCTTGTCGAGGCTGTCAAGCTCCTTGCCAAGGGAGCGCAGATCCCGTTTTAACGTGATGCAAACCTGCATGATGGAAGAGAGAAGTCGTTCTGCCGAACTGGCCTGGACATGACTTGGAGTCATGAAGAGGAGGAGCGATGCTGCAACCACAACGGGAATGAGTGAGGGTAGGGGTCCTGTACGAGATGAGAAGGAAGCGGTTGCAGAGAAGAGTGGCATGGTGGTACGCATCCATTGGATCGAGTTCAGGGGTCGGTCTTGAGTGTTCTTGTTGATGTTGCCGGTTCTTGGAAGCTGCTTGCTGGTTCGAAGAGTCGAAGAAAAATCGGCAATAATAATTGATTAAACGAATAATTTCATGTGTTTGATTGAAAAAAACACTTATATGGAACGGGTGTGCCTGCACCCTGTACCGTATCACAGCTATCATGACGATGTAGAGTCAATCCCTGGCTTGATTGTTCCAGAAAAAAGGCGCAGTTCGAAAAGAGTACTCATCGATGGCTGTCTGCGTTGACACGAAAGCGGTTAAGTGTTGGGTGACTGAATAAAATGCTATTTATAACTATCAATTGTGCATCACGTAGGGAAATTCGATTGAATTTATCTGAAATGTTCGCAAATGAGAATTGTTTGTGCCGCAATCGTGTGTGTGTTGCACGTTTATCATGTTGTTTTTGTTTGAAAAAAATAAAAACTTCAAAAAAATTAAAAAAAAGGGGAACTTGTAAGGCTCCTGTAAGAGTAAGTGGGTTAGTCTAATAGCCGTCGATTAAATAGAGCGCATTTCAGATGCCGTCACCAACATCCTTACTATTTTGTCTGGAAGAAACGGTGTTCCGGTTAGGGCCGTAATACGAAATATCAGCGTATTACGGCCTTTTTTATTTTGGGAATAGATTGGTCTGGGTTCTCAAGAGTACCGTCCGATTAAGGGCGTATCAAAATTACGATCTGTGATTCTTTTCACCATTGCGTTGATAACAGAGTCCCATGTGTCACCAAGTGGCCTGCGGAAGAGTGTGAGAGAGGGGTACCACGGAGTCCTGTCTCCTTCCAGGCCCCAGCGCCAGTCGGGTGGTGAAGGAAGAAGAATCCAGGCCTGAGCCCCTACAGCTCCTGCAAGATGGGCAATGGATGTATCGACGCAGATCAGAAGATCCAACTGCCTGAGTATCGCGGCACTATCCTCGTATGATGCAATATCTTCCGTCAAATCTGTCATGTTATATCGTTTAAGTTGTGCCGGTTTTGCGGGTTTACTCCCCATCTGGAGAGAGAACAGGCGGATGTCTTGAACAGCCAAGAGAGGTTCAAGCTGTTCGAGAGTGAGTGAGCGGTTGTGATCATTACGGTGTTCGGGATTGCCTGCCCAGACAAGACCGACTGTCGGCGTCGTGCTGGCAATGCGGGGGGACCATCTGGTCATGGTTTCCTGTGATGGTGCGAGATACGGTGCACCGTCTTCCGTATAGTGGGGTATCTCATCCGAAAGCAGACGTGGAAGTGACATCAGCGGCGCATAATAGTCGAATCCGGAAGGGATGTGACGGCTCCGCTCCAGCCATGAGATCTCCGCCCCCATTGACCGGAAGAGAGAGAGAAGTTGGCGTTCACATTCGACGGTGACTCTGGCCTTTCTCTTTAAAAGCTGTGTTGCGTACCTGACAAACTGTATGGCGTCACCATCCCCTTGTTCCGTAATCAGAAGGATCTTTTTTCCGGCTGGATTGCTGCCATCCCAGAGTGGGTAGGGAAATGATCGACGGATCTTTTTGAACGGTTCTGTCAGCCAGCGCCATTCGTAGTCCTCCCACCCTTGCTGATAGTCTCCTTGAAGCAGGTGAAGAACAGCGCGATTGGCAAGGGCGCTGGCATGTTTTGGATTGTGGTCCAGAACGGCGTTGTAGTGGCTGAGTGCGTCGTCAAATCGGCCCAAATCCACCAGGGCTGCGCCCAGATCATTACGCGTCGAGAGAGAGTCCGGATTGAGTTGGTGTGCTCTGCCAAAATGGTGCACCGCACTGCTGCTATCTCCTCGGCGTTGCGCCAATCGGCCCTGAGCATGGCAGATATCGTGGTGATCGGAGTGCCTGCTTACGAGAGTGTTGAGGAGGGCATCCGCCTCGTCAATCTGGTTCATCTCCACGAGGAGATTGATGCGGTTGATGGAAAAATCCAGACGATCCGGAGCCTTGTGTTGGGCTGTTTCGTAGAGGTCCAGAGCCTCTTTGGTTTGGCCCATCTCCTGAAGGAGATTGGCTGTTCGATTCAGGATCTCTGGTTCTCCGCCATCACGTTCCAGGGCCATGCGAAAAGCGGCGCGCGCTTCATCAAGACGGTGCAGTTTGTGGAGGGCCAGGCCGAGATTCGACCAGTATCGTCCGGAGTTCGGTGCGTGCTCTACAGCTTTGTTGAACGCCTTTGCCGCATTTGGCCAATCGGAGCGCGCCATCCGTGCAAGACCCAGGCTGTCATGGGCTTTTGCCTCTTCGGGCGCACGCCGTATCACCTCCATATAGGCTTCTTCAGCACCGACGTGGTCGGAAAACGCCATTCTGACGACGCCCAGTTGATTCCACAGGTCTACGGAATCCGGATGGCGTGAGAGAAAATCGCTCAATAAGGTTTCAGCATCACGAAATGCGCCTCGGCCAATCATGAGAACGGCGAGATTATTGGCTGTGGGAATGTGATCAGGCAGAGCAGACAGGATCTGCTGGAAGATTATTTCCGCCTGTTGAGTATCCCCTTCCTGGTAGCAGTGTTCGGCGAGGGCGTATGCCTCTTCCAGTGTAACCGGAGATTTGTGCACTGTGTTGTCCGGTGGAGTCATGGTTCGTATCGCATCTATTTTGGTGGTCAAATAAAAAAAGCAAAAGAACAAAAAAACATGATGCTATTGTAACGCTATGTTGTCATTGAATAATAGGTGATTCCTGGTCGTTCTGTTGCAGGATCCAGAAGATTGATGGGCTGATAAGATTCTTGAAGTTCAAAGGTATTCATAGGACTATGAATCGTAACGGTCGCGAGAGGAGTGAATGTGACGTCGTCCACTGGCAGATATGCGGGTGTACCATGGCTCACGGATCTCAAAGGAGAACGGAGTCGAGAGATTGATAATAATACTCGGGACTATTGTAGCGTGTAATGTGGAGAACACTAAGGATTCGGTAGTGTCCGATTTCGGACATGATGTGTTGTCCGCAAACACATATGCATAAGGAGTGAGAAGCGCAATAACCGGTTCGGATTCTATTCTGTCTGAAATCCGGAGCTTCTTCTGATCTCCAGTCTTTGATTTGGTAGGGTAGGGGGCATCATGTCAATCGGCAAGAAAGTCGCTTTGGGTTTTTTATTGATGATCTTTCTGATGGTTGGTCAGGGAGTGTTCAGTGTGATCATGCTGAACCACTCCGACAACTTGATGATGGATATCAACACGACCCGTGTTCCTCTTGCGGTGACCAGTTCTGATCTGCGGGAATCGATACAGACATCACTCTCTGCATTGCGAGGCTGGATGTTGCTGGGAGAGGACCGTTTTCTCGAAGAGCGGGCGGACTCCTGGGCGCGTATTGAGACGAGTATGGAGAAATTGGGACAGATTCCCGTACCTATCTCCGATCTCTACATTCGTAACCGCCTGGTGGGGATCTCATCACGACTGCGCACACTGCGCAGCCAAGAAGATGAGATCGAAAAGACGGTGCATACCGTTGCCAACCTTCCAGCAACCAGAATGATGCAGGAGGCGGTGGATCCTCTCGCCAAGAAGATCCATGACGCCATGACCCGCCTGATGCATTGGGAGGGGCGGCGTGCACTGGGCTCGCAGGATGTGGTGGAGGTAAAACGGAGCAAGGCGCTTCTCAAGACCATGGCCGATTTTCGTGGCTCGTTCGATCTCTCCCTGGCCGATGTGCGGGCCTTTCTGCTGACCGGTGACGAGCACTATCCTGATCTGTTCAAAAAGCAGTGGGGAAGAAACAGTGGTGCTTTTGTAACCCTGCAACGGGCTGACTTCACCAAGCGGCAGCGGGCGGTTTTTGCCATGCTTGAAGAGAACCGCCGCAGCATGGAGATCATGATCCAGCGCGTCATGGAGATCCGTGGTGGTAATGAGTGGAACCTTGCCACGTGGCGACTCTCTCGGGAGGTTGTCCCTTTGGCACGGCAACTGGAAGCAGATATCAAGGAGCTTTCAGATAACCAGCGCTTACGCATGTTGAAGGATAATGCCGAGTTGGAATCCCTACTGCATCGTAGTATGCAAGTGACGATGTTGGCTTTGGTGGTCAGTATTATAATGGGGTTGGTTGCGGCGTGGTGGTTGAAACGGCAGATTACCCGCCCTCTCAAGAAGATGGCCTCGCGCATGCGTCGCATCGGTAAGGTGATTCAACAGCGTGGGTTGGATGATGGTGGTTCCCAGAATTCGATGGATGCCGTTGAAGCCGCAGAGGAAGAGAAGACGTTTCACATCGATATCAAAACACCGGATGCCATTGGACGTGCTGCCGACGCGTACAATGATCTGGTGGATGCCTTGCGCCGGGCCAATCGGGTTGAGAATGCCATCGGTGCCTTCTCAAGAGCGCTCTCCAGCAAGCTGGATCTGGCGCGTTTGCCGAAGCTGGCACTGGATACGCTGTTTGAGAATACTAACGCCGTTGCCGGTGTCATCTATATTGTGCGGGAAGGCGAACTGGAGATGATGGCCTCGCACGGTCTTCGGGATGTGGAGTCCATCTCAGATAGTGATCATGTGCGCAGAGCACAGAGGGTAGGGCAGATACAGCGTGTACTCTATCCCGAGGATGTAAAGGTCGAGGCACTTTTGGCCGATTTTCATCCACGAGAAGTGCTGGTTCTTCCCATCGATTTTAAAGACACGTCTCTGGGTATTCTGGTCCTGGCGGCTCCTGAACCATTCCCTGAGGATATCGAGTGGTTGCTCAGTGTCTTCCGCCAGAACTTCGGTTTGGCGCTGAAGAACGCTCTTGCCCATGATCATCTGCAACAGATCGCTGCGCTGGATGCGCTGACCGGTGTCTACAACCGTCATTTTGGTTTCTCACGCTTGAGTGAGGAGTTCAACAGGGCCGTGCGTACCGGCAGTGCGTTGGGTATCATCATGCTTGACGTGGATCACTTCAAGCCGGTCAATGACACTTATGGACATATGGTGGGTGACCGGGTTCTGGTCCAGGTAGCAAAAACAGCCCGCCGTGCCTTGCGTGATGGTGATATTCTTGTGCGGTTCGGAGGGGAGGAGTTTCTTGCGATTCTCCCTGGGGCTTCCAATAAGGATAGCCAGGATGTGGCAGAGCGGATTCGTCACATGGTGGCAGAAACGCAAGTTAAAGATGGTGAGCAGGAGATCACTGTGACCGTCAGCCTGGGGGTTACCTCTTATCCACGGTCGGATATCGAACATAAAGAAGATCTTGTCCGTCTGGCTGACGATGCCCTCTATACGGCGAAAACCCAGGGCAGAAACCGTGTTGTCATGGCGGCGCAGTCGCGATAGTGTCAACGCTGCCTCGCAGTGAGGTTGTTTAGAGAAACCGGGGTGAAGAAGACGTATGCCGATCAGTTCCATCATGCGTGTTGCAGTATTCATGCTGCTTGCCGTACTCATCGGCACGCCCTCTTCTGCACAGGCCGAGATGGGAAATCCCTATAACGGGCGTTCGGAAGCGGTGTTAGGATTTGCCTATCTAACGGGAAGAGGGGTGCCTCTGGACTACCAGAAGGCGCTCCGTTGGATACGGCTTTCAGCAGAAAAGGGGCACCCTCTAGGTCAGTTCTATCTTGGCTTGATCCATATGAATGGTCTCGGTATTCCCCCTGACCGGACCAAAGCGGCGGCGCTCATCCGCGACGCTGCTGAAAACCACCTTCCCAAAGCGCAAACCCTGCTCGGTCTTCTCTTTTCGGATGGATTTTTCGGTGGTTCTCCCGATTTCAAGCAGGCTTTTTTCTGGTTACATAAAGCAGCACAAGGGGGAGATCCCTATGCCCAGTTCAATGTCGGTATTTTTTACGAAAAGGGGCTAGGTGGTGCCAAGCAGAGTTCCAAGATAGCGATGCAGTGGTATCAACAAGCTGCTGCCAATGGATCTGTTCAGGCCCAGGCGCGTCTTCGGGATGTGAACACGCGCTGATTGCGTCCCTTTTTCATGTGTTGATGAGACGATCCAACACGCACACCATCACTGCTCTGCAACAGAGTTCTCAATCAAACGCACTCGGGGCACGTACCAAGTAGAGGTGCGTGCCCCGAGCTGTTTCTGCGCTTTCCAATCATCGAATCCAACACCGCTATCACGTAGAGGTCCGGTGTTGTTTTCGGCCCTTCTACCAAATGTAGCTGGCAATAATAAGAAAGGTACCCATCATAAGCAGGGCAGGGGTAAGAGCAACCATCATCAATCCCACGAAGGGGTTGAGATCGAGAGAGACGTCATTCACTGTGTGTGTGGACATTATTTCCTCTTTCCTCGGTGTGATAGGCGTGCGTGTGGATGCCCATCCAAGTGCTGTCGTTATGTGTGACTCCGCTTGGGGAGTGTCGACGTCATTGCGTCGTTGATTGGTGTTCGATGCATGTGTGGGGCCAATTATGTTAAGTTGCATGAAATAATCTTTACATAATTGAATTATAATGGAATTATTCGTCGGTGTTTTGGCGCATACGGCGGGATGAGTGTCGGAATGCCGACACGATTGACGATAGAGATGATGCAAACGACGGGATTCAGACACGCTGAGTGCGTGGGTTGATTTCCGGGGAGGGGTTCAGCAAAGGATTGGTGATCAGCCAGAGCGCGGGTGGACTGTTCCGAGAATCCATCATTCGTGGATTCCGACCGCGCAGAGGCATGGATCATGACAGGTTGAGGAGTCGGTGTTTCCTTGACTCCTCAGGCCATGGCGGCGTTGCCCATTTTCTGAATGGCTGCGGGGGAGAGTGTCACCCGATAGGCGTAGCGGGAACGGTTGCCGGTCTCCTGCGACTCGCTGGATTGGGCGGCTGTGCTCTTTTCCCGAACCAGTGGAAAGGTAGCTTTTGCGGAGCCGTCCCGAGTATCCCGTTTCGGGCCACCGGGGGAAGCGACAAGCTGCTGTTTCATGTAACTGGTAACGCCGAAGAGAGCCATGATCGACCCCTTTCTATTAGTGTTTCAATGCGATGGGCGGTATGGGTCAGATTTGCCCGATCGTCTGTTGTTGTCCCGTTGTCTCTAATAGTAGCAACTGGTGTGCCATTATTGGTGATTATGGTGGGGATTTCTGTTAAATATTAATAATAACAATAGCTTGTGTGTGTATCACGTTGTCTGGTATTTGTTGTGATTATGGCGTGATACGAGATAATCAGTGGGCAAATTCTATCTGAAAGGAAAAAACTGCACGGGTGAGAGGGGGGTGGATTGGAGGAATAGGGCATACTCGTGTCAAAATGTGGAGTTTTTTGTCTACTTTCTGATAAAAGATGCTATTATGACACATGGGTGATGCAAATGAGCAACGCTTGCAGTTGCTGGCGTAGTGTTTATTAGTTGATTGATTCCGTTATTGTATTTATGGAATCGTTGTGCGTGGCGTCTGGGTTATGTCCAATTGGGCATGCCGATTGCATGGTAGTTAGACAACAGGCAAAACGCCACTGTCCTTGGAGAGTATGACTGGATGGCATATATCGGAGAGCGGTAGTCACATTCGGTTCCCGAACGCGACATCGTGTGAGAGTTGTGTATCCAGAAATCCCGGGGAAGCTGAAGCGCTTCAAGCGGGGAGTAGGAAACAAGGACGCAGGCAAGAGTCATACTGGACGTTTTCCGGAGATGAGTGATCCCGGAAGACGTTTTTTTTTGGCAAACCTTCAAGAACTGTTTGATCAGTCCAGGACCCTTACGACGTGTCCGTTGAAGTGTCTGTTGAACGAAAGGTTCTCTGCAGGTAATGGACACCACCGATCAGGCGTCGGATGGTCTCTGAACGACTGGCCCCGATCTCCTTGGCCATCTCATCCAACAACATGGCGGTCTTCTCTTCAAGCTGAACCTCGACATGCAGCTTGTTCTCCAGGCGCTCTTCGAACTGTTGTTCAAGTTCATAGAAAACTTCGATATAGAAGGCGCCTTCTCCAACCCGGAAAAAGTGGCGCACGCTCTCGATGTTGCTCTTGTAGTCGATCTCGTAGTTCTCACCGATGATAACGGAGGGAGGGGTGAGATTGATGGTCTCGAATTCATCGCCCATGATTCGAGTCTGGATACCACCCGCGATCATGTTGGCGAGCTCTGCAAATGCATCTTTGGCGTCGCCTTCCAAAGAGGAGAATTTTTCTACAGCGAGAGTGGAGGCAAGATAGATTGCCATGGGAATGGAGCATCCCAGGCGTGCTCCCCCTTTCATATCCCCGCCGAGGCCCACCATGGCAGAGACTTCCGCTTTGGCTGGAATATGGGGGACACCGGAGGGTTTGGCTATTCCATGGCCAGGTTCGATGTCAATGAAGAGCATGGTCGTGACGATTTCCATGACGGACTCTTCAAGTGCGGCCAAGATTTTACTTTGAACTTGATCCATGATCTCACTCCCATCACTGTGACAAGTGCACTTTCTTGACCCCCTCATCGCCTATTCTTTTTTATTCTTTCTGACAGAAACTGTCTAATCACAATAGATACATGAATAAGTGTGTCAGGTCACGAATAATAATCAGTACAAGAAGTGTGTGTGATGGTGTTATTTATTGATATTGTTATTCTTCGTTGAATTGTAGTGTGTGGAATCAGTGATCAGTTTTTTTCAGGGTAGGGTTCGAGTCAGTTTCAGGAAAGGGTGGAAAGACCGATCACGCCGCGTTGCTGACCTTCTTTCCGCGATAAGCAAAGCCGATACCGAAGGCGACAAACCAGCAAACGGTCATCCATGAGAAGAGATGAAACAGGGAGATGAACAGGGCGATGGGAACAGTGCTGAAAAACATGCGTCCGAACCAGATTCCACTGGCTCCACTACTGTCGGAGTCACTGCCTTCATTCGTAGAGGAAACTTCGCTGTCCTGGGTTTCCGTTTCAGGCTGTGATGTCAGGGAACCTGCGCGCTTTTCAACAAAGAGATAGTGGCTCATCATGCCCCAGGCTCCGCCAATGAAACTGGTAAAGGCGATGAATGCAAGCCAGCCAATAATTTTCATTACAGAAAGCGCTCCAGGAGGGTTCGACGGTCACAAGGAGAAGGAATGAGTGACTCATCCCTCGTCAATATGCGTTATGATGGTCACTCTTGTTGATATGGTCAAGCCTGAGAGCCTGTTTGCTCACCCGTGACTGCTCGATCAATCGGCAATTGAATAACGTAATCTCCAGTTTGTTTTCCGACTGGCTGTTGTAATGATGAGACTCGGATTACTCATGCAGAGGAGCATCTATCGTGTTGGAGCATGAAAAGGGCAGATGCTGGAAGTGTCATCAGGAGCTTGGCGCATTGGAGTACGGGCGGGACGGCAGTTGTTCGCACTGTAGCAGTGATACTCGCTGTTGCCGCAACTGCATTCACTATGATTCCTCCAACTATAATGGATGCCGGGAAACCCAGGCAGAGCGGGTGCTGGAGAAAGAGCGGAGGAATTTCTGCGACTGGTTCAAGCCAGCAGATAGAGGCAAAGAGGACGGTGAGGGAGATTGCCGGAAGAAGGCACAGGCCGAAGCCGAGGCGCTTTTCGGCGGTGGATAAGGTGTCTTCCTCCTTTTTGTTATGATGATGCTTTATTCAGATCGATCTTCGGGCATGTTCCAGCTGCACCACTCCGGGCGGTAGCGGTCATAGAGGGCTTGGAACTGCTTGCGGCATGTCGATCGCGAACGGGTAAACTGCATGCACCGTGCTTCGGAGAGTCGTGTGCGGGTCAGCATCGTTTGGTGCTCATGGAGACAGCGGGCTCGCCAGAGGCAGGCGATGTGGGCGTGCATTTTCGGTCCCGGAGTCGATGGAGAGGCGCCGCAGTTTTTGGCCGTGGTCCGTTTGGAGTGCAGAGAAGTGCGCGTGGGTGTCTGTACCACGGGTGTTGCCGGTTCGTTGTGCGGCTTGGGAGCAGTGGATGTGGCGCTTGCGTTTGGGTTTGCGGGTGTCATCGCGCGCTCAATTGTCGCCTTGCCTGTTTTGGGAGAGGGCGTGGAGTCCTGCTGAGGTTTGTCAATCTCCGGATAGTTCGAACGCTCGGCTTGAATCGGTGGTGCCGGATCCTGCTGGAGTTTGCGGGGTGGATCGGGGTTCTTAGGGTCCTGTTCCGTTGATATGTCCGTCTCGGATGGTGCTGTGTTTGGCAGCGAGGCGGGTTCATTCTGCGCGTTATTGAGGGAAGCTTCCGGTTGCTCTTTGTTTGTAGTCTGGACCGCGTGGGGGCGTTTCCATTCAGTGGGGGTGGTCGGCATCATGAAATAGAAGCCCACACCCAGCCCGATGCTAATGAGATAGGGCATCAGAGATCGGATGAACCAGAAGAGCAGCTTGGACATGGAATCCTCTCGGACAATACCGGTACAGATGGTGAATGCCGGGCAGGGATGCCGTGGTTTCGCACCGTCATCCCTTGCCAAGATCTATGAAAGAAAGTGAGATGGCATGATACAGTGCGTGATTTCCAAAAGGCGAGGGCAAACACGCATGTAGCGGTGTTTTTTCTCAAACAGCTTATTCGTGCTTCCTGCTGGGCGTTTCTGTATGGGTGTCCAGGAGGGGTGTGATCATCGATATCTATGGGGAAGAGTCTTTGTGACACCATACGCAAAAGATGATTTATCGTGGGAAGTCGTCTCTTCTTGTGATTGGATTCTTTTCGTAATCATTCAGGCATATGTTACTGAGACCGTGGTCAGATGTCGGGAGATGGTATCATCGAGGGCAGGTTCAGTAAGGCATGGCGTTATCACCGTTTCCTGGAGGAGTGGCTATGAATGAACAGGTCGAACGTCTGAAGGCTGAACTGCTGGAAGAGAGTCGGCGTCTTCTCGGAGAGCCGGAGGCTGAACGGATCGCCGAAGCATCACGGATGGCGATCCGTTTTCATGACGGTCAGATTCGCAAGTTTGATGGTTCGCCCTACGTCATTCACTGTTTCAGTGTTGCACGGAACTGTCTCGAGTGGGGGTTGGTGGATGGTGATGCGGTGTGCGCTGCACTGTTGCACGATGCCATTGAGGATGCTCCGGAAGAGATGGACGCAGAAAGCGTCATTAAAACGTTCTCTCCGACAGTTGTCGAGAT
This sequence comes from Magnetococcales bacterium, assembly GCA_015231265.1. Classification (GTDB taxonomy): domain Bacteria; phylum Pseudomonadota; class Magnetococcia; order Magnetococcales; family JADGBX01; genus JADGBX01. The sequence goes on along the minus strand of JADGBX010000016.1, from coordinate 10,985 downwards.
GGTGAATGCCCTCTCCAAAATCCGCAATCTTCAGACCGGTTCCGGCGACATTCCGGCGACCTATCGTCGTATCCTGGGGGCGGCGGCAAAGGATCTGCGTGTTCTGATCATCAAGACATTCGACGTGCTTCACAACTCGGAAACGTTTCAGGTTCATAAACCTGCCAAGGCCAAGGTGAAAGCGAGCCTGGGGTTGATCTATGTGGGGGTGATGCGTCGATTGGGAGTGATGGATCTGGCCGATCTTCTGATCGAGCGCATGTTGCCCTACCTGATGCCGGTGCAGTACAAAAAAGGCCGGGAGACTCTGAAGCTGCTGCAGGAGCGCGGCTCGGAGGATGTGCGTTTGTTGGAGAAGCAGATACAGGTTCGTTTTCAGGATCTGGGACATGTCCTCGATTATGTGATTGAGCCCAAGGGTGTGGCCGACTACTTTTTCTTGAGTGAGAAACCGGGCACGGGACGTCTCAGACGGGTGGGGTCTCCCGTCTTCCGATTGCGGTTGATCGTCAATGACGAAGAGGCTGCCTGGCGGGCATTGGGACGGATTCACCGCCACTTCGAGCCCATGCCCCGGCACATTCGAGACTATCTCAATGCACCGAGAATTAATGGTTTCCGAGCGCTGACTACCCGTATCCATTGGCAGGGACACCCATTGAACGTCCATGTCGTACGGGCTGGAGACCACGAGGTCAATCGACGTGGATTGTTGGCCAGATGGGGCGAAAGCAGCAGTGGTCCCGATCCCAAGCGCTACATGCGCCTGTTAGCGACCCTCGGTGACAGTGATCTGCGCATGTCGGAAGTGTATGCCCATGTGCTGCCCGACCTTCTGGATGTCTACTCTCCCCGCGGTGATCGATTTACTTTCCCCGTCGGCTCGATTGTGGTGGATTTCGCCTATCTGGTGCATACCGAAGTGGGAGAACAGTGTGTCGGTGCATTCGTCAACGGTGTGATGCGACCTCCTGAGCACCCCCTCTCAGATGGGGATGTCGTCAATGTGCAGACATCACGCAAATCACGTCCGCGTCGCGCCTGGTTGGATGTGGTGAAGACGGCCCGCGCCCGAACGCTCATCAAACAGGCGCTCAAACGAACGAATATCACCATCAAGGGTGTCTCCCGTGATGGGGATGGTCGCTTTCTCATGACGGCGTTGACCGGCCCTGATCTTGTCTGGTCCACCTGCTGTGTTCCACTGCCGGGGGAACCTATCGTGGGGCGTGTTTCTGGTGATGGTCGCTGGATTGTACATCGTGCAGGATGTGAGAAGGTGTCAGGGGATCACTGGGAGTCGGGTGATTGGGATCTCGCACGAAACGATCAGTTGCTCAATATGACGATTGCCATCGATCATCAGTCCGGCGCTCTGCTGCCGGTTCTTGAGTTATTGGCGCTGCACGGGATCAATGCCCATTCGATCCAGTCCAAAGGGCGTACTCGGGATGCCTATCTGATCGAGATGGAGTTGGGGGATACCGATCAGAAGGTTCTGGGGGAGATCCTGTTGCGTCTGCCGGAGATCAGTTCCGTACGGGAAGTTCGACGCTACCAGTGGCGTCCACGCAGTGGTGGTAGTGGAAATAAACCGACTCAGACATCAACAGGCAACTAGAAGAAAGTGAGAGACGGTCGCGGACGTCTTCTCTTATGGTAACAAAAGGGAATGGAGTGTATGCGGTCTCATGATCATTGCTACATGGAATGTCAACTCTTTACGTGTGCGCCAGGAGCAGGTGATGAACTGGTTGCAGACGACACCGGTAGATCTGCTCTGTATGCAGGAGACCAAGGTGGTGGACGATCTGTTTCCTTCGGAACCGTTCGAACAGATGGATTATCAGGTGCGCTTCAGTGGTCAGAAGAGTTACAACGGTGTGGCGATTGCCTCTCGTAAGCGGGGGCAGGATGTTCTGAAAGTGCTGCCGGGAATGGAGGATGATCCGCAAAAGCGGTTCATGGCGATGACGGTGGGTGGTGTTCGGATCGTTTCCATCTATGTGCCCAACGGTTCTGTCCCCGGTTCAGAGAAATTTCACTATAAGATGCGTTGGCTTCAGGCTCTGGAGCAGTGGTTGCAGGAGGAGTTGATGCGTTTTCCCGATCTTGTTTTAGTCGGGGATTTCAATATCGCTCCGGAGGATCGAGATGTCCACGATCCTGAACGTTGGCAAGGGTCTACCTTGACGGTCCCCGAGGTGCGAGAGCGTTTTGATGGTCTTCTTGCCCTGCCCATGGAAGATGCCTTGCGCAGGGTGCATGGGGAGGAGGGTGGTCATTTCAGTTGGTGGGATTACCGTGCCGGGGCGTATCGTCGTGGTATGGGGATTAGAATCGACCATGTCCTGGTATCGACAACTATGGCAGAGCGCCTTGAAATGTGCACAATCGATCGTGAACCACGCGGTTGGGATCGCCCTTCGGACCATGCACCGGTCGTGGCTCACTTCGCGACTTCTTCCAAATGATGAGACTGAACCAATTTGTTACTCCACAGAGCTATTTAATGAATGAACGGCGACCGTCATGAACGGGATTATCTTTCTGGCGTGTGAAGATTTCATCGTCGAGCGGCTTGGACTCGATGGTTGGGATGCGTTGATGGCCAAGGCTGGGCTGTCGGAGTGTTATTATCAGCCCGATCAGAGCTACCCCGATGCGGAAGCTGAAGCGATCTTCTCGGCCATGCCGGAGCTGTTGGAATTGTCCCGGGAAGAGAGCCTGATCGCTTTTGGTCGTCATATGGCGCCCGGTCTGGTGGAGATGGCCCAGGCCATGGGGTTGATCGGTGACGATTGGACCACCATGGATATCCTGGAGTTTGTGCCGGATGGCGTGCATGGGGTGCTGGCGGAGGATGATCCAGATATGGATCCGCCGGACATGCGTACTCTGCGTCTGAAGCATGGTGAAATCGCCATCGCCTACATGTCCAAGCGGCGTCTCTGCCATATGATACGTGGCATCATCCAAGGGTTGGGAGAGATGTATGACGAGCCTCTCGCCATCGAGGAGCCCGTCTGCATGCACCATGGGGGTCTGCTCTGTCGGATGAGCGTGCGCATAGATGATCCCTATCTCGTCCGCTATGTGGATATTCCCCGTGAGTTCGAACTGGTGCGCAGCCGCATTGCTGAAATCACCTTCTATAATCGCTATAAAGGGGTGCCGATCATCAGCTCGGGTCTGGTTCTGAAGTACTCCGAGGAGGAGGTGTTGATTCAGACGGATCGGGAACAGCTTCTTGCTATGAAGATGGAGGGAGTCACCCACCTGACTCTTCCCCACATGCACCTTGGCATCAAGGCACGCGTGGATTCCGTGGATATCAAGAAGTGCATGGCGGTGCTCTATCAGGTGGTGCTGGCGGATGGTGTGTTGGGGAGGCGGCGTCAGACCCGGATCAAACCGCACAAAACCATCCTGATCCGCTTGCGACACAAGTTTACCGAGTATCAGGGGGAGATACTGGATCTTTCGGTCAGCGGTCTCTCTATGGAGGTCGAGACCTCGGATAAACTGAATGAGTTGGTCCTTTTTGCTCCTGTCCGCATGGCGTTCTCTCTGCCCATGAACAGTGCGACGGATCTGGATTGCGAGGATCGTTCGGAGGACGAGTCGATTCGTGGCCGCTATCTGGCTCTGGATGGAAACTGCCTCAATGTCGAAGAGCGGCAGGGGAAAAATGTTCTGCGGGTCGTTTTTGGCACGCTCATCGATGCCGACCGCAGCACCATCAACGACTACATAAGTGCCTGCACGCGGCAGTTTCAGGCGATTCGTGACCTGAAAGATGCATTCCCGGAGTATTCAGACGACGAGTGACTCTTGTCGATCCTGATGACGGTTCTATCGTGCTGCCAGTGAGAGCAGAGCGTGTAGTGTGCGTAGGTGAGGGGCTTTAAGCTCATAATGGTCCGCAAGCCTGAGCGCATTGCCGAGAATCGCTTCAACCTCCATGGTTCGTCCCGACTCATAATCCAGAAGCATACTGGTTTTGTAGGGTTCCATGGCGTGGGTGTCGTCGATATTTTTCTGCACCAGCTCCTTTTCCAATGGATAGCCGTCCGCTGCTGCGATAGCCAACACCTCTTCCATGACAGCTCTGATCACGGAGATGCTCTCCGGTGTTGAGAGCATCTCTCGTGTCGTCACGCCTCCTGCAAGAACGGAGATGGGGTTGAAGGGGGCGTTCCACACCAGCTTTCTCCAGCGTGCTTCCATAACATCATCGGTAATGCTGCAGGGAACGTTGACGCTTTCGAAGAGCCGAGCGAGACGCTCTGTCATGGGAGCGTTGCCTTGGGGGTAACGACCAATGGCCAGGCGACCAAAGCAGAGATGTCGGATTCTCCCTGGAGCGGTTTTATTGACGCAGATAAAGGCCAGTCCACTGATCAGAGTGTTGTCGGGAAAGGCTTCTGCAATCGGCGCTTCGATATGGATACCATTTTGAATCAACAGCAGAGTGGTGTTCTCTCCCACAACCGGTCGAATCAGTCCGATCAGATCAATTTCCGGCAGAGCCTTGGTGGCAATGATCAGCAGATCCGGTGGTGTCGGGCACTCCACGGGGGAGCCGTAGACCGCTTCCGGCCTGAATGTGAAGTCACCATCAATGCTGTCGAAGTGAAATCCCTCACGACGTATGATGTCGAAATCGGAGCGAACGACAACGGAGACTTGTGCTCCGGCTTGAGCCAGACGGGCACCGTAGAATCCACCAATCGCCCCTGCGCCCACCACCAACACCTGTAGAGGCTGCTCTTCTCTTCTTGAATCGGGAACCATTCTGCTCGTCTCCAGCACCGATGGATAGTTGCTGTATGCAGTGACACCGTGCTTTCAAACAGCGTCGGAATAGGATAGCGTAACGTGAGATGGGCGCTGTTCCAAGGGAGATGTGCACCCGCTTCCACCCCATTCGGACGCAAAAGGAGTCGATGACATGTTGAAGAGAACACCGTGGTTGGCAATGGCAATTGCCGTGGTTCTGTTGGCTGTTATGGGTCGTCAATCCGTTCAGGCGGACGAGAGTGCCATAGCCATGGGTAAGGCACTTCATGAGGGGAGCTGCCTCTCCTGTCATGCGGCTCGTTTCGGCGGCGATCCTTATAAAATCTATACCCGAGAGGATCGGCGGAAGAAGGACAAGGAGAGCTTGCTGCAGATGGTGGCGTTCTGCAATCAGCAGGTAGGAACAGGCTGGTTCGACGATGAGGTGGAGGCCGTAACCGACTATCTGGATGCGACCTATTATCGCTTCAAGCCAGAGTAGTTCGGAGCTTTGAAAGCAGCCCGTTGAAACCGATATCAACGGGCTGAAAACGTGGTGTTTATCCTACTTTCAACGCCATATTGAGAGATTGACCGATCGCTTCCGGCGGCAGGTCGTCGTTTTCGTCGTCCTGGTGTTGATTGTGCTGACCATAGCCTTTGGTCTTGATCAGGCTCTCCTCGTCCAGATGGCTGCCGAACGACTGGTTGAGCTGTTTCAGCCAGCCTGTCGTTTCTCCCAGCAGTTCGTCATCAGACATGGTGGTCATATTGAGCACGACATCCTGACGCTCCGTCACCTCCAGAAGAAACTTCTCTACGTCGGGAATGTGGTTGTGTTCCATGGCGTGTGCCCACATCCCGGTTTCCGGCAGGGGCAGAAGAAATCCCACACTGGGATAGACGCGGGCTTGGCAGCACATCTCCATGGTTTCCGCGATGGTCTCCTTGGTCTCCCGAGGATACCCCACCACGACACTGGTGTCCGAAACCAGCCCCACCTTGCGCAGAAGGCGGACCTGCTCGGTGAAGTGCTCCGACTTCATGTGTTTGTTCATATCCTGAAGAATCATGTTGCTGCCTGACTCCAGGGAGAAACCGAGCGCTACACAACCGGAGCGGACGAACTTCTCGGCAACGCGTAGTCGGTCCTCTTCCGGTACCTTCTTTTTGCCCAGGAGATCTGCCCGAATGGCGGCGGTCCAGTGGATGCCCAGGTCCGCTTCCAGAAGGGCATCGACGAACGCTTCCGCCGGTTTCCACTTGTGGAAGGTGAGTTCGTCCCAGAATTCGATATAGTTGGCTCCCCATTTTTTCTGGTTGCGACGCATCTCGCCGATCACCGATTCCGGGGAGCGGCGGCGGTAGGGGTCGTGCCAGAAGACGTGGTGACAGAAGGTGCATTTAAAGACGCACCCTCGCGCCGTGTTGAGAGGCATGGCGCGGATCTGGTCGGCCGGGTAAAAACTGGTTTGGTGGGTAAACCCCTTCTGTTGGCCGAAGTAGCGTTCGACGTCGAACAGGTCCCAATCGGGATAGGGGAGATCGTCGATGGGTTTGATCGCCTTGCGGCGGCCGGTGTGGACAATCATGCCATCGTCGGCGCGAAAGACGATACCGGGAATGCCGTCACCAGCGTGGCAGGCGGGAAACTCGCCGTTGGTGTGGGTTACCTCTTCCAAGGGGGTGCGAATCGCACCGAGAGATTGCCCTTTTTCGAAGGCGTGCAGCACATCGACGATGGTAGCGTCCGCCTCTCCCAGAATCACCACATCAACCGGGGCGGTCTGAAACAGCACTTCCGGGATGGAAGAGCCTACGGAGTTGCCGACAACCACCAGGCAGTGGGGTTGGATCCGTTTCACCATATGGATGAAATCGCGCACCCAGCGGTAGTGGGTGACGATGGCACCGAGAGCGATGACATCGTAACGATTGCGAGTGATGTAGCTTTCAACCGCTTCATCGCTCATCACATTGATGTCGATATCCAGAAGATCAAAGGGGATTCCGGCCTCTTTGACGGCTGTGGCCACATAGCCGAGCCCCACGGGGAGGTATCGGTGGGGCGCGTCGGGACGCAGACAGGGATTGACCAGCAGGGTTTTCATGCGCAGCAACACCCTTTCATTATCATAAGTACATCACGGCCACGTACCAGCCGATGGCAATCAAGATTGCAGCGATCGCTGTTCCGGCGTAGTAGCTGTGGCGTGATTCGTGGGCCTGTTCAAGGTCATCAACCGCTTGATCCATAGAACTCTTATCGACCGGTTTGCGTCTTCCCGATACCATTTTTTCGATTCGGCGCAGAACACCCTGACGAATCAACTCATCCACCGGCTCGCGGGCGGCATGGAGTCCGATCTTGCGTAGGCCTTTGATAAGAGGTTCCGCCTGTTCCAGGGGAACGCACTCTCGGACCACGCACCATGATCCCGGATTACTCAACGCTTCATTGCCGCCACGCAGAGCGTTGGGTCCTGCATGGCGCCACAGTTTTTCTGCAATGGCGTCATGCTGTTTTCGTCGGGAGGCTGTGCCCAGATCCGGTTTCCAGAGACAGCTCACCCGATAGAAGTTCTCGCCCGCCAGCTCTTCTCGTTGTGAGAGTTCCTGCCGCAGCTCTTCCGCCTGTGTTTCCAGAAGTCGGATCTCCGCTTTTCTCTCTTGAACCAAAATCTGTTTCTTGGCTGACAGTGGCAGAGGGCAGTCGGGGTTCTGTCCGCGCAGGGTCCAATCAAGATCCCGATTGAAGTCGGTGATCATGTTCTCCAGGTCGTTGATGCCTTCTTGCAACGCCTTAACATCCTGATGCTGGCGATGGAGCGCGTATTCCGGAGCGTTGACAATCTCTTTGTGCAGATCTTTCAGGATGGAGAGTAGAGCACGGGAGAGGGAGAGTTTCTTTTTGATGATGGTGAGATAAGCCGCCACTTCAGGAACTCTTCGTTCGGGCAGTGCATTGGCGTAGGCTCTCTCGTAAGCGCGGATGTTCTTGCGCATGGAGCGGATCACCTTCTCAATGTACTCAGTGCGGCGAATGACGTTGCGGCTGTTGAGGATGCGTTTGGTGCGCCGCTTCATGCCCCGTCCCGTCTTCCAGTCAAAGGAAAGGCTAATGGCATCAAGGCGTTTCTGATAGCGTTTGAGGGAGATCGGGTGCAGGGCATCACGGGAGATCACCTGGCTTTGATCCGTATTCCCGTTGCGTTTGAATGAAAAAACCTGTGTGGTCATTCTCTGGTCCTGTCCGGTGGTTCCCACAGACCTGGTCCGAAGTCCTGTTGAGGTTTCGGTTACGACGAAGCCGTTCATGAAACAAGCACGCACCATGCCGGAGGAATACTTTTTACATAAAAATGGTATATGAATTGCATTATGTGAAATCGAGTCGTTATTCGTATGGTTACAATAACAGTCTCTTCCACGATCAGGGTTGGAAGATCGTGGATGGGAGGAGATGCCCCTCCTGAGACAGGCACGACGGCATGCCCGCAGTAAGGATCCCACCGACACGGGCAGGTCCGGTTTCCGAAACAGGGAGAATGCAGACATGGGTATGATTAGTATTGATGATATCACACGTTCCGCTGTTGAACGAAAGGCCAATCCGGCGCCGACTTCCCCTACGCTCACCATGGCGTTGCGAGGAGGTATGGCCGCAGACGGTGATTTTCAGAGTGCTCTCGACAAAGTGATGGGTGGTTTGGGTTTGGAAGAAGAACAGAATAATGCGCTGCCGGTTCTCGACCGTCAGATCGTCAAACATCTGTCACAATTGGTCCGCTCCAATATCAAACGCGCTGAATCACTCTGGCAAGGCTCGGCCTTCACATACGCCAACACCAACACGGTGAGTCGAAGCGCATTGAAGCAGGCTGATGCCACTGGAAATAGTAGAATTCTCGAAACGGAGCGCTCTTCATCTTTGAATAACCCGTACGAGGGGATCATCGATAAAGCAGCTAAAACCTACGACATCGATGCCAATCTAATCCGGTCGGTCATTGAGGTTGAGAGTGGTTTTGACAGTCAGGCCGTTTCCCGTGTTGGTGCCCAGGGTTTGATGCAGCTCATGCCGGCCACAGCCGCCGAACTGGGGGTAACCGATTCTTTTGATCCGGAACAGAATATCATGGCCGGAAGCAACTACTTGAAGCAATTGATGGATCGCTATCAAGGAGATAGAAGTCTGACGTTAGCGGCCTACAACTGGGGGATGGGTAATCTGGAGCGTAAACCGGACGCCATGCCTCTGGAGACGCGTAACTACATCGGCAAAGTGAATACGCTGATGGAAGAGGCGTCAGCGACCGCGTAAGCGTGTGTCTCACTATTGGAAGATGAAGCGGGCGACAGAACAGGAAGGAGACTTCCACGCTCTGTCGCCCGTTTTTCGTCTGAGTCATGGGCAGATGGATTCAAACAGGGTGGAAGCGCGATGATTCCCTATGGGCGTCAGAGTCTGGACAAGTCGGATGAAGAGGCAGTTCTGGAGGTGCTACGGTCGGACTGGTTGACTCAAGGGCCGACGGTGACCCATTTTGAACAGGCACTCTCAGAGCAGTGTGCCGGAGCAGCCGCGGTGGCGGTGAGTAATGGAACGGTCGCTTTGACCCTGGCGTGTCAGGCGCTGGGGCTTGGTCCCGGGGGGCGGCTTTGGACATCTCCCAACACCTTTGTCGCCTCTGCCAATTGTGGACGTTACTGCGGGGCTGAGGTGGGGTTTGTCGATATCGATCTAGAGACCGGCAATATGAGTGTCGAGGCTCTGGAGCGTGCCCTGCAAGATGCCGAACGATCCGGGACGTTGCCCGACATTGTCATTCCCGTCCATTTTGCCGGTCTGCCCTGTGCTATGGAGAAGATTGCCCGATTGGGGAAGCGGTACGGTTTTCGGATCATTGAGGATGCTTGTCACGCTGTTGGCGCTTCCTTGAACGGTGACCCTGTGGGTGACTGTCGCTATTCCGACGCCACGGTGTTCAGTTTTCACCCAGTGAAGATCATCACCACAGGGGAGGGGGGAGCGATACTCTGTCGGGACTCAGCGCTGGAGACGCGTCTGCGTCTTCTGGCCAGCCACGGTATCACGCGTGATCCGGAGCAGATGCATGAGAGCGCAGTGGATGATCCCTGGTACTATCAACAGGTGACACTCGGCGTCAACGCCCGCATCACCGATCTTCAGGCAGCGCTTGGTGTATCGCAGATGCGGCGCTTGCGCCACTTTGTTCAGCGTCGCGAACGACTGGCCGCCCGCTATGATGATGCCTTTGAGGATCTCCCTCTCCACCTCCCATGGAGAGGTGAAACTATGGCGTCGGCTTGGCATCTCTATGTGATTCGCATTGATGCCGATCGCACCCCTATTGATCGTAGAGAGGCGTTTCTGGCGCTTCGGGAACGGGGGATCGGTGTTAACGTGCACTACATCCCGGTACACACCCAACCCTACTACCGTGCCCGTGGTTTCTCAGATGGTGATTTTCCCAATGCCGAGCAGCACTATCGACAATGCATCACGCTGCCCCTCTTCCCGGCAATGCGGGATGACGAACAGGCGCGCGTGATTACGGCGGTGAAGGAGATCTTCTCATGATGGATGTGACGGCAATCATTCAGGCCAGAATGGGGGCGTCGCGTCTTCCTGGAAAAGTGCTTCTTCCCATGGGAGAGCGATCAGTATTAGGGCGCGTCATCCATCGCGTTGCATCGTGTGAACGCATCTCTCGGGTTGTGGTAGCCACTTCCGACCGGGCTCTGGATGATGCGGTGGAAGTGGAAGCTACGAAGCAGGGAGCTAAGGTGTTCCGGGGCAGTGAAGAGGACGTACTCGCCCGGTTTCATGGAACTTTGGAAACGTTCGGTGGTGCGTGGATTGTTCGCGTGACGGCAGATTGCCCGCTCCTGGATGGCGGTTTGCTCTGTGCCATGCTGACGGAGCTGGAGCAGAGGTTGCACAGAGGGGAGAGTGTTCACTATTTGAGCAACACCCAGACACGGACCTATCCACGGGGATTGGACGCTGAGATCGTTTCAGCGGATGCGCTTCGTCAGGCCCATTCAGAAACCAGTGATCTTTTTGATCGGGTACATGTTACTCCCTACTTCTACCGCAATCCCGAGAGATTCCATAGGATCTCTTATGATGGTTTGGCGGACAAATCTTCCCATCGTTGGACACTGGATGCTGAGAG
>JADGBX010000169.1 GCA_015231265.1 Magnetococcales bacterium | reverse complement strand
CAGCAGGGTTTGGGTGGCGTGACGGAAATTCGCCATGTGCGGTCCGAAGACGGCAACCTTGCCTGCCGCTGCCGGTTCGAGAATGTTCTGCCCCCCCTTGGGCACCAGACTGCCGCCGACGGTGACCAGGGTGGAGAGAGCGTAGAGGCTGCGCAGAACGCCGACGGCATCAATGATCACTATCGACGAACGCCAGGGCTGTTTCCGATTCAGGCAGTCGCTGTAGCGTTGGGTGTCGAATCCGGCGCGACGGCAGAGAGTCTCCACGTCGCTTCCCCGTTCCGGATGTCTGGGGGTGAGGATCAGTCGGAGGTCGGGAATCGAGGAGCGGCAGAGGGCGAACGCCTCAAGAATCGCCTCCTCCTCACCAGGGTGGGTGCTGGCAACGGTCCAGAGCGGTGATTCCTGCACACGCTTCTCCAGACCGAGGCGGTTTCGGAGGGCGGTGATCTCCTGCTCGGAGGGTTGGTGCGTAGCCTGTTCATATTTCAGATTGCCGGACGAAACCACCCGGTTATCATCGGTACCGATGAGGGAGAGCATGCGTTGGGCGTCGGCTTCGGACTGCATGATGAAGCGTGCGACCGGTTGCAGAATCGGCTTCATGGCCCAACGGAACCTATGATAGCTGCGGAAGGAGTTCTCCGAGAGGCGGCCATTGACCAGAACGATGGGGATGCGACGTTTCCCGAGGGTGTGGAAAAGGGCGGGCCACAGCTCCGTCTCCATGATGATCACCAGATCCGGATCGATCCGGGAGACAACCCGGTTGACGATGGGAGTCAGATCGGCTGGAAGATAGAAGTGGTGGTTGGCGGGGGAGATGTTCGAACGGGCCACGGCGCGCCCGGTTTTGGTCACGGTAGAGAAGAGGATCTCTGCCTCGGGATAGCGCTGTACAAGGGCATCGACAAGGCGTCCGGCGGTGATGGTCTCACCGACGGAGACGGCGTGAATCCATATACGCAGCGGCTTCTCAGGCGAGCGGGCCGGAGGAGAGGAACCAAAACCGAGACGCTCCAGAACCGTACCGCTGTATTTGGGTGTGGTCGCATATTTCCAGACAAGAAGAGGGGTGACCAGGAGGATCACCAGAAGCAATAACAGATTGTATAAAAGAATCAACATAGTGTTTCTATTGTCTCGGGAAAGAAGCAGGCGTTTCGGACAGTGTGTCGCACACGACCGCGCAGAATGTGGACACAGTGTGCAGCGGGATACGACCCTTTTCCAGTCTATTCGTCGGAAACAATTGATGAAAAATGGCTATCAGGGTATAAATTCAGTTTGACACGGAACAGGAGAGGAAGCGGTATGGAGGAGAAACCGGTCATCATGAATCTCTGGCGTTGGGTGGCCATGGCGGTCTCCACGTTCGGAGGTGTCGGGCTCTCGCCCATTGCTCCGGGAACGTTTGGAACAGTGGCTGCGGTTGTGGTCTATTTTCTGGTGCAGCCGTTCGGTTTCGAGGCGGAGGTGGGGCTGTTCGCCATCACGGTGGCGCTGGGATTCTGGTCTGCCGGTGTGGCGTGCGCCTATTATGGAGTGAAGGATCCGCAGCCGGTGGTGATCGACGAAGTGGCCGGTTATCTGCTGACCATGCTCTTTCTGCCCCACGCCTCCTGGGTTTGGGCGTTGGTTGGGTTCGGACTGTTCCGGCTGTTTGATATTTGGAAGCCGTGGCCGGTAAACTGGCTTGATCGTACATTGCCGTGCCCCTGGGGTGTGATGTTGGATGATCTGGCCGCCGGGCTCTACGCCGGGGTGCTGCTGGCTATCCTGGGTTATCTCTTCTGAAGTGGATCGTGATCCGGATGACGATTGACGACTGCTTCATGGATCCGATGTGAAACAGGGCCGATGTGAGAAACAGGGCCGATGTGAAACAGGGCCGATGTGAAACAGGGCCGATGTGAGAAACAGGGCCGATGTGAAACAGGGATAGTTCGTAACAGGAATGTACACATGATGAAATGTCTGTTGGTGGCGCCGATCTGGGATGATCTGGGGGGAGTACTCCCCAGAACCGGACGCCCACATCTCGATCTGCTGATGTGGACGCTGGGGTTCCAGAAGCTGGACGTCAAGGAGATCACCCCGGGATCGCCCTTTGACCCCAATACGATTTCGGCGGAGTATCCGCTGATCGTGATTCAGGGTGGACGCAGTGGCCGTTTGAAACGTTCGGTTCTCTCCAATCTGGGGCTGTCGCTGTGGTTGGATGAGGCGGGTGACTCGGACCAGCTCCGCGTTACCGGTGCCTTGCCTCTTCTGGACGGCAACGGCACCATTGCCGGTTTCACCGTCAAGCGGTCGGGACGGGTGATTGCATTTTGCGAAGGGCCGGTGTGGGAGCTGCGCCATGAACTGGTGCGTACCGTGCGCCACTTCCAGCGAGAAGAGGAGATCGTCGATCGGCAGGGGCGGCGTCCCGAGTGCTGGATGATCGAGAGTGGCTGTCGGCCATTCGACCTCTCCGACTATCTGGAAGGGGACGACTACAGCCAGTGCGAACTGCGGGAGCTTCCCAACGGGGATACCGCTCTGTTACTGCCGGCGATCTTTCCGGAGATGCCCAAAGAGGGGTTGGCGTCGAAACTGGGGCCGTTACTCTACGCCCGGACACCGATTCCTCTTGAGGAGTTGGTGGGTGATCTGTTCGTGCGCAACAGCAAGAGTGTCGCCGTGGCCGAATCGTGCACAGCGGGATTGGTGTCGGCTCGCCTGGCGGCGGTGCCGGGCAGCAGCGCCTATCTGATGGAGGGTGCGACCACCTACAGCAATGCGTCGAAGGTGAAATATCTCGAAGGCTCCACGGCTCTTCTCAAGAGGTGCGGTGCCGTGAGTCCGGAGATCGCGGTTACCCTGGCACGGGGCGCACTGCGCAGTGCCGGAACCGATTGCGCCGTATCGGTGACCGGAATCGCCGGTCCCGGTGGTGGTTCGGCGGAGAAACCGGTGGGAACCGTCTACTTGGCTGCGGTCTCGCTGACCGGCGGTACCGTGGAAGCCAAGTGTCACTTCGAGGGTGGGCGGGATCGTGTTCGCTGGCAGGCAAGTCAGACGGCTCTGCATCTGTTGCGGCGGGTTCTTCTGGGTTCATAACAGGGCTGTAGTGTGGGAAAACACAGCCGGGACGGGGGTTGTTGATATGGGTGGACGGATGAGTTGGGCTCTGACGCTGACCGGTGCACTGGTGGCCTCCCTGTTGTTCGGTGCCACACCGGCAGAGTCGCGTCAGGCGCGGCAGTGTGTGGATCATCAGGGGCGTAGCTATCTCAGCTTCTCTCCCTGCATGGCACGGGAGCGAGGGTTGAAGAAGATGGTGATCTGGCTCGATCCGGAAACCCTGGCCGAGTTGCGACGAATCATGGAGGGCCACAGTTTGACGGAAGAGGAGGCGGTGACGGCCACGGTGCGTGCCTTTGATATGGGCTCTACCGAAAAGTGTGCCGATGTCACCCCGAAACCGGTGGATCCCCATGTTCAGTTGAAGGAGGCGCTGCGCAGCGTTATTCGTGAAGAGCTGGATCGGCGAGGTGGTGCTGTTTCTGCTGCCCCGGCCGTCGGTGCGGCGGAGGCTGCTGTTCCTGCTACCCCCACGGATGGTGCTGCCCAGTCGGCACTTGATGGTGGCGAGGCTGCCCCGAATGCGCCTGCTGAAGGAGTGGAGATGACCGCGGGTTCTCTGACATTCGGTCAGCGCGTGGAAGAGGCGCGTACCCGTCTGGGGTGGGAAATTAAACAGCTCGGTCTCATCGCCGGTGTGAGGGCAGAGACGATCAGAAGGATCGAAGAGGGCAAAATTCGCCCCACCGACTCCATTCGTGAACGGTTGGAGACGGTTCTGTTCGGTGCCTCAGGCGTGGGAAGCAGCAGAGGTGGCGGTAAGAGCAAAGCGCCGGCCATGGAAACGGGAACCCTTGGTGTCGAATGAGTGCTGCTGAATCCGAGACGATAACCGGAGCCCCGGCATACGACCTCTGGTGGCGCCTGCTGTTCCTGACGCTTCTCATAACGTGCTTGGCCGCGTCCGATGCACGGGCCGAGAGGGAGGAGACGCGGTGGAGTGGTGCGATTTCGGTGCCGACGGTGCCGCACAAATCGCTGCAACCCTCCAAGACCGACCTTCTCGATCTTGACCATGAGGATGAGGAGTCGGAGCCCTCCTGGTGGGATACCCCTCTCTGGCATCGCCTGCCTGCTCAGGAGGAGTTGATCCGCCGGGGTAGCGTCAATCAGTACATGAATGGCCGGGACACACTGCTCAAACTGGCCCGTCTGCACGGCATCGGCTACAACGAAATCGCTCTGATCAATCCCGATATCGATCCCTGGATTCCCCCGGCAGGGGCCTCGGTGACGGTGCCGCTGCGCTGGATTCTGCCCATCGGCCTGACCCAGAAATCGGCACTGCGACAGAGAAGTGGCAAGAGGCGCGGCTATCGGGGCCGTCTGGTGATCAATCTTCCGGAGATGCGTCTCTATATGACGCTTGCCGATGGCCGCATCGCCACCTTCCCGGTGGGCATTGGCCGCGAGGGGAGTCAAACGCCGGTGGCGACAACGCATGTTCGTGGCAAGCGTGAGGAGCCTACCTGGCGCGTGCCGCCGTCTATTCAACTGGAGGATCCCACCCTACCGAAAGTGGTGAAAGCGGGTCCCGACAACCCCTTGGGTACCCATGCGATCTATCTTGGGCTGCCCGGTTATCTGATCCATGGCACCAACAAACCGTTCGGCATCGGACGCCGTGTGAGTCATGGCTGCATCCGAATGTATCCCCGGCATATCGTTGAGATGTTCGATGTGGTTCGTCAGGGGGATAGGGTGGAGATCGTCCACGAGAGCGTCAAGGCGGGCTGGTCGGGCTCACAGCTCTACATGAGTGTGAATCCCGGTTTGCCGGAGCATGAACCGGAGAGTGAAAGCGCCCGAAAACGACGCATGGAGTGGGTGGTCAAGGCTGCTGTGAAACGGCGTCCCCGTCTCACGGTCGATCTGGATTGGAAGCTGGCTGAGTCGATGCTGGAACGTCCTGACGGTTATGCCCGTGTCATCGGACGTCCCAGTCACCGCTGACTCTTCCGAGTCTTTACAGTTACTTATCCCCAAGCTATTGCGAATGCCCAGGGAGAGGGGATCGCCTACAGGCCGATGATCTGAGCCTTCAGACCTTCATGCATGCTGCCGCCGTGGTCCCGCTCCTCCCCATGGTGTTGAACACCAGCGATCGCTTTGGAAGGGATCTCTTCATCCTCACGATGCAGCATGTTGTCGATGTCCAACCGGCTCCAGCCGAAGGAGCGTACTCCGGTGAGCACCTCCTGGCTGTTGGTCTCATCCGGATTGTAGAGAACCACCATCAGATGGGGTTTCTCCACCTGTTTGTAATGTACCGAAACAACACCTTTGTGTTGACGGATGTACTGTTCCAACAGCGACCGTTTCTCCGTATCCAGCTCTTCGTCGATGTGGATCGTGATGTCTACCAGATCAATATCCATGCGCACCCTTTCCCATGTTGTTGCTCAGTCTCATGTCTCTATCAGACAAGGGTTGTGACGGGCGTGTTTATCCGACGCCCTACTCCTATTGGAGTAGTTTAGAGCAAAGGAAATTCCATTGAAATTCAAAAGGGTGGGGGCGTTCGTATTCTAAGAAATCGTGAAGATTTCGTGAAGAGAATCGAGAATTGATGAAG
Organism: Magnetococcales bacterium; assembly: GCA_015231265.1. Classification (GTDB taxonomy): domain Bacteria; phylum Pseudomonadota; class Magnetococcia; order Magnetococcales; family JADGBX01; genus JADGBX01. The sequence continues at coordinate 1,040 of JADGBX010000169.1, read as the reverse complement.
GGTGTGCGAAACACTCTCACTCAGTACGTCGCAGGACGACAGAGAGCGCGAAGGAAAAGTGAAGGCAGGGTGACGGATGTGCAAAGCCCTCCCGAATGCTATCTGCGGCTCGGGAGGGCGTGTCTCTGGCGGGATTACTTCTGCAGCGTGTGCTGGAACATCCGCTGGGATTTCTCAGCGGATTTGTTGGCCATATTGGCACGCTTACGGGCAATCTCAGCGTCACGGCGAGCCTGGGCTGCATCCTCACGGGCGGCCTTGGCATCCGCAGCGGCGGCGTCCAGGGTGGCCTGCTGTTCGGGGGTCATGGCGGTACAGCCGACCAACCCCATTCCCATCATGCCGGCGATGATGGCTACGTTCAAAGTCAGCCGTTTCGGTCGAAACATGCCGCGATCCTCCTGCTTGGTAAAGTGAAATTGTTCAATAACAGATCCACGCTATCATACCCCGATGGGTTTCGCCACCGGATCAAAGAGGGAGATTCGAGCGCGCATTTTCGGGCAGAGGTGGAGAATCACTCTCTGCGTAGAAAACCGAACAGGCTGCGTCGGCTCACCTGATGCTCCAGATGGTTGGAGAGGGATTTGCTTTTCGTCGGAGTGGGTCGCTCTCCCAGAGCGATCTGAAGAACCTCGTCGGCACGGGTGTAGTTGAGGATCGGTTTCAGCAACGTTTCACTGAAGAAGTGGCCGGTTTCCGGCTCCCAGCCGATGATCACCGGGATATCGGTACCATCGGCGTGCAGCACGACGCCCTGGCCGGTATCCACCCGCCCCTCATCGTCCCCCTGCAGAGGGAAGGCGGAGGAGATGGGTGGAGCACTGCCATCGGGCAGGCCCCAAAACACCCGTTCCGCTGCCCAGGGAGTCACCAATAGAGCGCGGGGCAGGGGGTCACTCTCCGAGGCGGGGGCGGGTTCCATGCGAACGGTGGTGGGCAGGCGCATGTTGAGATCGGGCCTGTCCGGATCCAGGGTGAGGCGGATGCGGTCGTGGGCGACCTGCATGGCGACCGGATCGGGCCAGCGACAATCCCAC
>JADGBX010000168.1 GCA_015231265.1 Magnetococcales bacterium | reverse complement strand
AGCAGCATATCTATTCCCACCATTGATGTAGCGTGAGAGATCGCTTCGAAAATGTCCGCCTCATTCCAACCCAACTCTTTGAGATGGGAGATGTCTTCTGCCGTCAGGCTGTTGGAGTCGGCGACCACCTTCAGGATTACTGTCAGGAGGGCCAGTTCATCTTCAGGAAGTGGCGTTTGGGAAGGTTCACGTTTGGCTGTCTCAAGCTGGTCCAAAGTGAAATTGTGCCGGTTCAGAAGAAGCCATTGGTTGAAATCAATACAGTATGCACACTGGGTTTCACGGGCGATGAGAAACCGCACCCAGGCAAGCATAGAGCTCTTGCTGAAGCGAGGATGGGTCATCAGACGCCTGATGTTGGCGACAGTTGCCTGTAAAAAACCTGGGCTCACGGCATAGAGCTTCTGGGCTTCGGGAATATGCCCCAGAAATTTCTCCATTTCATTAAAAATATCAGCGACTTCACCAGTTGCGTCTTCTGGTTCGACCATTGTGATTAATGCCATTTAACATCTCCATCTATATGAGGGGGGAGTGGGGATATTCCCACATGATGTATTTGGGCATATATGATCCATTCATTCAATGATCTTCTGTTGAGTGAATGTTGATGGCGCACAAGCCATATTAGAGTGTATGAATAATATAATAATGATATCAATGACTATACCCTGAATAATCTGTTCAATCTCCTCGACCTCTATTAAAATAAGAAGAAAAAGAACAACAATTATAAGTGTTTTTTATTCTGCATAAGCGCTACTTATAAACAACTGATCGCAAGGAGAATCTCTGCCATGTTTAGTAATCTCCGGCTGAATACACAGATCTGGTTTATTGTGATCATCTCCATCCTCGGAATGATCACCTTGGGTCTGTTGATCATGTTTTCCAATAAGGACCAGATGTTGGAAGACAGGAAAGATAAGACTCGGAATGTGGTGGAGACTGCTCACGGGGTGATTGCCTATTACGGAGGGCTTGAGAGAAGTGGAAAGCTCAGCCGGGAGGAGGCACAAACAGCGGCGATAAGTGCTATCTCTGCTCTTCGGTATGAAGAAACAAACTATTTTTGGATCAATGACAACTCCCCGACAATGATCATGCACCCCATCAAACCAAAACTCGATGGGAAAGATCTTTCAGGACTGGATGACCCCGATGGAACACTTCTTTTTGTCGAGATGGTGTCAGTCGTCAAGGCTCAGGGTGAAGGCTACGTCAATTACCTTTGGACCAAGCCGGGTTTTGATGATCCTGTTGCAAAAGTCTCTTATGTGAAAGGGTTCTCTCAGTGGGGATGGATCATCGGCTCGGGCATCTACATCGATGATGTAGATGCAGCCTTCTGGGCCAGTGGAAAGCAGTATGCACTCTATTTGGTGTTGATTCTGATTGTTCTTGGAGTTCTCAGTTTCATCATCATCTCTCTTATCTCCAACCAGTTGGGGTGTGATCCTTACCAGATCTCCGATATTGCCGAACGTGTCTCGAAAGGGGATATCTCGATCAATTTCAGTGCATTCTGTTCAAAAGAGGTGGGCGCCTTTTCCGCCATTAAAATGATGGCGACGCGGCTGAGCTCCATTGTTGTTGAAATGCGGGATACTGCAAGCTCCGTTTCAGGGCAGAGCGAATCACTGCTTGAAACCTCGGAGAGTTTAACCCAGGGCAACAATGAACAGATCCAAGCACTCGAAGATACAAAGGACATTCTGAGTGAAATCACTACCGGTATTCAGAATAATGTCGATAGTGCCAATACGACGGAACAGATGTCACTGAAGACAGCGGAGAGTGCCCGTGAGAGCGGTGATGCGGTACAGGAGGCGGTCTCTGCGATGAAGGAGATCGCCGACAAGATCTCAATCATCGAAGAGATTTCACGCCAAACCAATCTTCTCGCCCTCAACGCTGCCATTGAAGCGGCCAGGGCCGGTGAGCATGGCAAAGGGTTTGCCGTTGTCGCAGCCGAAGTACGCAAGTTGGCAGAGCGCAGTCAATCGGCTGCCCGTGAAATTGGTGAGCTCTCCTCCACCAGTACGAAGGTGGCGGAGCATGCTGGCTCCATGCTGGACAAACTGGTACCGGATATCCGCAAAACCGCCGAGCTTGTCCAGGAGATTGCCGCCTCCAACCGTGAGCAGAATGAGAGCACTGAGCGCGTGCACGGTTCAATCCAACAACTCAACGGTGTGATTCAACGCAACTCCGGAGTGTCTGATCAGGTCAATCAGGTCGCTTCCGGGCTTGCTGATGAGGCTGCCAGACTCTCCGAAGCGATCGGTTACTTCAATCTTGGTGAACAGAATTGAAGCGTTACGTCTCCTCAGCCATCCGGTTGAGTGTGACATAATCGGTTTTTCCGGTTCCGAGGACGGGCAGTGCCTTGATGAGGCGAACCGTTCTCGGAACCATCAACTCGGAGGCTCCCTGAGCACGAGCGTGATCAGCCAGGGCTTTTCTATTGGCTTCCGGCTGGGTGGTCATCAAGATCAACCGTTCCCCTTTCCTTGGATCCGGTAGAGCGACCACGGCGTTCCCAGCCTCTGGCCAGAGCGTTGACGCCATCTCCTCAACCGCACCCAGTGAGACCATTTCACCGGCGATTTTGGCAAACCGTTTGGCCCGACCGCGAATGGTGACGAAGCCCTCCTCGTCGATGGTAACGATATCACCGGTATCGTAGATACCATCGCTAACGGCATCCAAGACGCCGGGATTGTCGGGTCGAAGGTAGCCCAGCATGACGTTGGGACCCCACACTTTCAGCCGCCCCCCTGCTTCAATGCCTGGAACCGGTTCCAGAGCGTGTGAGATACCCGGCAAAAGGCGGCCAACACTACCGGTGCGGCAGTGCATGGGTGTGTTTGTGGAGAGAGCGGGTGCGGTTTCCGTGGCACCATACCCTTCCAGAATGCGTAATCCGAATCGTTCGGACCAGACCCGACGTGTCTCTTCTCGCACCTTCTCTGCTCCCGCAAACACATGTCGAACACTGTAGAAGTCATAGGGGTTGGCCATGCGGGCGTAGCCCGAGAGAAAGGTGTCCGTTCCAAAGAGAATCGTTGCGTTGGTGTCATAGGCCAGCTCAGGAACGATCCGGTAGTGCAACGGCGATGGATAGAGGAATACCCGGATTCCCCCAAGCACTGGCAACAGCAGACCGCCGGTCAAGCCGAATGCATGGAATATCGGCAAGGCGTTGAAGACACGGTCAGTGGGCGAATAGTCGATGCGGGAAGAGAGCTGCAGAGTGTTCACCAAAATGTTCTTATGGCTGAGAACAACCCCCTTGGGTTCTCCCTCTGATCCGGATGTGAACAGAACGACTGCTGGATCATCGGCCGAGATTCTTGGATCGTTCTTCCTCAATCGGAGGAGCAGTGTAGACACCACTCCCCTCACCTTCTGCGGCCAGCCTATCTCTTCTTTACTCTCTTCCAACCAGATGATGTGTGCCCCTGCACTCTGCATGGCATCGATCGCCTCCTCCAGTTTTCCGAGTTTAACGAATCGTCGGGAGGTGATGACACGCTTCAGAGTTGCAGTCCGGCACGCTGAAGCGAGGGATTTTGGTCCTGCTGAGAAGTTCAGCATGGCAGGAACCCGTCCTTGGGCCTGCAATCCGAAAAAGACCGCAGCACTGGCCGAGGCATTGGGTAACAGAACCCCTACCCGTTCGCCACGTTCCGTTCCCTTGGCAAGTTGATTGCCCAAGACCATGGACGCAGTGATCAAACGGCTGTAGTCCATGGGAGAGCGCTGCAGATCTTCCAGAACTACATGATCTCCACCGTGGATCTCACGGGCATCCAGAAGCGCTTGAAACAGGGTGCGCTCCCTATTCGCAGTGGAGACGATTATATCGCAGAGAATATCGTAGAGCTGGGTGCCGATTCGTTTCCGCCGTGCCCGTCCTCGCAGATCTTCAGGAAGGTCCAAAGATCTTGGTGCTTCGACAGTGAGTGTGATCGTGGGGAAAAGGCGGGGTCGAATCTTGCCGCGCAGACGGGTAAACCAGCTGTATTGAGCCCCATCTATACGGATAGGAACGATGGTGGCTCCTGATCGATCGGCCACCACGCCAGGGCCTTCGTAGATCTTCATCAATGCACCGGTCACCGTCAATCTGCCTTCAGGGAAGATGACACAGTGTCCACCCTCTGCAACCGCCCGGGTCAGTGACCGCAGGGAGAGGGGGTTGGTCGGATCGAGAGGGAAAGCGCGGACCAGTCTCAAAAAGGGTTTCACCCACCACTTCTCCGCCATCTGGGTATTGATGGCAAAAAGCGGTTTTTCGGGAAGAAAGGCAGCCAGTAGCGGTGCATCGAGAAAGGAGACGTGGTTGACGACAATCACTGCTTTATCGCCTGCTTTCTCAAGGTTTTCCAGTCCCTTGATCTCAACTCTGTAGAGCAGTTTAAAGAGCCCTTGCAGTGCCATTTTTATGATGGTGTCGGGCACCAGAGCCACAACGTAGACCGATACCAGAAGATTAACGACACCGATGGCAAGGAACACCTCCGGTACCGTGAACGACTGTCCCAACATCACCGCGGTCAAGAGGGCCGAAGCGACCATGAACAGGGCATTCATCACATTATTGCCAGCAATCACTCTGGCCCGTTTATCGGGATCGGAACGCTCCTGCATGATAGCGTAGAGGGGGACGATGAACAGTCCGCCATTGACCGCAATCATCACCAGATCGACCATAATCCGCCAGTGGAGGGGCTGCTCCAGAAACGTGCTGACGCTGAGAAGAGTTGTGCCTGGTAGAGGATTCAGTCCCTGTGCTGCTGCCTGCAGGTCAAAGATAAACAGGCTCATCCCCAGAGCGCCGAATGGAACATACTGGGCGCTGATACTGCCTTTAAGGAGTTTCTGGCACAAGATGGAACCGATACCGATGCCCAACGAGAATAGGGTGAGAAACAGTGTGACCACCCCGGCATCTCCACCGACCACCTCCTTGGCAAAGGTTGGAAACTGCGCAAGAAAGGTGGCACCCACCAACCAGAACCAGGAGATGCCCAGGATGGAGCGGAAAACCTCTTTTTTCTCCGTAGTGAAGCGGAGAATCGCAGCGGTTTCCTTGAAGATATTGGGACGTATGACCAGGGATGGATCACCAATGCGTGACGAAGGAATGGTCAGACTGATCCCCCACCCTGCCAACGCCAGAATGATCACCCCGGTGGAGACGTAGGTAACCCCTTGATCTCCCATTATCAGAATCCCTCCTGCCACGGTTCCCAGAAGAATGGCAAGAAAGGTTCCCGCCTCGACCAGAGCATTACCGGCGATAAGTTCCGACTCATGTAAATGGTCAGGAAGAATGGCGTATTTCAGTGGTCCGAAAAAGGCCGACTGGGTTCCCATCAGAAAGAGTACCAAAATCAGGAGATCCAGGCGATCCATGCTGAAGGCAAAGGCAGCCAACACCATAATCAGCACTTCACCGAATTTAACCCAGCGAATGGTGCGTGCTTTGTCCCAGCGATCGGCGATCAGACCAGCAGTGGCGGAAAAGAGAAAGAAAGGCAGGATAAATACACCTGCAGCCGCAGTCACCATCAGCTCCGTGGAGATGCCGGCCAGGGTCATCGCCCTGTAGGTGACCATGATCACCAGGGCATTCTTGAACAGATTGTCGTTGAACGCTCCCAGAGCCTGCGTCAGAAACAGAGGAAGGAAGCGACGTTTGGCTAACAACGTGAATGACCGCGTTGAGGTGTTGTTATCTGAATCAGAGCGACTATTCATTCTTTCTCCTCCATTTCCATGGCTGATAATCCTTTCATAAATGGGGTTACCAATCGCTCGGCAAGTGTATCCATTTCTGCATTGGTCAGGATACCGAGTTTTCCGGAGCCGGCCAGAGCGGTAATGCCGTGGATGCCACACCAAAGCGCACTGGCCCACTCTCTTATGCGTTTTGGATCTTGGTCTCCGGTTTCCTGAGCGAGTATCTCCTCCAGCAGTCCGATCAAACGTTCAATCCGCTGTTGATACCACTCAGGTAGGGGTTCTCCTTCCGGGAGCCGGTGCTCGAATAGCGTGTTCCAGAGCTTCTCATTCTCCTTGACGAATTGGAGATAGCTTTGAATCAGATTCAAGAGCTTCTCCTGGTGATCTAATCCCTGGAGAGATCCGGAGAGAGTCGAGTAGAGATCATCCAGTGTTCGGGCATTAAGATGGAGAATGAGAGCATCCAGATTGCCGATCACCGTGTAGAGTGTTCCCACAGAGCAGTGGATTGCTTTGGCCAGTTTTCTTGCATTCAGACCCTCCAGTCCATTTTCCATTATCTGGTGGCGGGTAGTGATCAATGCTCTCTCAAAAAGAGCATCACGATCGTGTTCTCTACGTCTTGCCATTGTCTCCCTCTTCCTGTTTCCGAACAGTGTTCATGAATTTAAATTAATGAACGTCGTTCGTGAATGCAACGGACAATCTTGAGTAAACGGCCAATCTGCTCAAAAGTATGTGATGGGTGTCTTGTAATACCCATCAAAATACGTGATGATGATTAACAGCGTATACTCTTGCGGAGTAGGCGGAATAAGCGTGGCTTGGAGAGCACATGCATTATGATCCGCAATGGTGTCGGAACAGAGTGAATCAAGAGTATCGATGCGGCACTATTCCATCATTCGGTGAATTATCCAATGATGCTGAATAGGATGGATTTCCCGCTTGGAAGACACTATTGGACCCAGGTCTGATGTGGGTTATTCCGTTCAGTTTTTTTGCTGAACTGAATGTAAGAAACACAAGA
>JADGBX010000167.1 GCA_015231265.1 Magnetococcales bacterium | reverse complement strand
CAGGCCGGGGTGGTCAATTCCACCTTGAAGCTTACCTTGCCGCCTTCGATCACCACATCCTTCACAAAACCGAGGCTGACGATGTCCTTCTTGAGATCAGGGTCGATGATGGTCTTGAGAGCGTCGAGAACCTGTTGCGGTTGCACATCCGACATGCTGTCTGCACTCCTTGTCTATGGGGAAGGAAGAGAGGCACTCTTCCGTTAACAGAAAAGAAAACGGAGTGAATATATAGCGTTTCCCCCTCCGAGCGTCAAGTTGGCCCCCAAGAGGATCAATTCTTTGATTTGCCTGGTTATCCATTGATTTTCATCATCATTTATATACCCTTCATTAGCATCCCCTAATTTTATCCATTGTCCTGGAGGGGGAAGATGTGTTTGATAATGCGTTTCAAGCGTCCGGGGAACGCTTGTCCGATACGCCAGAAGACCGTTCCCCGATTCAAGAGCATGGGATGGCCCATGGATCACCGCATGACGTTAAGCGTGATGCGATTGATCCGAACGGCTTTCAGAGTGGAGAGGCCAACAAACGCAGGGCCGCTCCCCAACAACGGAACGACAGAACGAGCGTGTCATGACCGACTTTCTCCTGATTCTGATCAGCACCGTTTTCGTCAACAACTACGTCCTCGCGAAATTTCTGGGAGTGTGTCCATTCCTGGGCGTTTCGAAAAAGGTGGAGACGGCTGTTGGCATGACCTACGCCGTCATGTTCGTCATGACCCTGGCGTCGGTGATCTCCTGGCTGGTACAGCACTACATTCTCAACCCCTTCGGGCTTGGGTATCTCCAGACCATCTCCTTTATTCTGATCATCGCCAGTCTGGTGCAGCTGACCGAAATGGTGATTCACAAGACCAGCCCGGTCCTCTATGCATCACTGGGCATCTTCTTGCCACTGATCACCACCAACTGTGCGGTTCTGGGTGTAGCTCTGCTCAATATTCAGATGGAGAACAACTTTCTCAACGCCGCCATCTACGGCGTCGGAGCGGGTCTCGGTTTCGGACTGGTCATGATTCTCTTTGCCGGCATGCGGGAGCGAATCGACCTGTCGGATGTGCCGGTGCTGTTCAAGGGATCTCCCATTTCACTGATTAACGCCGGTCTGATGTCGCTGGCCTTCATGGGGTTTGCCGGACTGGTGAAGTGACAGCACGCACCGATTGATACGCTGACTTGAACCGACGAAACGGAAGAAGGAGCCTTTTTCCATGATCAACGCGATTCTCAGCATGGGTGGATTGGCCCTGGTAGCAGGGCTTGGATTGGGTTTTGCCGCCAAGAAGTTTCATGTGGAGGGCGACCCCACGGTAGACAAACTGGAAGAGGTGATGCCCGCCACCAATTGCGGCAACTGCGGCTATCCCGGCTGTCGCCCCTATGCGGAAGCGGTTGCCAACGAGGATGAGGCGATTAATCTCTGCCCTCCCGGTGGTACGGCAACGATGGAAGCGATCGCAGCCATCATGGGCGTGGACCCCGCTCCCATGGAGGAGCGCGCTCCCAGTGTGGCCTACATCGACGAAGAGAAGTGCATCGGCTGCACCGCCTGCATCAAGGCGTGCCCGGTGGATGCCATCATCGGTGCCAACAAGCAGTCCCATACGGTGATCATCGACGAGTGCACCGATTGCGACAAGTGCATTGAGCCCTGCCCCACCGACTGCATCACCATGGTGCCCAAAGAGGTGACTCTCTACACCTGGTCGATGGAGAAGCCGGACGGGCCACACGCTCTGCACTGAGTTGAACCAAGAGACCCGAAGAGCACACGACATGCGCGCTTCGGGATCTAAAAGGATTCGAAAGAGATACGCAGCGGCGTGTCATTCGAACCACCACAGGCCGTCACGCGGCGTGCGCGCCACACTTCCGACTCCCCTCACGGGAATAGAGATTCGGAACAGGTGCCTCCGCTCCGAAAGCGATTCAGCAGACGGCATACAGCGAAGGACTCGACCATGGGGATTGTCGCGTCAGTCTTGAAAAAATTTCACGGCGGTGTTCATCCTGAGGAGTTCAAAGACCTCTCGGAGAAGTGCGCCATCGAGCCCATGCCCATGCCGGAACGCCTTTACGTTCCACTGCATCAGCACATCGGCAGCCCGTGCGAGCCTTCGATCAATGTCGGGGATATGGTCTTCAAAGGCCAGACCATCGGCCGTCCACAGGGTTTCGTTTCGGCCCCCGTGCATGCGCCCACGTCCGGCAAGGTGGTTGAAATCCGACAGCATCCGGTGGCCCACCCCTCGGGTCTGACCATGATGGTGGCGGTGATCGAACCCGACGGCAAGGACACGTGGCACAAGGATATCAGCGGTCTGGAGGATCCCTTCAAACACGAACCGGCTGAGATCCGTGAGCGTGTCCGCTGCGGCGGCATCGTCGGCATGGGTGGTGCGACCTTCCCCAGCTTTATCAAGATGAGCCCGCCCAAGGACAAGGTGGTGGAGCTGCTGATCATCAACGGTGTGGAGTGTGAGCCCTATCTCACCTGCGACGCCCGGGTGATGGAAGAGCAGACCACCGAGGTGATCGACGGCATTAAGATCATGCTGCACGGTCTCCAGACCGAAAACTGCGTCATCGGCATCGAGAATAATAAACCCCGCGCCATCGAGATCATGAAGGCAGCGGTGAAGGATATCCCCGAGATCGACATTATCGCCCTGCCTGTGCGCTATCCCCAGGGTGGCGAGAAGCAGTTGATTGAGGTGGTGACCGGTCGTCAGGTACCCTCGGGCGGACTGCCCATCGATGTGGGTGTCATCGTCCACAACGTGGCCACGGCTGTGGCGATCCGGGATGCGGTGCGTTTCGGACACCCACTGCTTGCCCGTCCCGTGACGGTGACCGGTCTCGGCATCAGTCGTCCCGCCAATGTTCAAGCCCTGTTCGGCACGCCGGTTCAAGAGATGATCAAGCACTGCGGTGGCCTCAAGAACGGGACACGCAAGGTGCTCATGGGCGGACCGATGATGGGCGTGGCCATCGGCACGCTGGATGTTCCGGTGGTCAAAGGCACCTCCGGCATCCTCTGCATGACGAGCAACGAGACCACCGACAAGCCGGAACAGGCGTGCATCCGCTGCGGCCGCTGTCTCCAGGCGTGTCCCGTCAGCCTGATGCCGACGGAGATGGCGTGGTTGTCACGTCACGAAGAGCTGGACAAGCTCCAAGAGTACAATCTCTTCGACTGCATCGAGTGCGGCTCCTGCTCCTACGTCTGCCCCTCCAACATTCCGCTGGTGCACTACTTCCGTTTCGGAAAAATGGCGATTCAGACGGCGGATAAGGAGAAGAAACGCGGCGAGATTGCCAAACAGCGCGCCAAGGCAAAAGATGCTCGCGAAGAGAAAGTCAAAGCGGAACGCGAAGCCAGAAAGGCAGCAATGAAGGCAAAGATGGCTGCAAAACGCAAAGCCGCAGCCGCCGCCAAGGGTGAAAAGCCGGCTACCGAGAAAGAGAGCGCTCCAGCCGCCGGTGGCAATGATAAAGCTGCTAAAGCAGCCCGTGCCGCCAAGGCGGCGAAAGCAGCCCGCGCTGCCAAAGCAGCCAAAGCCGCTAAAGCGGGTGGCGGCACCAAAGATGCGGCTGGAGACGGCGACGATAAAGCGGCGAAAGCTGCTCGCGCTGCCAAAGCAGCCAAGGCCGCTAAAGCTGCAAAAGCCGCACGCGCTGCCAAAGCAGCCAAGGCCGCTAGAGCGGATGGCGGCACTAAGGATGCAGCCGGAGACGGCGACGATAAAGCAGCCAAAGCCGCACGCGCTGCCAAAGCAGCCAAAGCCGCTAAAGCCGCACGCGCTGCCAAGGCGGCCAAAGCAGCCAAAGCCGCTAAAGAGGCCAAGGCTGACGGGGATTCCCAGTAATACGGAACGACGGAACACTCTTATTTCCGCCGTATTCGAGACGAGGAAGGCGATAAGTGTCATGAGTCACGCGAATCTTCTGACCAGCTCCTCACCGCACGTGCACGACGGTGCATCCGTCGACAGGGTTATGCAGAGCGTTATCTGGGCTCTGATGCCAGCGTCGGCGCTGTCGGTGATGGTGTTCGGACTGCCGGCGCTGCTGGTGATCTTGATCACCGTAGCCTCCTGCATGGTCACCGAGCAGTTGTTCATGCTTATCCGCAAGCGCAAAACCACCCTGGGCGACAACTCCGCCGCCCTCACCGGTCTGCTGCTTGCCCTGACCCTACCACCGCACAGTCCCTGGTGGGTCTGCGTCGTCGGGGGTGTCTTCGCCATCGGTGTCGGCAAGCAGATCTACGGTGGCCTGGGTTACAACATGTTCAACCCGGCGCTCATCTCCCGTGTTTTTCTGCTCATCTCGTTCCCGGCGGAACTGACCACCTGGCCGGTACCCATGCCGCTCTTCTCCGACGGCGCCTTCAGCATGTCTCAGGCGTTTGCCATCATCTTCTCCGGTGAGTACCCGGTGAATCAGGCGCTGGATGCCATCACCATGGCAACCCCTCTGGGCCAGTACAAGATGGAAGTCTCCATGGGCAAGACGGTCACCGATGCCCTGGGTGGCGACTACGGATTCAGCTACATCAACTCCATGGGTGGCAACCTGGTGGGCTCCATCGGTGAGACGTCGGCCATTCTGCTGGCCGCCGGCGGTCTCTGGATGATCCGCAAGGGCATCATCACTTGGCACATCCCGGGCTCCATGCTGCTGGGTACGCTGGTGCCTGCCCTGATCTTCTGGGCATTCGACTCCAGTGTCTATCCCGACCCCCTGTTCCATCTGGTCACCGGTGGTCTGATCATCGGCGCCTTCTTCATGGCCACCGACATGGTCACCTCCCCGGTCACGATAAAAGGCCAGCTCATCTTCGGCGCAAGCTGCGGACTGCTCACCTATATTATCCGTACCTGGGGCGGTTACCCGGAAGGGGTCTCCTTCGCCATCGTGATCATGAACACCGCCGTTCCCCTGATCGACCAGTACACCCGGCCCACCATCTACGGCCAACGGCCTGAACGCACATAGGAGACCGTCATGCCGGAATTCATCAAAATGGGAGTTATCCTGATGATCGTGGGTGCCGTAGCCACGGCGGTGCTCGCCCTGACGGAGATGGTAACGCGCGAGCCGATCCAAGAGGCCAAGCGTCTTGAGATCCTCAACGCTCTGAACGAGGTGCTGCCCGAGGGATTCAACAACCAGCCGGACATGGATACCATCCAACTGGTGGACAGCCGCCTCAACCGCAAGGAAAAACCGGTCACCTTTTACCGAGCCCGCGTGGATGAGAGTCCTCTGGGTGCGGCGTTTGTGGTCACGGCTCCCGACGGATACTCGGGTGATATCGACATCATGATGGCGGTCTCTCCCAAGGGTGATATCACAGGAATCCAGATCGTCGCCCACAAGGAGACCCCCGGTCTGGGCGACAAGGTGCTTGCAGCCACGTGGCGCAATGTCTTTAAGGGCAAAAATCTGGACAACGCCAAGTGGGGCGTCAAGAAGGATGGTGGTGAGTTTGATCAGTTCTCCGGCGCAACCATCACGCCCCGGGCCATCGTCGCCGCTATCAAGAAGGGTCTGGAGTTCACCAAGGAGAACAGTGGACGCATGTTCGCCCCGGCAGAGGCGCCTGCTGCCGATGCCAACCCCGGCACCTGACGTCGGTATGAACCGAGACACCACCGGACTATCCTTCGGGAGACCGTTATGAGTGAAATGACCAACCGAGAGATCATCGAGAGCGGCCTGTGGACCAACAACGCCGTTTTCGCCCAATTGCTGGGTATGTGCCCGCTCCTGGGTGTTACTACGACAGCCATCAACGGCATCGGCATGGGGTTGGCATCCCTGGCGGTGCTGCTGGGCGCCAATGTGGTGGTCTCCCTGATCCGGAACTACATTCCCACCCAGGTGCGCATCCCCTCCTACATCGTGGTGATCGCCTCCTTCGTCACCATCGTCGATCTGGTGATGAACGCCTTCATGCACGATCTGCACAAGGTTCTGGGTCTCTTCATCCCTCTTATCGTGGTCAACTGCGCCATCCTGGGACGCGCCGAGGCGTTCGCCTCCAAAGTGAGCGTCTCCAAGGCGGCACTGGACGGCGTCTTCTCAGGGTTGGGTTTTACGCTTGCTCTGTTCCTGCTCGGTGCAGCTCGAGAGATTCTGGGTGCCGGTCAGATCTTCGGCGTTGACATCATGGGTGAGAGCTTCCACCCCGTTATCGGTTTCGTACTGCCTCCGGGTGCTTTCATCGCTCTCGGTTTCATCCTGATGGGTGTGAAGTGGATCGATGCCATACGCGAGGAGCGGGCGGAAAAGCGCAAGAAAGAGGCGCCCCCAGCCGCTGAACCGCCGAAAGAGGCCGAAGCGACCGCCTGAGCCTGCCCAAACAGTTTCCGGAGCGTGATAAAACGCTCCTTTGTGAATAAACCGCAGCGTTGCCCGTAGACGTTGCGGTTTTTTTTGTCCGACCCGGCACGTTCCCGCAGTGATGTATAATCCGTTCCAACTCAAATCTGTACATGTAACCAATAGATTGTTGGTCTTTGACCAAGCCCCGGAGGGGCGATCTCCCCAGGTCCAGGAGGCGGGCCTCCTGGCGGAGTGTGAGGTTTTTTTTGGGGACGGAGGGTGTGTGCGGCTTTAGGTCCGGTGCCAATCGCTCACTGCTTTGTTGAGCCCGACATTCGGTGCCTGTTCGGTGTGGTTCCTCTGTTGACGTGGCCGTTCAATGTGTGGCCTTTAAACTGTTCGGGTGCAGGGTGCGGGGACCCTGCCGGAGTTTGAGGCAGAGCCTCAAGGTGTTGACGTTTC
>JADGBX010000166.1 GCA_015231265.1 Magnetococcales bacterium | reverse complement strand
AACCAGCTCTCCGTAGGCGGTAAACCAGGTGATGTCGGTATCCGAATTCTCCGTCATAACGCGGATTCGTCCCTGGCAGGGCTCTGATTATTGAAAAAAGGGACGCCTAAGAATGCAAACACACCCGGCACTCTATCGATGTGCCATAGCCTGATGTGTCAACTGTTTGCTCAACCCGGATCGTGCCTCACCTCTCGCACAACGCTGTGTGATGTGCATGACGATGAGAACCCTTTATCCTTCCGGATCAACCGATCCACCCCTGAATGGATGCAAACTTCAATTATCAAGGAGAACAGTGCGTTAGAGCACCCTTTTCTCCACTTATGCGATCCCCGTACAAATACTCCTGTTTCTTACCCTGAGTCACTGTACACCTTTAAGGCCGGGGCTGGCAATTTCTCTTCACCTTTCAAAGGCGCCATCACCGGCCTGCATGCGGAAAAGTTGTATCACCATGAGCGATGGTCAACCCTGCATCCAACATTACACAGATTGACAATAATGAAGATACACTTTAAAAATCATCATCTTATGATTACATCAACACGCTACAGTCCATTCCGTAGCAGTGATTCAGAGGGGGGTGCAGCTTCTCATGACACCACACCACCCCCGATCACTGCGAATCCGCGCACAACACCGTTATCTCTCACTCAAACTCCATCAACACCGCATTGGCTTCCACGGTATCCCCTTTGGCTATGGAGACGGACTTCACCACACCATCCTGTTCTGCCTGCATGATGTTCTCCATCTTCATCGCCTCCAGAACCAATAAGGCATCCCCGGCCACCACTGCATCTCCCGGTTTGACATCCACCGACAGCACAAGCCCGGGCATCTGTGAGATCAGGAATTTGGAGAGATCCGGCGGCTCCTTCTCGGGCAGCAGTTCGCCCAAAGCATGAACCCGCGGCGAGCGCACCAACACCCTGCGCCGGACGCCCCCTTTTGCCAGCTCGTAGCCTTCATCGAGACGGTTGATCTGGAAGTGGTGATCCTTACCGGCGATATTGAATGTCGCCAACTGCTCACCGGGATGGTAGGTCTCGGCGATCTCCAGGGAGACCCCGTCCTCCGCCTCAAGCAACAGAATTCCCGGTTGCCGACTCACCCGCATGACGATGGGTACAGTTCCCGCCACCGTCGCGACCAGATTCTGGATATCCGGCTGCTCCTGAAACAGGGAGAGCTCCGCCCGTTCGATGCAGACCGCCGCAGCGGCAAACAGGTGCCGATCCTCTTCGGTCAACGGCGCGCCTGAGAAACCGTCGGGAAACTCCTCGGCAATGAAGTTGGTCGTGATGTTCCCCGACCGGAATCGGGGGTGACGTACAACCGCGTTGAGAAAGTCGATGTTATGGCCGCAGCCGCTGATGAGAAAGCTGTCCAGAGCCTCGCCCATGCGCTCCATCGCCTCTTCGCGATCTCTGCCCCAGGTGACCAGTTTGGCGATCATGGGGTCGTAGAACATGGAGACCTCGCCCCCTTCGAACACCCCGGTATCCACCCGGACCGACTTCCCCTCCTTGGGGGGTTGAAACCGAACCAGACGACCGATGGAGGGGAGAAAGTTCCGGTAGGGATTCTCCGCATATACCCGTGACTCCACGGCCCAGCCGTTGAGCGCGACATCCTCTTGTTTCCAGGGAATCTTCTCGCCACGCGCCACCCGGATCATCCACTCGGCCAGATCGACACCGGTGATCATCTCGGTGATGGGATGCTCCACCTGCAGACGCGTATTCATCTCCAGAAAATAGAAGTCACGATCCTTGCCGACGACGAACTCTACCGTGCCCGCCGACGCGTAACCCACCGCCTTGGCCAGGGCAACCGCCTGCTCACCCATCGCCTTGCGGGTCTCCGGATCGAGAAAGGGAGAGGGGGCCTCTTCCACCACCTTCTGATTGCGCCGCTGAATCGAACACTCCCGCTCGTTGAGCCAGAAGGCGTTGCCGTGGGTGTCCGCCAACACCTGAATCTCGATGTGGCGAGGCTGCTCGATGAACTTCTCGATAAAGACCCGATCGTCCCCGAAAAAGCTCTTGCCTTCACTGGACGCCGACTTCCAGCCGGTAGCCGCCTCCTCGTCGTTGTGGGCGATGCGCATCCCTTTGCCACCACCGCCGGCGCTCGCTTTGATCATCACCGGATAGCCGATCTCCCGGGAGATCTTCACCGCCTCGTCAGGGTCCTGAATCACCCCCATGTGACCGGGAATGGTGCGAACACCCGCTTTGATGGCCAACTTCTTCGAGGAGATCTTATCCCCCATCGCTTCGATCGCCTCGGCGGAGGGGCCGATGAAAGTGATGCCTTTGGTCTCCAAGAGACGTCTGAAGGCCGGATTCTCCGACAGAAAGCCATACCCCGGATGGATCGCATCGGCACCGGTCTTCTTACAGGCGTCGATGATCTTCTCCATCACCAGATAGGACTCGGCACTGGGAGGCGGGCCGATGTGCACCGCCTCGTCCGCCGTGCGCGTGTGCAGGCTGTGGCGATCCGCATCCGAATAGACCGCCACCGTGGCGATCCCCATCTTCTTCGCCGCACGCATCACCCGACAGGCGATCTCACCGCGATTGGCTATCAATATCTTCTTCATGGGATTCCCTCCCCCTTACAGCGGCATGTTGGCGTGTTTCTTCCAGGGATTGTCCAGCTTCTTGTTCTTCAGAAGCTGCAGACCCTGGGCGATGCGCACACGGGTTCGATGGGGACGGATCACATCATCCAGATACCCCCGACGGGCGGCGATGAAAGGATTGGCAAAGGTCTCCGCATAGAGATCGGTCTTCTCCTTGAGCGCTGCCTCGGGATCCTCTGCACCCTTGATCTCCTTACGAAAGATGATCTCAGCCGCCCCCTTGGAACCCATCACCGCGATCTCGGCGTTGGGCCAGGCGTAGTTGAGATCTCCTCGCAGATGTTTGGAACTCATCACATCATAGGCACCACCATACGCCTTGCGGGTGATGATGGTGATCTTGGGAACCGTCGCTTCCGCATAGGCAAAGAGCAGTTTTGCGCCGTGCTTGATGATTCCTCGATGCTCCTGATCACTCCCCGGCAGAAATCCCGGCACATCGACGAATGTGACCACCGGAATGCCGAAGCAGTCGCAGAAGCGGACGAAACGGGCCGCTTTGATCGACGAGTCGATATCGAGACAGCCGGCCAGCACCATGGGCTGGTTGGCCACCACACCAACGGTGGCGCCTTCCATGCGGGCAAACCCCACCAGGATATTCTTGGCGTACCCCTCCTGAACCTCCATGAAGTCGCCGTTGTCCACTACCTTCTCGATGATCTCCTGCATATCGTAGGGCTTGTTGGGATCGTCGGGAACCACGTGATTCAGCGACGTATCCTCGCGATCAATCGGATCCCGCGTCGGATAGACCGGCACCGCATCCCGATTGTTCAACGGCAGAAAGCTGTAGAGTCTGCGCAACTGCTTGAGCAGTTCGATATCGGTCTCGAAGGCAAAATCGGAAACCCCCGAACGGGTGGAGTGCGTAGAGGCGCCGCCCAGCTCTTCGAAAGAGACCTCCTCATGGGTCACCTGCTTCACCACCTCGGGTCCAGTGACGAACATGAAGGCGTTGTCCCGCACCATGAAGATGAAATCGGTCAGTGCCGGCGAGTAGACCGCACCACCGGCACACGGCCCCATGATGGCGGAAATCTGCGGCACCACACCGCTGGCCAACACATTGCGCTGAAACACCTCGGCATAGCCGGCCAGCGAGGCGACACCCTCTTGAATCCGGGCGCCACCGGAGTCGTTGACACCGATCACGGGGATACCGTTTTTCACACCCAGATCCATCACCTTGCAGATCTTCTGGGCGTGGGTCTCCGACAGAGATCCTCCGAACACCGTGAAATCCTGACTGAACACCATCACAGGCCGACCAAAGATCCGACCGTGGCCGATCACCACACCATCACCGGGATGTTTCGTCTTCTCCATCCCGAAATCGGTGCAGCGATGCTCGACGAAGGTGTCCATCTCCTCGAAGGTGCCTTCATCCAGCAGCACCTCCAGCCGCTCCCGTGCGGTGAGCTTTCCCCGTTTGTGTTGCGCCTCGATCCGCCGCGCACCACCGCCCATGCGGGCCTGTTCGCGCAGGTGATCGAACTGTTCCATCATGTCTGTCATGGGGCCTCCTGCCGTAATGACCGTGACTGTGTGATCGTTCACCCTCTCTCTAACATGAAAGAAGAGAGGGGCGTCTTTTATATGATAATCATCAACCGACAACAGCGCAGCCGGACTGAACGATTCAGAATGCATCATCCCGAAAATAGTGGGCCAGCAACTGATCCGCCGCCTCACCGGGCGCCATGCGATCCAGGGTTACCGCCCGTTCCAGTGTGCCCTGTTCCCGGGCGACGGTGGGGTCGGTTCTGAAGTGCTGCTCCAACCCTTCCCGTACCAGCTCCCACATCCAGGCAAGAGACTGCTCTCGACGCCTGAGATGGAGCCGCCCACTCTCCAACATGGTGCTGCGAAACGCTTGCAGACTCTGCCACACCGCCTCCAGACCCAGACCGGTGCGGGCACTGGCGGTGATCACCTGCGCCGTCCACTCCGGATCCGGTGGATGCATCAGATGCAGTGCCTGACGCAGTGTGTGGGCCGCCTGTTCCGCCGCCTCCTGCATGGCACCATCCGCCTTGTTCACCACCAGCAGATGGACGAACTCCATCATGCCACGCTTGATGCCTTGAATCTCATCACCGGCATTGGGCAGGGCCAGCAGCATGAAGAGATCGGTCATGCCGGCGGCGACCGTTTCACTTTGGCCCACCCCCACCGTCTCCACAAGGATCAGATCGAAGCCCGCCGCCTCCAGCACCAGAATCGCTTCTCGGGTACGACGAGCCACTCCGCCCAGATCCTCACCCGCCGGCGACGGGCGGATATAGGCGTCGGGGTGCAGCGACAGCTCCGGCATGCGCAGTTTATCACCGAGAATCGACCCACCCGTCAGCCGTGACGACGGGTCGATGGCCAGAACCCCGACCCGACTGCCTTGACCGATGGCGTGGAGGCCGAACGCCTCGACGAAGGTGCTCTTTCCTGCGCCCGGAGGCCCGCTGACCGCCACCCGCAACGCGTTTCCGGCGTGGGGTGTGAGCCCCTTCAACACCTGACGTGCCAGAGCACGATCCCGCTCAGCCCGGCTCTCCAGCAGAGTGATCGCCTTGCCCAGAATCCGCCGGTTACCGTGACGCACCCCTTCGATATAGCGCTCGGGGGAGAGCGGTTTCACGACACCTGATCCGCATTCAGCAGCGCCATCACCCGCCGCCCGGACTCCAGCGCCGGTGTGCCCGGACCGAACACTGCGGCAACGCCCGCCTCCAACAGCTCGGGAATATCCTGCTGCGGCACCACACCGCCCACCACCACGACGATATCCTCGGCGTCCTGTCGCTTCAACTCCTGCACCAGTTCCGGCGCCAGGGTACCGTGACCACCGGCCAGGGTGGACGCACCCACCACATGGACATCGCTCTCCACCGCCTGGGCCGCCGCCTCCGCCGGTGTTTGGAACAGCGGCCCCAGATCCACGTCAAATCCCATATCGGCAAAGGCCGCTGCTACTACCTTCACACCGCGATCGTGACCATCCTGACCCAGTTTGGCCAAGAGAATACGGGGCCGACGCCCCTCCCGCTCGGCATAGGCGTTGATCTCCTCTTTCAACGCCGTCCATTCGGCATCCTCTTCCCACATCTTACCGTACACGCCTCCCAGCGCCCGCACCTCTTCGCGATGCCGGCCATACACCTGCTCCAGAGCCGCCGTCGCCTCCCCCACCGTGGCCCGTTGCCGCATGGCTGCGATGGTGAGTTGCAGGAGATTACCCTCACCGCTCGTCGCCGCCTCGGTGAGTGCGTCCAGGGCGCCCTGAACCGCGCCTTCGTCCCGCGTTTTCCGAATGCTCTCCAGCCTCTGAAACTGGTTTTTTCGCACCATGCTGTTGTCCACCTTCAGCACCTCCGGCGGCTCCTCCTGCTCGGGTCGGAAGCGGTTGACGCCGATGATGCGATCCATCCCCTTGTCGATGCGCGCCTGCTTGTTGGCGGCGGAGGTTTCGATCCGGCGCATGGGCAGGCCGGTCTCGATCGCTTTGACCATGCCGCCCGCCGCATCGATCTCGGCGATGATGGACCGGGCCTGATCCGCCAGTTGCGCCGTCAGACTCTCCATGGCATAGGAGCCAGCCCAGGGGTCGGCAATGGCGGGAATATCGGTCTCCTCCTGGAGAATCACCTGCGTGTGTCGGGCGATCTGGGCGGAAAATTCACTGGGCAGGGCGATCGCCTCGTCCAGAGCGTTGGTGTGCAGACTCTGGGTACCGCCGAACACCGCCGCCATCGCCTCGATGGTGGTGCGCACGATGTTGTTGTAGGGGAGTTGCGACGTCAGGGACCAGCCGGATGTCTGGCAGTGGGTGCGCAGCATCGAAGAGCGGGGGTCCTTGGGAGAAAACGCCGACATCACCTCCGACCAGAGCAGTCGTGCCGCGCGCAGTTTCGCCACCTCCATCATGAAGTTCATGCCGATGCCGAAAAAGAACGACAGCCGCGGCGCGAACGCATCCACATCCAGACCGTTGGCGATGGCGGTGGTCACATACTCCTTGCCGTTGGCGATGGTGTAGGCCAGCTCAAGAGCCGCATCGGCTCCGGCCTCCTGCAGATGGTAACCGGAGATGGAGATGGTGTTGAATCGGGGCATCTCCTTGGAGCAGTATGCGATGATATCCCCCACCACCCGCATGGAGGGGGCCGGTGGGAAG
>JADGBX010000165.1 GCA_015231265.1 Magnetococcales bacterium | reverse complement strand
CCTGAAAACGCACCATGCTGCGTTGTTCGTCGCTCATTTGGCCGTGCCAAACCGCGTTCCTCACGCCTTGCCTGCTGTATTTTCAGTCACAAACGCGGATTCGTTCTCATTGAGGACACGCCCTAGCCCAAAGCAACTTGACCTATACACTATTCAGGAGATGAGTATCCGCTCACGGCATAACTCGGATCTCTCTTCAAACGGCAACCCACAGAGTCACTGCCATAACACCAGCTACCCACAGGCTCACCGTGTCTTCCGTAGCAAAGACAACCGGGTCGTCCGGCATCTCACCTCGGCGTGTTTTCAGCCAGATTCTACTCACCCAGAAGAGCATCAACGGACAGAGCAGCCAGATCACCTTCGGATGGGTGTACATGCTGCTTATATGAGAGCTGTTGATATAGAGTGCCAGAACCATCACCGCCATGTAACCACTGGCACTTCCCAGACTGAACAACGTCTCAAGATCCACCACACGGTAGCCCCGACCCAGGGCACTCTCCTGCTTGCGCTCACTGAGATCCAGTAATTCCGAATAGCGTTTGACCATTGCCAGGTTGAGAAACAGAAACATGGAAAACGCCATCAACCAGAAGGTCGGCGTGATGTTGACAGCTGCAGCACCGGCGGCAATCCGAATCGTATAAAGACCAGCCAGGATCAGTACGTCCAGCACGACAACGCGCTTGAGCGTAAGTGAGTATGCGAGCGTCACACTGAAGTAGAGAAGGAGAATAGGAAGAAACCACTCGGGAAGAAACCAGGCGATCAGAAATGCCGAGATCAACAGAGCAGGAATCAACACCAAGCCACGGGTCATCGGCAGTCGACCCGACGCAAACGGGCGTTTGCTTTTGCGCGGATGGGCACGATCAGAAGGAAGATCCAGAAGATCGTTCAAAAGATAGACACTGGAGGCACACAAGCTAAAAGCCAGAAAAGCCAAAATCGACTGGAATACCTGAGAGAGATCATTCAACTGATGGCCCACGAGAATCGGAATGAAGATCAATAGATTCTTCAGCCATTGATGCAAGCGCATCGCCTTCAGGTAATCCTTTGTGGTGCCCAGCCACTCATCGACTATCATGGCAACGCTGGTCACCTTCTCTACCTGCTTGATCAGACGAAGCTTCGGAGTCGGGTTGACAATGATCGCTTTGCGACTGTATTTCCATATCTTAAGGTCGACCATGGCGTTACCTGCATAGTCGAACCCTTTCTCACCGAACATCCCCACCAACTTGCGCGCCTTGCTGCGTCCGGACAGATTAATCGTGCTAGTAGAGCCGAGCACGTCGTCAAACAGTCCGAGATGATCGGCAACAGCCTGGGCAAAGTGTTGATCACTGGCTGTTACCAACAGCAGGCGCCGTCCCTGATCGCGCTCTTGATGAAGCAGTTTCAGAAGCTCTTTATTGTAGGGCAGGGAAGTAGGATCGATGGTTACCCTTTTCGCAATCTCCGCCTTCAGACGCCCTTTGCCGCGCTCCAACCAGAGAAAGGCCCGAAACCCATCACTGAAGCGCTTTCCCACCATCATGAAATAGGTCTCAACCAAGAGATCGGAACGGATCAAGGTTCCATCCAGATCAACACAAAGTGGAGGCTCACTGCTCTTAGCCAGAGGTGTGGAGCGTGTCATGGTGACATTTGTTTCCTGTTCAAGCATCTCCGAGATCACTCATCGAACGGTCTCAGAGGTCATCTCCAGTATCAAAAAGAAGCAGATCCCTGAGTTTCCGTACCAAGACGGAGAGCGGAAGAAGATCCACTTGGTCGCTCTTGCGCAGTTCATTGAGAAGCCCGTGATAGGTTTCATTCTCCAGCGCAACCTCTTCCAGATAGTTGTCGAACGCTTCAGCCACCGATTCATAATGCCGGCGGAAGGTGATGATCCGTTTCACCAGCTTGGTACGAACTTCCCACAACTCCCGTCGGATATTCTCCAGATTCATCCGACCCCAGGCGTCTCGATGACGAACCTGCTGCAATCGCTCCTCGATCCAAGAGAGCCCGAAGAAGTCATCGACCTGAATATAGAGATGCCCTACCGGGTCGAAACGGGTGTGCAGAATCTCCTTGATGTGAAGGATAGTCATGATATCCCGCATGTAGGGGATCAGAACGGTCTCCGTTGCCAGTTTTTCCGTGAATCCCTGTGCCTGCAACTGCTTCCTCTGAGCCGTCAACTCTGCCATGCGTCGTGGCGTCGTCAGGGTGGGCATCACATCCCAAAGCGTACTACGGAAGGAGAGGATCACTTTGCCGTAAAGATTGATCACATCCACCGTGATGCGCTCATCACCCAGATGATTCAACATCCAAGATGCCAGATGCAGAAGAACCTGCTCCATCTCCAGCAGCGCGCGATATTTGAGGTCACTGGAGACATCAGAGCCCAGATCCATCACCTCTTCACGGAACGTAGCCGCATCGACAAGATGCTCGGCAATCACATACGCTTTGATCAATGATGGCAGAATCGGCTTCTGTCGACGCAAACGACGCAATTTACTGTAGGCAGCGAGAAAAGGCCCCACACCAGTCTGATTGAGAACCCTGTTACTGAGTGTGGTGGCGATGATCTCCTTTTTCAGGACATGGTCACTGAGATGGGTTCCGAAGTCTCGGGAGAGGGAGACCGGAAAATAGTCGGTGAGATAGCGCTCGAAGAAGAAGAGATTGACGACCTCTGAATCCAACAACGCTCGATAGGTAAGAATCTTGGTATACCCCAACATCACTGCGAGCAGGGGGCGGGACATGGCCGACGTTTTACCCGACTCCAACAGATTTCTGAGCGTTTCGGGATCCGGAATCTGTTCCGCTTCAACATCAAGATTAGCCTCTGCACGCAGTAGAGAGAGCGCTTCGGGATAGACTTCGGGATTCTGCTGGGAGAAGAGCTCATCCCGGCTGATGGACATGTGCTGATCACGATTGTCCTGAAGCACGTTGTTGGCCACCTCGTCGGTGAGCTTGGCCATCAGTTCATTACGCTCTGCAACTCCGTCAAGCTCGCCGATTCTGATCAGATGATCGAAGAGGATCTTCAGATTGACCTCATGGTCACTAAGATCCACACCCCCGGAGTTATCCACGGCATCGGTATTCACCCTCCCAGGTGGCAACCCGGGTCGAGTAGCCGCGTACTCCATGCGACCCTTTTGCGTGATACCCAGATTGCCTCCCTCGGCCAGAATCGAGGCGCGAAGATCTCTCGCATTCACTCTTACCGAGTCATTAGCCTTATCCGATACCTCCAGATCACTCTCACCCGACGCCCTGATATAGGTACCGATTCCACCGCTATAGAGCAGATCAACTTCCGCTTTCAGCAGTGCACGAATCACCTCTTCCCCAGAAAGCGCAGCCTCCTTGGTCTGTAACAGAGTCTGGAGAACCGGATTAAGAGGGATCGATTTCGCACTGCGGTTGAACACCCCGCCCCCCTCTGAGATCAAACTGGCGTCATAGTCCGTCCAGGATGAACGAGGAAGTATGAACAGCCGTTGCCGCTCTCTGAAGCTGCTATCGGGATCCGGATAGGGATCAAGGAAGATATGCAGATGGTTGAAAGCCCCCAGAAGGCGAATCCTGTTCGAAGCCAGCAGGCCATTGCCGAAGACATCACCGCTCATGTCACCGATACCGACCACCGTGAACGAGTCTTCGACGATATCCTGCCCCTTCTCCAGGAAGTGAAGGCGCACGCACTCCCAGGCCCCATTGGCGGTGATTCCCACCTTTTTGTGGTCATAACCGTTGGAACCACCGGATGCAAAAGCGTCTTTGAGCCAGAATCCATACTCATCTTCTGCGATTTTGTTGGCGATGTCTGAGAAAGTCGCTGTTCCCTTGTCGGCGGCAACCACCAGATAAGGATCCTCTTCATCATGAATAACAACACTCTCAGGATGGACCACAGTGGTCTCATCCATATTATCCGTTATATCCAACAGGGCTCGGATAAAGGTCTGATACTGTGCCGTTACCCACTCTTTGCTGCTCTTACCCGGCCCGGTACCGTAACTGGGAACGATAAAGCCCCCCTTGGCACCCATGGGCACGATGATGGCATTCTTCACCATCTGGGTTTTCATCAAGCCGAGAATCTCGGTACGGTAGTCGTCCAGTCGGTCGGAAAAGCGCAATCCCCCCCGTGACACTCTATCCCCACGTAGATGGATACCCTCCATGTGAATACCCAGCACGAATATCTCACGCCATGGCCGAGGTATGGGCATCTCATCGATGTGGGAACTCTCTATTTTGAATGAGAGCGCTCTATTCTCTCGGGTTTGATAGGCGTTAGTCCGCAGGCACGATTCGACAATATTGAAGAGTCGTCGGAGTATTTGATCATCTTGCAACTTGGTGACATTGGCCAGCTCGGAATCGAATCGCTCACGGATCGATACGGCTGCACGCTTTCTATCTTTAACTTCGGGATCAAACCGGATGCGGAACGCCTCCAGAATCAAAGCAGCAAGGGCGTGATGAGAGATGAGAACCCTATTAATGGTCTCCAGAGCAAGTTTCGGATTGATCTGAAGAAGATATTGACGAAGGCCACGGATGAGAAAGACATCCATGGGAGAGAACCCTTCCGACAACACCAATCTATTCAGAGTATCGTCGTGCAGTCGCTCATTATGAATCTCACTCAGAGCGTCACAGAAGAGATCGGACCGTTTTTTCAGTTTCTTGAGTTTGGACTTGCCACCTGTGATCTCGAAGCGCTGGATTCTGAACAGAGAGTCATCAGGAAGTGTCACCCGACATGAAAGCTCATGCAGACAGGTGATGCCAAAGCGATCGAACGTCTGCACAATCCGTGTCAGTTCGATGGTATCCCTGGTATAGATCTTGATGAACGACGCCCCATCGTCATGGGTGATGACTCGGGCTGCAAATCTCTTCTTTTTCCCGAAACCGTTGAGAATGCCAATATCTTCCGCTGCTTCATGAGGAGGCGTCGACTCCTTGTAGACGGTGTCGAAAGCGTTTGTATAGGCATTATAGAGATAGGAGGCGTTATCTGGACGATAGAGTGCGTCAAGAGCCTCCCGCAGTTTATCGGACCACAAGAGAACCAGTTCGCGAAGCCCCTTTTCAACCGCTTCCCTGTCAAAGACCAGTTCGGTCCCGGGATCGTGGTTCGCGTAACAGACGATCAATGAAAGCGTTCCAGCATCAGCAGTATCGATTGTTGTAACGGGGTAGGGCAGATGCTTGGAGAGGAAGCGCCGTATAGTATCCTGAAGTTTGAATCGGTAGCGATTGCGGGAAACAGCGACCAAAACGGCAACATAGTTGTCATGATGACCTATGCGCTCCATGGCACGCACATCGGTATCACCCTGCATGGTGAGGATCTCGCGGATCTGTGCTGCAATCGTCTCAGGAGAGGAGTAGAAGAGCTCCCTTGGTGGAAGTCGATCAAAAAGACTCCGAAACTCATGAAACAGATAGGAACCACGGGGGTGCCCTGCAAGGGCAAGCGTTTTCTTCAATTTAGCGGAAAGAATGGGAATGGAGGAGGAACGGCTGGCCAGAGCGGTCCTTGAGAAGCGCCCAAGGATCACTGTGATCCTCCATCGACCCGTTGCCGTTTCACTGATCTTGCCTTCGGAGTCGATGGGAATCTTGATGGAGAAGAAATCCACCCCCTCGGCTGCGTAGATGATCGAGTGCCCGTGCTGACAGAATTCGATTGAGAGCATTTCATCCGGATGCATTTTGATCGTTTCAGCTAAGATTGCATCCACTTCCTGACGCATACCCGGCATCACCCGATCCAGCAGGCTTTTGTATCGGGTGCCGCTGAACACGCCCAGAGATCGCTCATCCGGTGCATCCACCAATCCCGATTCATCCGCAATGACAGTGCGCATCCCCATGAAGACGAAGTTGAAATCAGCTGTCCAGTGAAGAAAATGGGCGTCCTCTCCCTTTTCTAACCCCTTGAGGCGCCGACCGATGCTCTCGATCTGGGCTCGAAACTCCAGATAGTCGTTGACAGAGCGTTTAACAGCAGTAAGAACCGCCTTTAAATCTCTTCTCAATGTACTGATCTGTTTGTCACTGCTGACAGGCTCAGTCTGAATGACAAGCAGCATCTCGCGACTCATCTCCTGTCCGGAAGGAAGGCTCTGTTCCGAATCGCCAACGATCTGCTTTCCAGATGAGTCCTGTTTCAACAGGCCCGCTTTCTCACTTCCCGAAGAGATATTCTTCAACCCACCGGTGCGGCTCGAACGGATCACGGTAAAGGTGGTGTGAACCTGAGCGAAACAGGTGAGACCACTCTGTTTCAGATAGTACCGCAATGTCTCCAGCATGAACGCCGTATCGGAGAGATGAATCAGAATTCGGGTACCACAACGCCCGGCATCCAGCGATGTGGGCGCTTCCTTGGAGCACTCCTCAAGATGTGAGAAGACACCGACTTTGATATTGTCGCTTTTCTGCGAGAGGGGGGTTTTGAAAAAATCGAAGATCGTCCGTAGACCTTGCGAGTCATCGGTCCAGGAACAGACCGATTCAGCACCAACCCGGACAATCTCTCTGACCATTCGAGTTAAGAATAGACGATAGGCCCCTTTAAGGCCCTTTGTGATGGTCGTCTCAGTCTTTTCAAAAAGCTGTTCGGCAGAGAGTTGATCTTCTTCGAGGCTGAAACGCTCACCCATTGTATGTATTCTCCGGAAGTGAGGGATAATCCTGTCGCCCAGACCCGGCTGAAGTGATCACACTCAGCAATCACTCTTGAACGGCAGGAGTTATTACTGCCGATCCATCGGAACGGGCATGTGTCTTTTCAAGGATTCCCCCCTCCTTGAAGTGTTCTAACTATCCAATATTC
>JADGBX010000164.1 GCA_015231265.1 Magnetococcales bacterium | reverse complement strand
AATGCGAACGGGCTTGAATGAGCGTTTGGCCACTTCCACTTCACCGATCTCAACCACGGCGACATCTTCTTCCACTCGGTGAATCTTGCCAATGACTCCGCCACCGGTAATTACCGAATCACCGCGTTGGAGATTATCCACCATCTCACGATGTTCCTTGGCCTGCTTCTGCTGTGGCCGGATCAACAGGAAGTAGAAAATAGCAAACAGCAACACCATGAAGATGATGTTGGGAAGTGTTGCATCCGGTGGTGCAGCTTGATTCTGCGCATAGGCACTGCTGACGATATCTAACATTCTATCCCCTTTCGACCCCCTTGAAACCGATCAATACAACCGACTTGAGTCACCGCTCTCGATCTGGAAGATGGTATGATTCAGCTCGTCATATGCTATCAACTAAAACGTCCACTCGATGGCACACCCCATCAGCCGGGACGGATCATGCTGAGTCGTGGTGATACACTCTACCAGGGACCACATTAACTGAACGCCGTACATTGAAGATCAGGCCCTGATTTCACTGTTGATCAGAGTCCCTTGCTGGCATGTGCCAAAGAATCAGGAATCTAAACATGAAACAGATAAAAGGTCAAAGATTCCCGGCAATCGTTTTGCCAATTACCCGACTCGAATGCCATCACACCATATCCAGATCAGATGCGCTTCTCAAAATCGTCCATGAAATCACACAGAGCTTGAACACCTGCCAAAGACATGGCGTTGTAGATCGATGCCCGACACCCTCCTACTGAACGGTGCCCTTTCAACGTCTTCAATCCAGCGGCATCCGCCTCTTTAAGAAACTGGCCGGTCACTGCATCACTGGCTAGAGTAAACGGGATATTCATCCGTGAACGACTCGTCCTATCCGTCGGGCAATTGTAGAAATCACTCGCATCCAACGTGGCATAGAGAGTCTCGGCCTTCTTGATATTGCGCGCCTCCATCCCCTAGACACCGCCGTGATCCCTCACCCACTCCAACACGAGCCCCAGAAGATAGATGCCATAGGTAGGCGGTGTGTTGAACATGGAACCCTTCTCCGCCTGAAGCCGATAATCCAGCATTGGCGGTAGATCGCTGTTACGACCGAGAAGATCCTCACGAACAATCACCAGTGTCACACCACTTGGACCCAAATTCTTCTGCGCACCGGCATAGAGAATGCCGAATTTCGACACGTCCATGGGTTTGGATAGAATATTGGACGATGCATCCGCGACCAGGGGAACCTCTCCTGTTTCGGGAATGACAGCGTACTCGGTTCCGTAGATGGTATTATTTGTGGTGATGTGGATGTAGGCAGGATTGCGTGAAAGTCGCCAATCTCCCTGTTCAGGAATATAGCAGAAGCCTCGGTCTTCACTACTGGCAGCAACATTCACAGTGCAGAGAAGCTCTGCATTCTGGAGCGCTTTCTTCGACCAGACACCCGTGTGAATCAGATCGATCGTCTGGTTCGGATCCGTAATCAGGTTCCGCGGGATGGCATGAAACTGAAGGCTCGCTCCTCCCTGGAGAAAGAGAACCTTGTAGTTCTCGGGAATATTCATCAAAGAGCGCAGTAGAGACTCGGCATTGCCGATTATCTCCATATAAAGATCAGAGCGATGACTCATCTCCATCACCGACATGCCGCTGCCACGGTAATCGGTCATCTCTTCACGGGCTTTCTCTAGTACCGAAAGCGGAAGGGCAGCGGGTCCGGCACTGAAGTTATGGACACGGTGAGCCATGAAGATCTCTCCTGAGGTGTTTCCAGCTACACAGAAATGAAAATGGCCATTTGGACCCTCCATGAACGATATGTCGGGTTCAAACAGCCATTTTACATGTTTCCAGGCACGCTTAAAGAGTTCCTGTACCGCGAAACTTACCGATTCTCACGGTTATCGATCAGGTCCTGCACCACGGACGGATCCGCCAAGGTGGAGGTGTCGCCCAACTCATCGACCACATTGTCGGCAACCTTGCGCAGAATACGGCGCATGATCTTGCCGGAACGGGTCTTGGGCAAGCCGGGAGCCCACTGGATAATATCGATATTGGCGATGGGGCCGATCTCTTTGCGCACCAACTTCACCAACTCTACTTTCAGCTCGTCAGACGCTTCCACACCTTGCATCAGGGTGACGTAGGCATAGATTCCCTGCCCCTTGATATCGTGGGGGTAGCCGACGACAGCGGCTTCCGCAACGTTGGGGTGAAGCACCAGGGCGCTTTCGATCTCAGCCGTACCTAGATTGTGGCCGGAGACGATCAAGACGTCATCAACACGACCTGTGATCCAGTAGTAACCATCCTCATCGCGACGACAGCCATCACCGGGGAAGTAACGTCCGGGGAAACGGGAGAAGTAGACATCGTGGAAACGCTGGGGGTCGCCATAGACACCACGCATCATGCCGGGCCAGGGACGACTCATGGTAAGGATGCCGTCGCAGGCTCCCTCCTGGATAGTGCCATCACTATCGACGATCTCCGGTTCGACACCGAAGAAGGGGCGGGTCGCGGAACCGGGTTTCAACGCCGTCGCGCCAGGCAGAGGCGTGATCAGAATACCTCCGGTTTCTGTCTGCCACCAGGTATCTACGATGGGGCAGCGCTTTTCACCAACCACATGGTAGTACCACTCCCACGCTTCAGGATTGATGGGCTCGCCCACCGTTCCCAACAGGCGCAGGGATTGACGACTTGTCGAGGTAACCAAATCATTACCCGCACCCATCAGAGAGCGCAGAGCAGTCGGGGCGGTGTAGAAGATGTTCACACTGTGTTTATCAACCACCTTCCAGAATCGTGAAGCATCAGGATAGGTAGGAATACCTTCAAACATCAGGGTCTTGGCGCCGTTAGCCAGAGGGCCGTAGACGATATAGGTGTGACCGGTCACCCAACCCACATCGGCAGTACACCAGTACACATCACCCTCATGGTAGTCGAAGATGTACTTGTGGGTGATGGCGGCATAAAGGATGTAGCCACCTGTGGTGTGAAGCACGCCTTTGGGCTTGCCGGTGGAACCGGAAGTGTAGAGGATGAACAACGGATCTTCCGCATCCATCTCTTCACAGGGACACTCGGCATCAGCCTGTTCCATCGCTTCGTGATACCAGACATCGCGGTTGTCGTTCCAGACAATGTCGCCACCGGTGTGCTTGACCGTCAGCACTGTGTGCACATTGGGGCACGACTCAAGAGCAGTGTCCACGTTCTTGCGCAGGGGAATCGCCTTGGCTCCACGCACACCCTCATCAGCCGTGATGACCGTCTGACAGTCGGAGTCCAGGATACGATCTTTCAATGAGTCGGGAGAGAAACCACCGAACACTACCGAGTGGACCGCACCGATTCTGGCACATGCGAGCATGGCATAGGCCGCTTCGGGAATCATCGGCATATAGATGCAGACACGGTCGCCCTTCTTGACACCTCGGCTCTTCAGTACATTGCCGAGACGGCTCACCTGTTCGTGAAGCTCTTTATAGGTGATGGACTTATCGCTGTTCGGGTCGTCCCCTTCCCAGATGATAGCGGTCTGATCACCCCGTTTCTCAAGGTGTCGGTCAACACAGTTGTGGCAGACGTTGGTCTTGGCCCCTTCGAACCAGCTGATTTTCGCTTTGTGAAAATCGAAATCCATCACCTTCGACCAGGGGGAGAACCAGTCGATCATCTCCTTGGCCTGCTCACTCCAGAACCCCTCTGGGTCCTTGATAGAGCGTTCATACATCTCACGGTATCCTGCATCATCGACATGAGCGCGTTCCACTACGTCGGGCTGAACATCGTAGACTTTTGAACTCATCAGTGATTCTCCGAATTATATCCAGTTTATGTGTGATGTGCCGCCTTCGAGAACCGACTCTCGGCCTCGTAGTTATCCTAATGGCGGTAACAGCGCTTCGGCGCATGTTCTCGTCATCATCGGGTAGAGGGCCAACGTTCCCAACAGTGTCAAGAGAGTTGTACAGCAGGAACGCCTGTCTCTTCCTGAACGTGTCGTCGAAATCCTAGACATGCTCAAGACACCTGTAAAGCCCGTAGAAACAAAAAACTGCATTATAGAGCAGTTTATTGATCAACTGCATCGTTTTTATGGAAAACTGAAACAGTACCCGGAATCGGGCTGGAGGGAGGCGCTCCCTGCGGGATCCCCGATCTCTTCCTGACGATCAGGGGAGTGTTCTCACTGAATGGCTAACGTCTTAACTACAAGCAATACGGAGAGAAGCAGTAGATGATTATCTGTCAGATCATATTAATTTAGAAAGAGAAATCGGTGATCAGCACTCATGTTCATGTTTGTGCTCGTGCTCTTCTTTGCTTCTTCCCAGTGATAGAATTCTACCACACCGCTTTTTGCGCCAGCAGATTCGATCACATCGGGATAGATGGTGCCCTGAGCCAACCAAGCGACGCCATCGATCTTCTTGCTCTCCTCTTCAAACACATCAATGAATGTATGACCGATGATCTTACGTTTCTTTTCAGGATCAGAAACCCCAGCCAGTCCGGACAGAAACCGCTCCTCAGCATCCACACGGATCACATTGACACCCATGTGCTCCGCGAAGGTGGCCATGACCTGATCGCCTTCGTTGAGACGAAGAAGACCATTATCGACAAAAACGCAGGTCAGCCGATCTCCGATAGCGCGGTGCAGCAGGGCCGCAACGACAGAGGAGTCGACGCCTCCAGAGAGGCCCAACAGCACCTTCTCATCACCAACGGCCCGTTTGATCTCGGTGATAGCGTAATCAACGAAACTCTCTGTGGTCCAGAAGCCGTGACACTTACACACTTTTCTGACAAAGGTCTCAATCAGATACTTGCCCCGAGGGGTATGACCCACCTCTGGATGAAACTGCACCGCAAAGAGCGCCTTCTCTTCATTGATGATCCCAGCCACAGGGGCATTATCACTGGCAGCAACAACTGAAAACCCTTCTGGAGCCTGTTCTACATGGTCACCGTGACTCATCCACACATCCGCCACACCACCTTGAAACAGCGCGTCAAACATTGGGTGTCGCGTTTCTGTACGCTGAATCTCAGCGTGACCGTACTCTTTTCGTTCGGCAGCAATGACGGTGCCGCCAAACTGCTGGGCCAGTAGCTGCATACCGTAGCAGATGCCCAATACCGGAACGTTCAACTCAAGAATTTCTTCCGCAAGAGTCGGCGCTCCCTCCTCATACACCGAGCGGTGCCCCCCCGATAGAATCACACCCTGGGGAGCAAACGCGCGGATCTCCGCAGGATTCATGTTCCAGGGGTGAATTTCACAGTAAACCTGACACTCACGGATTCGCCGAGCGATCAATTGGGTATACTGAGAACCGAAGTCCAGAATCAGAATCTTCTCTGAGTGAATGCGTTCTGCGACGGTTTGACTCATTGTGCGTTCAGTCCAGGCGGTAGTTGGGTGTTTCCTTGGTGATGGTCACGTCGTGCACGTGAGACTCTTTCAGTCCAGCACTCGTGATCTGGACAAATTCCGGTTTCGTCCGCAACGCCGGGATGGTGGCACATCCGGTGTATCCCATGGCAGCGCGTAAACCGCCGACCATCTGGTGAATGATGGAGTGAAGAGGACCTTTATAAGGAACCTGCCCTTCCACACCTTCCGGCACAAGCTTCGGTGTCTCAACCTCTGCCTGGAAATATCTGTCCTTGGAACCTTTTGCCATCGCCCCGATCGAACCCATTCCACGGTAGGTCTTATAGCTGCGCCCTTGATAGAGGAACACCTCTCCGGGAGCCTCTTTCGTTCCGGCGAACATCGATCCCAGCATCACCGATGAGGCGCCAGCTGCGATCGCTTTGGCAATCTCTCCTGAGAACTTAATGCCACCATCAGCAATAATCGGCACACCGCTCTTATCCGCTTCAGCAGCACAATCGGAGATCGCTGTAACCTGGGGAACACCAACACCGGCAACCACACGGGTGGTACAGATCGATCCGGGTCCAATGCCTACCTTGACCGCATCCACACCGGCCTCGATAAGATCCCGTGTCGCCGTGGCCGTTGCGATATTGCCACCGATCACCTGACTGTCGGGGTGATTCTTCTTAATCCAGCGCACCATCTCAAGCACACCGGCTGAGTGACCATGCGCCGTATCAACGACGATCACATCGACACCCGCTTCCATCAGGGCATTCACCCTATCCTTGCACTCGGGACCAACACCAACCGCAGCGCCAACACGCAGCCTCCCTCCCTCATCTTTGCAGGAGTTGGGGTGTTTCTGCGCTTTGTCAATATCCTTGACGGTAATCAGCCCCACACAGTGGAAAGCCTCATCCACCACGAGAAGCTTCTCAATACGGTTGAGGTGTAGAAGCCGTTTGGCTTCCGACATATCCACACCCTTGCTGGCGCTGATGGTGACCAGCTTCTCGCCCATTGTCATCAGAGCTGAGACCGGCTGCTCATGCATATCTTCAGTAGCAAAACGAACATCACGATGGGTCAAAATGCCTTCGAGACGCCCATCTTGTCGCGTCACAGGGATCCCTGAAATGCTGTGATGCTCCATCAATTCAATCGCGCGACTCAGAGGGGCATCCGGACGAATGGTCAGAGGATTGACTACCATTCCGGATTCGAAACGCTTTACCGCCCGCACTTGATCAGCCTGCTGCAGTATCGGCATGTTTTTGTGAATGATGCCCAATCCACCCTCTTGAGCCATCGCGATCGCCGTACTCGACTCGGTAACGGTATCCATCGCTGCAGAAAGTAATGGAATGTTGAGCTGGATCTTGCGGGTCAGTTGGGTAGTGATCGTGACATCCCTGGGCAGAATCTCCGATTTTGCCGGTACCAGGAGGACATCGTCGAACGTCAACGCTTGCTCTCTGACTCTCATTGCAACTCCGAATGCATACGGT
>JADGBX010000163.1 GCA_015231265.1 Magnetococcales bacterium | reverse complement strand
ACAAGCAGATTGTCGCCAGGATTGAAATAGTTCCATGCAGCCACCGCACCGGTAAAAAGTGCGGAAAACACCATAATGGAAAGAGAGATGAGTCCGAATGATTTGGCCTTCACCGCGGCACCCGATTCATTTTGACAGTGAATGTGAGATTCTGGACATCTGTTTTGTAGTTGCTTGAGACGATCTGATAACCACGACCCGTCATACCGTTCAGAAACACCTCATGATCCCTGCTTGCTTGCTCGAACTCTTCATTGATACGTCCTTCAAGCGTGAGAACAAGGACCGATTTGACATAGTCGATTCGCACTCTGTTGAACTCTACCCCGGTCTTGTTGGCGCGTGTCAAATCGTCTAGCACCACTTTATAAGATGGAGATTTCTTCAACTTGGCGAGCCTATCGGCAAAATCAACATTCTTCTTGTAATTGCCACGAACAGGATCGACGGTCTCTACGTTGCCGATTTTATTCTCGTAACTGACGATCTCCATGTTCATGTCATTGATATTCTGTTGAAACCAAAGACCACCCCAATAGAGTCCGAACACCATGAGCCATATGACCAGCATGGCTCTGGGCAGGAGACGCTGGGAACGATACTTCAGCAGAGGATTTGAACCGGAGGAGGTAAGTCCATCGTTGAGATAACGCACGGCCTGCGGCAGTGATGAGACCAGAAACTCTCCACCTTGCAGATCATAGAGTTTCGGTTTGAGTATCGTACAGGAAAGATCACGCCCCTCGGCAAGTGTTCGTACCCAGGAAGCAGCCATAAAACGTGACTGCTCAGGACTCATGGAGTCCCCTTCCTGAGTCGCCCATCCGGTGCTTTGGGTATTTTGGGTCTCATCCTCTGATTGCGTGGACGAACCAAATGTCGCAAAACTGGGCGCCGTTGAGAGCGACTGCTCTTCGCTAGCCCCTGTTAGCCAACAGAAGTAAACGATCTTTTCAATGGTGAGACGAGCCTCTTCGCTCACCCTCTCCATCTCATCCTGAATCGATGAAACCAGAGCCTGTTTTGCCTCTTCATCGGTTGCATACGCTGAGACCCGCCCGGCATGGATAACATTGCCGTCACGACCAATCAACAAATCCACGTGGCGGTCATGCTCGAACAGAACACACACCGTTTTTTTGCGCGAAAAGTGCGCAAGACAGGCGTAGAGCACCGCATTACTGGAGAAGAGAAGATGGTGTGAATCATCTTCCTGGACATCGTTGTCATAACGCGCGAAATCGCTCCCCGGAATAGCAGAGAACAGCACATCCGATGAGGTTCCCCCTGAGCGCCCCTTGGCCCAGATCGGAATGATTTTCGGGCGGTCACCGGCATCACCACGTTCAACGACCCGCCGTTGGACAATCACATCGGCATATTTCGGAGGTGCATCGACGCTGATCATCTCAGGCGGAGCACCTCCAAAATCCGAGATGACCCACTTATCGCCCGAAACCTCAAGTGTCTTTTCAAGGTGTTGAGCCGAACGCCAACGCACAAGGAAAGTTGCACCATCAAGCTCTACGACCAGCTTTTCCTGAATCGATTTTTTCATTTGTGATGAAAGACCAGATAGGTCCCCTTCATGGAGAGCAGAACTCTGCTGCCTGGTTCAACAACCGCACCCGATTTCTTCTCTAACGTTTGCAATAACTGGGCTCCACCCCCTGCTGCTGTTCCCAACCTTTTCACCTCGAACATGCGGGGTTCATAGTAGTAACTTCCCCCTTGCTGGGCGCTACCATGTTGCGCACTGCTTAATAGCGTCTTCATGTCTCTGATGGAAACCATGCGATTCATAAAATCGAGCTTATAGGGGATCCAAAAATGCTTTGTGATCCTAGCCCTGTGCGTGGCTCTCGTGAAGAGTCCGACATCTCTTTTAAACGCTTTATAACGCTTCACTTCCGACTTATAGCCTTCATAGGACGTCCGATAGCGCTGGTAAGCTTGATAAATCTCTTTGGTACCATTGTATTTAACGTAGGCATGGTACGCTTCTCGCGCTGTGTACGGCAGTGCAACCATAGCCAACAACGCTGCAAGAAGATAGAAATAACGCAATATGAATCCCATGGATCCCTTCCATATAACCCGTTGATCTCTGTACCATTTCCCCGGAGGTGACGACGGCACGTCACGGTAAATGACAGCCGTTGAGTGTGCCATGGTATACTTATTTTTATTGGTGCGCTAGTTCGGATGGGGAAACTAAGCACTCTCCTCATGTTTATCCCACCTGATCGCCGACGCACTCTTCAACACCATCGAGAACCAACTTAGTCGCCCCAACACCACACTTGTTAAACGTGAATGCGCCGCCATATTCCCCTAACTGAGTTGAATGCATGAATCATACCGCTCGAAAATGATACTTACAAATAGCATACGAAGCACATTCAGTAGAAAAGGGACTGTTTTCTCTGCCCTTTTTGCTCTTCAAAACATCTTGACAGAAAGCGCACACGAGAATAGACTTGTTGAATCTTTGTTTAAACCAACAGAAAATTGAGGTCGGGGCATGAACAAATTCCGCAGAATGCTTGGTAACAAGAATCCTGAAAAAGGGTTCTCACTCGTCGAACTGGCCATCGTGCTGGTCATCATCGGTCTGATCGTTTCCGCCATCTCCGTCGGTCGTAACACGATGCGTAAGGGCGAATCGATGAAGGCCTTCCAGCAATTCATCAATCCCTGGATTCAGTCCGCTCTCCAGAAGTATCAGAACACCGGTTCCGGCGGTTTCGGCAGCACAGGTGGCCTCAACGTGGGTCCCTACAACTACGGCGGCGGCACCATTGCCAAAACCTCTTCAGAGTATGATGACGACGGTCTGTTGGTGATCACCTTCACCAAAGCATCCGTCCGTGTTGATGCCGATGAGGAGCTGCAGGGCACCATCACCAACGCTCTTGAGTCCGCTCGTGAGCTGACCTACACCGCTGGTGCAGATAGCACAATCGTGGTGACCTTCGAAGTGCCTGGCGTCAACCAGACCTCTGGTTCCGAGCCGACATTTGAAGAAGCAGCAGCTGAGTAATTTTTTAAGGAACGCGAGTTTCTTAAAAGGTCGCACAAAAAGGCGGCTCCATATGGAGTCGCTTTTTTTTGTTCATTCGATCATTTGATTTCAGAGTGGAATCTGCTCTCACTCTAATCACTCTTGGACTGCATCATGTCAGAACCTTCAGAATCACCAGAGAGTGTTGCACTTTCTCCCTTCCAACGACTGAAACAGCACCACCTCTTCATTCCGGGCATGATCATCAGCTTCCTGCTTCTGCTGATCACCCTGCTCTTTCTGTGGCGCTACGTCTTGGAGTGGTACTATCTGGTTCACTTGGATTACAAGAATGATCCACTAGGCGAAAAAGTTCTTATCCTCTTCTTTTTGAGCATTGCTTGGCTGACCTATAAGAAGAAAATCGGTGATCACGCTTGGTTATTGACACCATTCGTGATCATTCTCTACTGCTTTTTTCTGCATAAATACAATGATCTTCTCCCGATCACCAACATCTTTATCGACTTCACCATTATCGGCATCCTCTCATTCTTGATCTCGAGGATTCAGAAACCGGGATTCGGGCCGGCATTGGTGACACTGATCTTCTTTTTTGCTTTTTATACCGGCTCCTACGTCAAATTTCTGATGGTACAGGAACCTCTGACGCTCTTTGACTTTCAGCAGGCAGAACTTTTTATCCACACCATGCCCCTGCTGGTGATTATCCTGATCTCAATTGGCTTGGCGGCTTTTGCATACCTCTTCTACCGCTCCTTGGACCTATCCAATCGTCGGCATCTGATCCAACTGACACTGGGAGGACTCCCGATCCTGATTGTGATCCTGATGACGATTCATGCACCGAATCTCATCATGCAGAGCATGGATGGCTGGAAGAAGATCAGCAACTCTCATCGCGCCCGAGATTTCCAGAAACACGGCACGATTTTCATGCTGATGCGTGACACTGCGCAATCAGCACGTACCCAGGAGCTGCTGGATGCGATTCAAGAAGCACCGTTTGATGATACGGTTCCACATCTGGGCCGAAACGCCTATGCCTTGATCACAGATAAACGCAATGTCCATGTGATCGTTTTGGAGAGCTTCATGGATTTCCGACGCTTTCCCGGAGTCACCTTTGAGGGACCGATTCTCTATCCACCATTCTATGATACCTGGATGGAAGATAACGGCTCATCCTCCCTCTCACCCGTGTTCGGTGGTCGGACAGGAGATGCAGAATTTGAAATCCTGTGTGGTGTTCCGTCATTCCAGATCGGTGGAGACTCGGAATTCAACATGATGACTGGACGGGTGATTCCCTGCCTGCCTGCCCGATTGGCAGAGATCGGTTACGCCACCTTCAACAGCACTCCCGTCCGTGAAACCTTCTACAACAAGAAACGCGCCTATACCAGCTTGGGATTTCAGAATATCTACTTCAACGACCGCTTTGATCTCAGTGACCACGATGCAGGCTGGCTCTCCAATGAGGCGTGCCTTACCCAACACAACGCCTTTGTTGCCGAAATCTTGAAGGAGCATAATGGCCCGATATTCGATTTCATGATGACCACCGGTGGTCACTGGCCATTCATCAATCAACAGACCCATAAACGCCCCTCCGTCAACAAGGCGGTTGCGCCGGACGATCTTACCTACAGTAAAATCGTCCACCACAGCTACTACACCACCAAAGCGTTGCAAGAGTACATTGAACATTGGCGTAAAGAGGATCCCGAAAGCCTGATCGTCATCATCAACGACCATCTCCCCTATATGGGTATGAACTACAAACTCTACCGTAAGGGCAGTTTCGACAACGCTCAGGTTGCGCCACCTCACATCCGAATGCGCAAGACCTTCATGATGATGATCGACGGTGGAAAACGTGTGGATGTCGGCATGGTTACCCACCACCAGATGCCGGAGATTATTCTCAATCGGCTGAGTGATGGCCGTTACTGTGACACCTACACCTGCCATCACGACGATCTATTCCTCTATCGCAACCCCTATTTCGTGCACAAATCGGATGTGGACGTTACACTGTGCAGTGGAAACAGTTCTGGAAGCGATGTGTCAGACGATCATGGCACTAATAACAGAGACCCTCTTGATCAGAAAAACAGAGAGCAGTTTCTCCGTTTGAATGCTTCCGGAGAGCCGGAGTGGGATGAACAGAAGATCTGTGACGCCGGAAAACCGCTGGCCGACAGATTGCACAACGCCTATCTTCGCTTGATCAAAAGGGGACGCCAGTCACCGAATACACTGTGATACTCTGCGTATTCCTTTGATAAGGCCAAGCCTGTTTTCGAAACATATGGAAACGGGGATAAACGGGAATAGACTGCTGCTTTGGGGGAGGGAATGGATCCGATGCCGGTTCTGACACGTGAAGAGCTCCAGAACGACCTGATCGGCTCATGGATTCTGCTGGCGATCATCACACTTGGCATCATTGCCTATGGTGTGAGAGTCCTCCGCAGAGGAGAAGAGCTGCACTTCGACCGGGTGAACCAACAGGGCGGCAGTGCTCTGTTGAGTCTGCGTGTGATGGAGATGGCGTATTGGAACTTTGGATTCATCGGCCGCTTTTTCTTCCGTTTGAACATTGCTCCCACGACTATCTCCTTTGCCTCACTCCTCTTTGCGGCGCTTTCCGGTTGGGTTGCGGCGTACGGTTTTTTTGGCAGTGCGGGCTTTCTCTTTGCCGTCTCCGGGGCCATGGATGCGATCGACGGCATGGTTGCCCGCATGCATGGTGTCCGGCCTGCGGGAGGCGCTGTCGTCGACTCCTCGGTGGACCGCTATTCGGACTTTTTTCTCCCGGCGGGTGTGGCGATCTATTATCACCACTCCGTTCCGATCCTCATCATCTGTCTGGCAGCGATCATGGGTTCGTTCATGATCAGCTACTCCACCGCCAAAGCGGAGATCCTCAAGATCACACCACCTCGAGGCACCATGAAGCGGACCGAACGGGTGGTCTATCTGATCGGTGGCGCGATTTTGACACCCATGGCAGCCCTGTTGGTGAACTCTTCGCCCTTCTCTTGGCTACCAGTCCAGGGCATGTTGATGGTGTTGGCCACACTGCTGATTGCGGTGATGGCCAACGGCTCGGCGATTCACCGCATCACGGCGATCATCCGAACCGCCAATCAACGCCAAGCTGATAAGAGCAATGCCCCCTCCTGATACAGACACCACAGCACCACCAACGCCTCTTCCCTTCTGGCGCTCGTTTACCCGTTCGCAGATCGCATCAGTGGCGGGAACAGCAGGGGATTACCTGCTGTCGTTGATTCTCTTTCACGGGCTGATGACACCGGACACCGTTGCCACGGCACTGGGCAGCACCCTGGGAGCAGTTACAATCTTTCTGTTGGGCCGTAACTGGAGCTTCAAAGGGCGTCACCACTCGGTGACCGGGCAGGCGGTTCGCTATGTTCTGGTGGTGATCACGGTGGGAATCGGCCTCAACACCTGGCTGGTGCATCTGGCGCTGACCTGGGGGGAGTTGCCCTACCTCTGGGCACGAGTCATCGTTACGATTTTTTTAGGGGTTTTTATCAACTTTCCCCTCTACCGCTATGTAGTCTTTCGGTAGCACTCATCGGTTATCCAACGCTTACTTCAGCATCCGAGCGACGACAAAAAACGCCGTAATGATCAAACCTGTCTGGGCTATGAGCATGCCTGCGACCCATTTGATCCTTTCAGTTTTCGCTTCCGCCTGTCTTGCTTCAAGACGGAGTTCCAGTTCGCGCAAGTCCCCTTTTGTTGCTAATTCATCCAAACGGGCTTTTTGAACTTCCTGAAGCACGCGTACTTGGGCTTCAGCCTGCTCGTCCGTAATACCAATCCCAGCAATTAACTATCTGATATAATGGGGGCGAATTATCACCTCTGATCCATTGTTAGGAAGCACG
>JADGBX010000162.1 GCA_015231265.1 Magnetococcales bacterium | reverse complement strand
GCACCATGCTGCGTTGTTCGTCGCTCATTTGGCCGTTCCAAACCGCGTTCCTCACGCCTTGCCTGCTGCATTTTCAGACACAAACATGATTTCGTTCTCATTGAAGACACGCCCTAATCCAAAACAAAAAGCGCGTCACACACTGTTGATATGCTGTCGGTCAGTGCGTCTGTCAAGAACCGTCTGAGAGGCTGCGGGATAACTCCATCAGCTCACGGGCATTTGTGCGGGCCGATTCCGTTGTTTCATGGCCGGCAAGCATACGGGCAACCTCTTCCGTCCGCTCCTGTTCATTCAGATGGGAAATCGAAGTGCGGGTGTTAATGTCAGAGGAGTGTTTCTCTACAAGCAGGTGTTGATCTGCACAGGCTGCGACTTGCGGAAGGTGTGTAATTGCAAGCACTTGCCTGGTTCTTGCAGCGCGCTTCAGTTTTTGGCCAATCGCTGTGGCGACACGTCCTCCAACCCCGGTGTCCGCTTCGTCGTGGATCAATGTGGTTGCAGGCATGCTCTCTGCCAGAAGCCCTTTCATAGCCAGAAGGATGCGAGATAACTCTCCTCCCGAGGCTGTTTTGTCCATGGGGGTCAGAGGGTCACCCGGATTGGTGCTGATAAGAAACAGAATCTCATCGTTTCCATGCGGTGATGGTGTCGTGTCACTACGCTGTTTGATCCGGACGACGAGGCGGGTCTTGGGCATGTAAAGCTCCTTGAGAGCCTTCTCTACCCCTTTGGCCAAACCTGTTCCTGCATCTTTTCTGGAGAGGCTCAAAGCCTGGGCC
The DNA here is from genome assembly GCA_015231265.1 of Magnetococcales bacterium. Taxonomy (GTDB): domain Bacteria; phylum Pseudomonadota; class Magnetococcia; order Magnetococcales; family JADGBX01; genus JADGBX01. The sequence goes on along the minus strand of JADGBX010000162.1, from coordinate 6,212 downwards.
GTGCTTGCCCACTCTGTTTCCGCCTGTTTTCGCGCCTCTTCAAGAGAGAGGGTGTCGGCATCCAGGGTATCCAACCGTCTCCTCTCCTCGTGCCACTGTTGGTGAAGAGTCGCCAACTCTGACGGTAAGCAACGATGCTTGCGTGCTAGGCGATGATAGGTGTCGATACGCTCCTCCAGCTCCTGGAGACGTTGCGGATTCAGCTCCAGATGGTGGCGATACGATCTCAGGCGGGAGACAATATCATCAATCTCATAGTGAAGAGATCGCACCGACTCCGCGAGAGAGGCCAGTTCCGGATCGAGTTCCATGCCATCTTCAAGCAGGCTGGCTGAACGGCCTGTTGTTTCCGATGCAGAGCTGTTTGAGGATTCTGCAAGCAGTGTGAGACACTTATCCATACTTCGTTGCAACTGTGAGACATGGGAGAGTCGCTGAAGTTCCGAAAGAAGAGTTTCAGGTTCGCCCGACTGCGGATCCAGACTGGCCATCTCTTCCAGTTGATAATCGAGATACGCGATCTTGTCTGCCCTGTCTCTGGCTTGATTCTTGAGCGATGTTACATGATCGTGGAGCGTTTTCCATTGACGATATCGATCGGTGACCGCATCCAGAAGAGGTGTGTGCTTGCCAGACTGGTCGGCAAACGCATCGAGTATCGTGCGATGATGTCGCGGTTCCAGGAGAGCTGTCGTATCGTGTTGGCCATGGATCTCGACAAGAAGAGCACCGATTTCAGCAAGAAAACCAACAGAGACTGGAGTGTCATTGATATAAGCTCGACTCCGTCCCTTTTGGCTCATGACTCGGCGTAGAAAGAGTTCAGAAGGAGCTTCCGGGTTGGAGAGATCTCTCTCTTCCAGCTGCCTGAGAACAGGATGATCGGTTGGTAGAATGAAGAATGCGGTGACAGAGGCGCGTGAGCAGCCGGCACGAAGGAGCGTCTGATCAGCACGCTGGCCCATGGCCAATCCCAGAGCATCAAGCAGTACCGACTTACCTGCACCGGTTTCTCCACTAATGACGGTAAATCCGGATGCAAAGTCGATTTCAACGCGCTGGGCGAGAGCGATGTTCTCCACCAGGAGATGGATCAGCATGGGTCAGGAGAGATGTCAGCAGAGGGAGAAGCAGGGAGATCCGAAGACCTCCCGTGCGTCCGATCTGTGAGTTAATGTGCTGGCGCGTCAGAAGGATCCCAATACTGTATTTCACTGTCCACAGGAGCCGAGGCCGGTGCTGGATCAACCATCGGTTCTTGTGTGAAAGTGGCGGGTTCAGACGCCGATGTAGGCGTAAAGGAGCGCAGGTCTGCTGGTTCTGGTTCCATCATATGCGCAGCTTCCATAGCATTTGTCTCGGAAACCATGGGTTGTGAGACCAGAGGGGGAAGATCCATCTCTGCGCCACCGACAGCAGCATCGGCGTTGGCAATGATACGGTCGGCCTGTCTGGTGTAGTACTCGGCCAGATCACTGTTGACCGGCTGCCAATAGCCACCATTGCGGTGGATACTATCCAGGATTCGTGCTGCCTGGATGCTTCTATCATCCATCACCATACTGTCGAGAACCTTGAGTCCGTAAACGGGGTCTCTACGAACGACACCTCGGAGGAAACAGAGTGCATAGTGAATGCGTGCTTCTCCTGTCAAGCCTGTTGCCTGTTCATCACGACGGCGAATACGGTCGGAGAGTTCACACAGTTTTTCCACGCGTGGTTTCCAGCCGACACTTGGGCGGAGGTGGTCAGGTCCCATGGTGTAGTTGTCGATGATTTCGTTGTAAACCCAGGGTTCTCCTTGCTGGGCAGCTTTTTCCAGGAGTGACTGGCCCCGCTCATAGGTGCTCATGATGCGATCGACATAGTTGGAGCAAGGGTTGGTCCAGAAAAAGTAGCGATCATAATCGTTCAGCCGCACGTGACAACGTCCGGTGTCGATGAGAGCGTAGACATTTCCCGACATGCCTTCATGAAAGACTTTCGGTGGTGTCAGGTCGAGGCTCTCCTCACGCCACGTTTCAAACTGCTCCGGACTTGCATGTGTGGAAAAGGGCAGCAGAGTGACAAGCAAGAGTGCCAACACGGCGTAAGAGACTCTCATCACGTTCTCTCCATTCGGTATCTGAAACCGTTGCATGTACGCATGCTGGTTCAAACACAAAGAGTGGGCTTTCATTTATAGAATAGGGAATCCGAAACAGTCTGTTTGGACGGTTCCCCCCAAAAATCCATCCTCAAGCTATCTTTTTAGTATCGGAACTCCCGATCCAGGAAGCAAGTGTTGTCCAGAATGAAACCAAAATGGGAGCATTTATTTCCGAATTGGCTGACCGAGAGGTGGTATGTCATTTTCCGGGATCTCACCCCAACTCAGTTTGCGTCTCAGCACGTCATAGTGATTTTTATTAGGGCTGTGGAGAACCTTGAGTGAGTGGACGGAGCGTCTGATCAGGATTCTGTCCTCCTCTTGCAGGGAGCAGCCCTGCTGTCCGTCCAGTGTAAGCAGTTGAGAAACATCCTGAGGCATGACATTGATTTCAACGCAGCCATCACCCGGCACGGCAATCGGGCGGTTGGTCAGTGTATGCGGACAGACCGGTACCAGAAGAATGGCATCCAGGGCCGGATGCATGATCGGTCCTCCCGCAGAGAGGGCGTAGGCTGTTGAGCCTGTTGGTGTCGCAACGATCAAACCATCAGCACGGCTCCGGAAGACAAACTGATCATCAATGGCAACAACGAATTCGAGCATGCGCGCCAGAGCGCCGATATGGACAACGGCATCATTGAGCGCTCGGCGTCGATAGATCACGTTGCCATCACGGACAACTGAAACCGAAAGCATCATTCTGTCTTCAATCCGGTACCGTCCCGCAAGCACATCTTCCAGGTCGGCAAACATCGTATCAGTAGGTATTTCAGTGAGAAATCCCAAACGGCCTCTGTTGATACCGAGAAGAGGGGTGCTGTGGGCATCAATGATGCGCGCTGCTGCGATGAAAGTGCCGTCTCCTCCGATGACGATCATGAGATCCTGGCCGTGCGCGATCTCCTCTTGAGGGCGGGTCACGGTGCGATCGGTAACATTGGCCGCCCTGCCGACCTCTTCAGTCACAGTGACCGTGTGGCCGCGGCGCTGCAACCAGGTGGTCAGATCTTCGGTCGCTTTCAGCGCCTTGGGATCGGAGCGTTTAGTGATGATCCCGATGGTGTCAAAGGTCATGGTGATCTGCTTCCTTCAGGCCGTTCGAGGGAGTATTGATGGTGTGAAGGCCAACCCCGATCGAGCAAAAACGGCAAAAAAAGGCGGATTTCCTGTTTTGCACATGGCAAGCATACTCTACTATTGTCGCCGTATTCGGGAAGAGCCGGGAGAAGTGGTGCCTCTTGAGCACATCTCTCCTGTCTTACTGTTAAGTACCCGATTGTCTTCCGACCACACGAACCGTTGGACGGATTCCGACGCCACAGCGACGGTGTCCGCAAGCCCCATGAACAGCGTCATGCACCCCCAGGTTTCCAAAGAACCGCTCATCGATGTTCAGTCACAACGTGACACTCGTAATCTTGCCATCGACAAGGTGGGCGTCAAGGAAATCCGCTATCCTATTGTTGTCCGAGACAGAAGCCACGGCAATCAGAATACGGTTGCAACCATCAACATGTATGTCAATCTCCCGCAGGAATTCAAGGGGACACACATGTCGAGGTTCCTTGAGGTGTTGGCAGAGCACGATCGGGCAATCTCCGTTGAGAGTCTCCCCGCTCTTCTGCGCACGATCCAGGAGAGACTGGTGGCTGAAGAGGCGCATATTGATCTGGAGTTTCCATATTTTATCCAGAAAAGTGCACCGGTTTCCGGTGTGGCTGGTCTGATTGATTATCATGTGCGCTTCTCTGGTCTCATGCGCAAAGAGGACTACCGGCTGACGTTGGCAGTAACTACGCCGATCACCTCTCTCTGCCCCTGTTCCAAACAGATCTCCGAGGCGGGCGCGCACAATCAACGCTCACACGTCACCGTGACGCTTCAATCGGACGCTTTTGTCTGGATCGAGGAGGTGATCGAGATCGCCGAGCGTAACGCCTCCTGTGAACTCTACGCTATTCTCAAGCGTCCTGATGAGAAGTATGTCACTGAAAAAGCATACGGTAACCCGCGTTTTGTCGAAGATATCGTCAGAGGAGTCGCCGCCGACCTGACCGCTGATGACCGCATCACCTGGTTCACCGTCGAGTCCGAAAACTTTGAATCGATTCACAACCATTCAGCCTACGCCTTCATTGAAGGTGGCGAGAGGAGATAACCCGCTATGCGCTTCAGCCGAGTTCTCATTCCTACGGTCAAGGAGACGCCCAGTGAAACGCAGGTCATCTCCCACACCTTGATGATTCGTTCCGGGCTTATCCGTCAGCTCTCTGCCGGAATCTATACGTGGTTGCCCATTGGTCTGCGCGTGCTGCGGAAGGTTGAGAATATCGTCCGTGAGGAGATGGACGCAGCCGGTGCCCAGGAGGTGTTGATGCCCGCAGTCCAGCCCTCGGAGCTGTGGCGGGAGTCGGGGCGCTGGGATTTCTACGGCAAAGAGTTGTTGCGCATTACTGATCGTCACAACCGCGCTTTCTGTTTCGGTCCGACCCATGAAGAGGTTATCGCTGATCTGGTACGCCGTGAAGTGCGCTCTTACAAGGAGTTGCCTGCCAATTTCTATCAGATTCAGACCAAGTTTCGTGATGAGATCCGTCCTCGCTTCGGTGTGATGCGTGGTCGTGAGTTTCTGATGAAGGATGCCTACTCCTTTAATCTGGATCAGGAGAGTCTGGACGAGAGCTATCAATCCATGTTCGACGCCTATGTCAAAATCTTCGAACGGTGCGGTCTGCGCTTCCGTCCCGTCGAGGCGGATACGGGTACTATCGGAGGTGCGGCTTCTCACGAATTTCATGTTCTTGCGGAGTCCGGAGAGGACACCATTGTCTCGTGCAGTGACTGCTCCTATGCCGCCAATCTTGAAAAGGCGGTTTCTGGAGCTGCTCAGGGGGGTGAATCCCTTGATGCCTCCACGATTCCTGAGATGGCGCGAACCGAGACACCCGGACAGAAGAGCATCGATGATGTCGTTGCTTATCTCAAGATCCCTGTTGAGAAGACCATTAAGACGCTGGTTGCTGTTGATGGGGAAGGGGAGTGGACTCTGCTTCTTCTCCGTGGTGATCATGAGTTGAATGAAGCCAAGGCTCGTGTACTCTTGGGTGATGGATTCCGTATTCCAACACCGGAGGAAGTGGCAGAGAAAGTCGGTCCCGTGGGCTCTTTGGGACCGGTTGGTTCAGAACTCACCGTGCTGGCCGATGAGATGTTGGAGAAGAGCAACGGCTTTGTCTGTGGAGCGAATGAAGAGGGGTGGCATCTGACGAATGTGTGTTGGGATCGAGATCTCCCCCGCCCTCGATTCGTCGATGTAAGAAACGTCACGGTTGGCGAACCTTGTGCCCACTGTGGTTCAGGAACGCTGGCTATGGATCGTGGTATTGAAGTGGGTCATGTGTTCAAACTCGGTGATAAATACTCACGGGCTATGAACGTGACGGTTCTTGGGCCTGATGGCCGTGAAACAGTGCCTGAGATGGGGTGTTACGGTATCGGTGTTTCCAGGGTTGTTGCTGCAGCCATTGAGCAGAACCATGATGACAACGGCATTGTCTGGCCTTTGGCTATCGCGCCTTTCTCCGTTGAAATTCTTCTGCTCAATCCAAAGGATGCCAATGCGTCCGGTATTGCGGAAACCCTCTACAGCGATCTCAACAGTCGCGGGATCGAGACCATTCTTGATGATCGTGATGAACGTATGGGTGTGAAGTTCAAGGATGCTGATCTTCTTGGTGCGCCATTGCGGGTTCTTGTGGGAGGTCGTAGCCTGAAGGAAGGCGTGTTGGAACTTCAGACACGTAAAGGCGGGAAAGCGGAGAGAGTTCCTCCGCAGGAGATCGTTGCTGAATTGGAGCAGCGGTTGGCAGCACTGCGTTGAGGATACAGTTCTCGTCGTGTTGTTCGAATCAGTCTGTTTTCGGGTGTTGAAAACTATTGCGTTTGAGTAGGGCGTGTCCTCAATGAGAATGAATCAACGTTTGTGACTGAACATGCAGCAGGCAAGGCGTGAGGAGCGCGGTTTGGCACGGCCAAATGAGCGACGAACAACGCAGCATGG
>JADGBX010000161.1 GCA_015231265.1 Magnetococcales bacterium | reverse complement strand
ACGAAGCATGCTAATAATGAGCACTGATTGAGCATGGCAGATCGCCGTCTCCTGGGGTCATTATAAACCCGTGGTCCGATAAGAGATACACAGACCTGGAAAAAAACTGCCCACAAGTGGGCCACGGACCACTGCAATGCGTTGTTCTTAACCTAGTCCTGCAACGATCGCTCGACGCAGTTTCTTCCGCAGGCGACGCACCGCTTCGGCACGTTTCCGGCGACGGCGTTCGGAGGGCTTCTCGAAGAACTTACGCTTCTTCATCTCACGAAACATGCCTTCACGATTCATCTTTTTTTTCAGAACACGGATCGCCTGATCCACGTTGTTATCATATACGTCGACCCTCACGAAACACTTCTCCCACACGTGATGCTGCTGTTTGTTGATCCCGAAAAGTACGTAACGGGAGTATGTCAACTTTGCAAGTGGACACTCTCACCGTATTGGTGCTCTCTTGTTAATATCTTCAGGATAGAACCTCACCGAAGATGCGGCATCATACCGACCACGCATCAATGTTGCAACCCTTTCATGGCCATTTTTTCAAATGGTCACACTAAGTTGTACAAGATCCCCCGATCACAGAAGGGGAATATCAACGTGACTTCATGCGTAGCGGAACAAAGACCGGATCACCATCCCGAATCACTAACAGCAGAAGTGGGGGCGAACCGGATTTCACCGTGGCCAGTGCTTTACGGAAATCACCCACTGTCCGAATAGAGCGTCGGTTGATCTCAACAAGCACATCCCCCCGCTGCAGCCCTGCCTCAGAGGCCGGTGAATCGGTTTTAACATCCGAGATCACAACCCCTTTGATACGATCTTCAACACCCAGTCTTTCACGCATTACCGGGGATAAGGGTTTGACCTCCATACCTGCGGCAGAAGCTGTGAGATGGCTTGAACCGGACTCCTGTTCGTTCCGGCTCTCTTCGATGACCCCTTCTTCTTCATCCTTCAAGGCATCGATGACGACCGTCAGACGCTTGCTTCTGCCATCCCGCACTACCTCGACCTCGACCCGTTTGCCACGAGGGGTGTTGGCGACGATGGCGGGCAGTTTATTCATCTGAGTCACTTCTCGACCATCAAACCTGACGATGACATCTCTGGGTTTGATCCCCCCACGTTTGGCAGGACTGTCATCCTCGACACTAACGACCAGTGCGCCCTGTCGCTTCTCCAGCCCCAGCGCCTCGGCCAACTCCCGTGTCACTGTCTGAATCCGGACACCCAACCATCCTCGAATCACCTTGCCGTGATCCTTTAGCTGCTCAACGACGTTCTTGGACATGTTGACCGGAATGGCGAAACCGATCCCCATGTTTCCACCGGAACGGGAGAAAATCGCCGTATTGATTCCGATCACATCCCCGTCTAAATTGAACAGAGGGCCACCGGAGTTTCCGGGATTGATAGCCGCATCGGTCTGAATGAAATTGTCGTAGGGACCGGAACCGATCACCCGCCCTTTGGCAGATATGATGCCGGCAGTCACCGTGGTTTCCAAACCGAATGGATTGCCGATCGCCACCACCCAGGAACCGACCTCCGCTTTGGATGAATCACCCAGCCTGGCTGCCGGAAGGCGTTTCTTGCTTTCAATACGAATCAGTGCCAGATCTGTTTTTTCGTCAGCGCCAACCACGGTTGCGATCATTTCACGGCCATCATGGAGCCTGACCATGATCTCGCCGGCATCTTCGATTACATGATGATTGGTGACGATATAGCCTGCCGGGTCGATGATGACACCGGAACCCAAACTCCGGGATTTATGCTCCCGTTCCGGCATTCTATCCATAAACTTCTTAAAGAACTCTTCAAACGGAGAGCCCTGGAACGGCATCCCGTGCTGGCCATACTCCCGTCCACTGGTCCCCTTGGACTGAATTGTACTGATATTGACCACAACCGGCTTCAAACGCTTCACCAACGGAACAAGGTCGGGCAAACCGTGATAGTGATGTTTGGCACTGGCCTCCGAAGACGCCGTGAACGACAGGACCGACATCACGGCCACCATCACCGTTATCCACGAGAAACGCCTGTTAACCGAGTTGCGCATCCTCTGTGCTCCTTTGAAATAGCATCCAGTCGCTTTGCAGGATTGTGATGACTTCCCGGACGAGGTACGACCGAGAGAAGACTCATGGACCGGGGGATCCGTTGCAGCCACCTCTTGAAATGGTTCATGAGATGGTTTCTACACACTAGGTCAGAAGACCGCCTCTTCGCAAGGGGAGGATACGGTCATCCGTTGTCTGAGGGTGAACTCGGATGAAAAGAGACCGGGGCAACATTAAAACCGGATGAGTAGACAATTTCCGAGATCACCGGTTTATGGGTACCGTCCTGCTCCAGACGGCTGTTGTAGCCCCGCAACCACCAGAAGGCTCCCCCCATTGCTGCCAGGGCAGAGAAGGCACCAAGAAGATCAGCCACGGCAACACTCTCAACTGTGGCCACCAGGATGGAACGCATGGTTCCACCAACAACGAAAAAAGCTATCAGGGGCATGGCATAGATCAGAAAGGATGCACGAAGAAACTGCCGTTCCGAGATCTGTATCACAACCCGGTCACCCACTTCCGCATTAACTGGATTGCTGGCTTGAATATGGGTTTCGCGATTGCCCATCCCCATTGAGAGTGTGCCACAACTCTTTTCACCGTGGCATGTTCCACACGCTTCTCTGCGTTGGGTGGCGACGATTGCATCCCCCTGTTCGATGGAGATGACTCTACCCTCTTCTTTCATCATGGTGGTTCACCTCACTGTTATGCGTTTCTACAAAAAAAAACCGGATAGCCTCGATACAGAGTTGGGCATCCGGTTCTTTTGAAAACAGGCCATCTATCCATAGAGACTGAGAGAGAACAGCTCACCTCCCTTCAGAAACCGGACAGACGCGTTACGCCATCTGCTTCATACCAGCTCAATGACCGTTGGCTGCGGCCCCGTTCCAGTCGGGAAGTGCAGCATCCCGAGCCTGTTTAAGGGAGATGGGCTTCTCTACGGGCTCATCAACGGTGGTGTAGTGAGCAATGCCCGCCATGAGAGAAGCCAGGATCGCTGCTGGAACGCCGTAGCGCACCAGACGCGTGCGAATAATCTCCTGAAACGTGACCGGTGTCGGCTTTGGGGGCGGATTCTCCGCTTCGTCCGCTTCAATCGCCGCCATAACCGATGCTGTCAAAGATTCCGGATCAGGGATCAGAAAGGCGTTCATCACCGCTTCCTGGGCCTGGGCAAGATGCACTAACAACTGGCGACACGCTTCGCACTCACGCAAGTGCTCGGTCAACGGTCGTACCAAAGAGTGGTCGATCTCACCATCCAGAAAAGCAGAGACCAATTCAAAATCACAGGACTGTTGCATAAGACCCCCCGTACATCACTTGACGGTTGTCTGTACCATGACACATCACCGAGCGGCATAACATTACCATTCGAAGCCAGGCGGGCTACGGGGTTCATACACCCGCATGGGCAGACCGTTGTTTCCGATCTCTACCCACATCTGTCTCGGACAGCTTCTGAAAATATGGACACGTCCTTCATGGTCGTGAGACGTGGCCCGGTTTTGCATCGTTTTTCAAAGAATGACGGCGACTGCAATGGGTGAATGGGTTTACCAACACCGACTCTACTGCAAATACGACTTCATTCTATTGACGATTTCCTGACGTCCTCTAAAGATTCTCGAACGAACCGTTCCAATGGGGCACTCCATGATCTCGGCAATCTCCTCATAGGTTTTCCCTTGAAGATCACGCAGTATGATCGCCTGCTTCATGGATGGTGCCAGCTCGTCGATACTCTCCTTCAACGTTCCCAACATCTCATCACGCAGCGCCATGCGCTCCGGTGTGTTGGTGTCTCGCAACTGTGGTGCCAAACGGTCGGCATCCTCCAGCTCCACGTCACTGATCTTGATACCCCTATCACGCGACATGACGTGGTTTTTTGCAGTATTCACTGCAATCCGATAGAGCCACGTATAGAACGCAGCATCACCACGGAAGTTCGGCAAGGCCCGGTACGCTTTGAGAAACGCCTCCTGCGTCAGATCCTGAACCTTCACGGCATCAGAGACCGTCCGGGCAATCACGGACGCTACCCGGCCCTGGTATTTACGCACCAGGACTTCGAATGACTTTTTGTCACCCTGTTTGGCTTTCTTAACCAGTGCAATATCAGCGTTGCTCACCGTGGGATTCCAAACGTCACGGTTGCTTTCGCTGCTGTTATGGACTCACCCAACAGCGGAAAGTTCATAAAAAAGGGATGGGAACGATCACCTACAGAATTCATCGTGTTATTCCATCCTTAATCAACATAAAAAAGTTGGCTTTAGTTCTAACGTCCACCCCATGAGATTGAGGCAATCCTGCATTATAATAACGACTGCGCCGAAATCCGGAATGGAAAAAATGCATAAAAAGGGGAACCAGGTGATCATCGAACAGGCTGAAGAGCGGTTCAATATATCGGATTTTCTTATACTTGGAGGTGGGTTAGCTGGTTTTGATCTGGCATTGAGACTCGCTGAACTGGGTGAGGTCATTCTTCTGACAAAGGCGGTTGCAGGTGAATCCAACAGCTATTATGCCCAGGGAGGAATCGCCGCAGTCCTGGATCCACAGGACCAACCCGACTCCCACATCGAAGATACTTTGCAGGCCGGCGCTGGGATCTGTAATGAAGAAACTGTCAAACTGGTAGTGGAGAATGGTCGGGATTCCATCCAAAGACTGATCGATCTGGGTGTCGCCTTCACACAGGACAAACAGAGTAACGGATATCATCTGACCCGTGAAGGAGGCCACTCCGCCCGCCGGGTGATTCACACCGCAGATGCAACCGGCCGCATGGTGATCGAAACTCTGTTGGAACGGGTAAAACAACACCCCAGAATCCGCATGCTGCCAGGATATATGGCCATCGATCTGGTGACGTCACATAAAATGGGACTGCAAGCAACCAGTCGCAGTAATCGCTGCTATGGCTGCCATGCTCTCAATATTGCTTCCGGACGCGTCGACACTTTTCAAGCCCGTTTTACCGCCCTGGCAACCGGCGGGGCTGGAAAAGTGTATCTCTACACATCCAATCCTGATGTTGCGACCGGTGATGGCATGGCCATGGCACACAGAGCAGGATGTCGGGTGGCAAATATGGAGTTCATCCAGTTCCATCCAACCTGCCTCTACCACCCCAGAGCTAAATCGTTCCTAATCTCAGAGGCGGTACGAGGAGAGGGCGGCATTCTCGTCCTTCAGGATGGCACCCCTTTCATGCACAAACACCATCCGAAGAAGGAGCTGGCCCCCCGCGATATCGTTGCCCGTGCTATCGACTTTGAAATGAAGCGCACCGGTCATGACTGTGTCTTTCTCGATATTACTCATAAGGGAGAGTCTTTCCTGCGGGAACACTTCCCAACCATCTTCGAAAAGTGCCGTGAGCTGGGTATCGACATGGCAAAAGAGCCGATACCGGTGGTGCCGGCAGCCCATTACACCTGTGGTGGTGTTGTGACCGATCGCAATGGGAAAACGGACTTGGATAACCTCTATGCCGTTGGTGAGGTGAGTCATACCGGTCTGCACGGTGCCAATCGTTTGGCTTCCAACAGCCTGCTTGAGTGCCTTGTCTTCTCCAAAACAACTTTCGAACACATCCAGTCCAGATTCTCGGATAATCCACCACGCCCCACACCCAAGCTCTCTCTTTGGGACAGCTTCGACACCGAAACCTGCGAAGAGGCGATTCTCATTGCCCACAACTGGGATGAGATCCGGCGCTTCATGTGGAACTACGTTGGCATTGTCCGGTCGGATCAACGTCTGGCTCGCGCCCGTCGTCGGATTGAGTTACTCCGTCAGGAGATTGATGCCTATTACTGGAACTGCCGGATCACCCAGGATCTCCTGGAACTGCGCAATATCGCCCAGGTCGCCGCATTGATCATCCGTTCTGCCATCCACCGTAAAGAGAGCAGAGGGCTCCACTACACCACCAACTATCCTGAAAAAAGGGATGACATCTGGAGGAAGGATACCCTTCTCCCCCTTACTGATGATTGACACTGGACGTGACAATAGACGAGGAGTCAGCACTCTTCATTGAAAGGAAAAAGTGAGGGGTCATGCAGGTGTGATGATGAGCAAGAGTATGCTCATCACAAGATCAGAAGAGAGAGTGAAATAATAGAGAAGAGCGTCAGAGACATCTCCTCATTCCGTCTCCTGTTTCAAACGCTCGATCTCTTCTCGAACCAAGCGCTCACCGATCTCAGGGAGCAGTCGACGGACTCTCTGAAGGGCAAGCGCTTCAACCTTCTCATTGATCTCGTCTGCAAAAACATCTGCAATCAACGCGCGTAAACGCTCCAGATCAGGGAGAGGCGTGCCCATATCATATGCTCCTTGAGTACAACGAACCATTAAGTGCAAATCTATGATTCCTATAGACTAGGACTCTTTTTCAGCCACTCTTCCCAGCCGCTCTTCATCATAATATATCTCTACGAAAAAGAGCTTTCCCTGCAACTCAAAACGGTGATTACACACCGAGAGATCACCCTCGGAAAAAATCGGATGCTCTTCTCCGTTGAAGAGAACGGGAGGAGTAATCGTTATATCACCATATTTGGTTTCAATACGAACCTGAATGCCCCCGGCCACCATATTGCCCAGTTCAAGGAAAGCATCCTCCAACTCCTGATCCATCTCCTCCCGCTCTTCACCAAGCAGGGCGCTGGCCATCGGGATCACAGTGCTTGAGGGACCGGATAATCGAACGGCTCCTTCGACTCCACCACTCATGGCAACCAGAGCACTCACCTCGCCATCGACATCACAGCGGTGGTGATCTGCCGTTCCGGATTTGATTTCCAAAAACAGCATGGTCTCTGCCACTTCCTGTACCGCATCACGTGCTGCCGTAAGCAATCGTTCACCCATGATGGACGCTCCTAATGGACAGGCAATCT
>JADGBX010000160.1 GCA_015231265.1 Magnetococcales bacterium | reverse complement strand
TGGTGGTCAACTTGCCCTCGGCCATGTTATTGATGATGCGCAGGATCCCCTTCAGACGCCGAACAATGGCGCTGCGGATGTAGAATCCCAGTACGATCACCAAGAGAAAGGCAGAAACCGCTCCAGCTAATACCAGACGCTGCACCACGCCCCAGGCTTCACTGGTGTGGGTCGCCAGAACCAATTGCCAACCCAGTGCCGGGAGGGTTGCAGAGACCTGGCTCCACCCCTCTTCACTCCCAGTAAGCAGCATCTGTGTCGTCGAATCATCCAGGCCTTTTGTGCGGGCGACGACGCCTCCGTCGGTGGTGACGATCACACCGTGCAGGTCGAGCGCCTCGATATTGGCCATGGTTTTGGTCAAAGTACCGTCCAAGGACTGCACGATCCAGAGCGCACCTTCCGGTTTGCCCTTATGAGAAATCAAGGCAGTGGAGTGGAGGCTCCAGCCGCCGGTTTGAACGGCTCGATGGGCGATCTCTGCCTGTGTGTCGGTCATGTAGCGGACCGCTTCACCGGTATCCAAAGCAGAATAGCGGTGGGTGGTCGAACCGTCCCGCAGCTCCAGAATGGGACGGCCCTTGATGGGGGCCACCTGAATGGTTCGATAGCGGGGTTTGCCACGGTGAATACGGGAGAAGAAGCGCTCTAGAGTTGCTGCAGAGCGGGTAAGCCCGTTCAAGTCATCGAAGGCGAGCTGGGTGAAGGCGTTTTCGAGATCGCTATGCGCAATCATGATCTCGATATCCTTACCGGTCTCCTTAATCTGCTGTTTAAGAAAAGCGCTTTGGGCCAGGCCGGCGATCGTCAGTCGAGCTTTGGTGTTTTTATCCAGCTCCTGAATCACCATGAGACTGGAGAGGGAGACTTGAATTAACAGAACCACGAAGACCAGACCTGCAACGACGAGAATGAGTTTTCTTCCAAGTGTCAATGAGCGTTTCATCGGTCATTACTTCTCTTAGCTGTGAACCATTCCGTCCTTCAGGACTCTATCGAATGCATGGGCGATCGGAAACCGTCAGCGGTTTCAGTGCGTCTCCATGGCAATGCCCAGGGCATCGGCTTGTTTTTTCCAAAGCTGTTGCAAACGGTGGCCCTGCTGCAGTGTCACTGTGCCCTGACTGGCGATGATTGCCTGTCCTTCAGGGCTGAGAACGTAGTTGATCAGATCATGAACGGGTTGTCCCGCCTTCTCGTGTCGCACAAGATAGAGGGGCCGAAAGAGTGGATAGTGTCCCGAAGCAATCGCCTCCTGAGTCGCAGGAATGCCGTCGATCGAGAGAATCTTGACCGAGCGTTTGCGGGCGGAACTGACACCATCCATACCCAGAGCCATGTGGCTGCGTTCCACCTTTTTCTCCAGAGGTCCGGTGGATTTGTATTTCAGAAACCGAGCGTCATATTCATAGAGTGGATCATTGAAGGCGAGCAATCGGAACATATGGCCGACACCGGAGTTTCGACCGATACGACCGGTCAAGATTATGCGTTTATCCGGGCCACCCAGCGCCTTCCAGGAGGTGATATGACCCTGGTAGATGCGCTTGAGATCATTCAGAGAGATGTTGTCGACCGGGTTGCTTGGGTGCGCGATGGCCACCAGGGCGTCCCAAGCTACCTGGATCAGTCGTGCCTCCTTTTCGTCCTCATGAATCATACCCAGAGGCGAACGCAGACGTTGGCGGCAGGAACCCCCGAGATGGGAGACCCCGGCAGCAACGGCGCGCACACCCCGCGTTGCTCCGCCGCCGGAGAGTTTGATTTTGACACCTGTTTTTTGCGCATAGGCGACGGCAATCTCCTTCATGAACGCCTTTTTGGTAATGCCGCACCCCGTCCAGGTCAACGACGGACCAGCGTAGAGAGGCGAGATCATGAAAAATAGGAGTGGTAACACTATGATGATAATGTGTTTTGTTAAACGACACGACCAAGCGCACCTGCCAACGCTACGTGTTGCATGTGATGCGCGTTTCGGCTGATGGTTGCCATTCCCCTGATGGGCGACGGAGAGGGATGCTCTTTTTTCCATTGCCTTGTCCATCGATCGATTACATTTTTTTTATTCTGAAGTCGCCAAGTCTACGCGACTTCCTCATCACTGTCCAAAAGTGTGGGCTCCTTTTTTTAGAGGCCGGCACTTTTTCAACGTAAGGTGGAAACGATGCAACAGCCCCCTGCCAATGATACGCCCACGGATTTCCCTCTCCCCAAGAAGCAGAAGGTCGATCGTGTCCGGCACGTCATCGCAGTCTCCAGTGCCAAGGGTGGGGTGGGAAAATCCACCATGTCGGTCAATCTGGCCTACGCCCTGAAGCGCCTCAACTACAGTGTTGGTTTGCTGGATGCCGATGTGTACGGTCCGAGTATTCCCACCATGCTAGGTGTCAACAAGCGCCCCCGCCCCGATGTGATGGGCCGGATCAAGCCGGTGATGGCCGCCGAGAAGATGCCGCTGATCTCCATTGGATTCATGGTCAAGGACGAGCAACCGCTTGTATGGCGTGGTCCCATGCTGTTTCAGGTGTTGCAGCAGTTCTTCCATGAGGTGAAGTGGACCGACTACAACGAGATGCTCGATTTTCTGGTGATCGACCTGCCTCCGGGAACCGGTGATATTCAGCTCTCCATGGCCCAGCAGATCGAAGTGGACGGTGCGGTTATCGTCACCACGCCCCAGGATATCGCTCTGGTGGATGTGAAGCGGGGTATCTCCATGTTCAACATGGTGGATGTGCCTATTCTGGGCGTTGTGGAGAATATGAGCCACTTCTGCTGCCCCCACTGTGGTGAGAAGACCGATATCTTCGCCAGCGGTGGTGCCAAGCGGGTTGTCGAGGGCAAGGATGTGCCGATTCTGGGAGAGATTCCCCTGGATCCCGATATTCGCGCCTGTGGTGACAACGGTGAGCCCATCGTTATGGCCGAGCCGGACTCCGAGCACTCCAAAAGCTATATGAAGATCGCCGAACAGGTGGCGAAGAGCGTCATGCAGGACGCCAAGGATGTGCACTGACCATGGATAATGGTGCTTCTGAAGCAGGAGGGGGTGTTGTTGCGCCCCGTCTGCTGATCGCAGCAACCCGAAAAAGCTCCGGCAAGACCGTGACGACTATTGGTCTTGCCGCGGCTCTGGTGGCGCGTGGTTACGGTGTTCAGCTCTTCAAGAAGGGGCCGGACTTCATCGATCCCATGTGGCACCGCGCAGCCACCGGGCGCCCTGGTCGCAATCTGGACCACTTCATGATGACGCCGGAAACCATCGTTGACAGCTTCATTCGTCACGCTTCCCGGGCGGATATCTCCCTGATCGAAGGTAATTTGGGGCTGTTTGATGGTCAGGATCTGGAGGGGAGCGACTCCAGCGCCGGCATGGCCAATCAACTGGACGCGCCGGTTGTTCTCGTGATTGACGTTAAAGGGATGGCCCGTGGTGTTGCGCCGCTGATTAACGGCCACACCGGGTTTCCGGGTGGTGGCGAGCGCATCGCGGGGGTGATTCTCAACAACGTCGCCTCCCAACGGGCGGAACGGCGCATCCGAGCCGCCGTGGAGCGGTTCTGTGATGTGCCTGTTTTAGGGGTGATTCCCCGCAGTACCGATGTGGTGATCGATGAACGCCACCTTGGTTTGGTGCCCGTTGAGGAGGATGAGGCTCTTCAGGATGTGATCAAACAAGCTGGAGATCACGTAGGCCAACATTTGGATCTTGATGCGATCCTCTCTATCGCTCGTGCTGTCCCGCCGCTTGTTCCATTGGCGCAAGCCGAACGCCCAACCATCCGTTCCGGGCAGGGACTGCGCATCGGCTACGCTGCCGACGCCGCTTTCAACTTCTACTATCAGGAGAATCTGGAGCGGCTCTCTGAGACGGGAATCGAGTTGATCCCCGTCAGTTTTCTCGATGATCAGCAACTGCCGAGAGTCGATGGTCTCTTCATCGGCGGTGGGTTCCCCGAGATGTTCATGGAGCGCATTGCTGCCAACCGTTCGCTGCATCGTCACCTCAGAGAGGCGGCCCGTGACGGTCTACCCATCTATGCCGAGTGCGGTGGGCTCATGGTGTTGGGACGCTCCTTGCGCTGGCAGGAGAAGAGCGTGCCCATGACCGGTGTTCTGCCGTTCGATATCGAGATGTGCAAGAAACCCCAAGGCTACGGCTATATGGTGGTGGAGGGCTCAGGCGAAGCCTTCTGGCCCCAAAAGGGGGAGAAAATCGCCTGTCATGAGTTCCACTATTCTCGTGTTATCAATGCCGATCCCGATCTTCGCTACGCGTATCGCGTCCTACGGGGAAGCGGCGTTGACGGCGGGCGGGATGGAATCCTCTATCGTAACGTCTTCGCATCCTATGCCCACATCCACGCAGCCGGAACACCCTCTTGGGTTGGGTTTTTGGTCGATTTTTGGCGAAAAGGGGGCGCGGTCACTTGAAGAACCGGTAAGAGGATTATATAGTCCCAACAGTTTTGAATATCACTATTTTATCATAAGCTGATTTAATCAAGTATAGATTGTGTTTATTTCTCGCACCGCTGGGGGGTCGGTCGGGAGTATGGTAGACGGGGTGGAGGACGTAATCCGACACTCCGATCTGAGCCCGAAACAGGATTGAGGACGAAGATATGAAACTTGCGGTTCTTATCTACGAAGGTCCCTACAATCACGAGGCTTCGGACAGCGCCTACAACTTTGTCGAGGCGGCGCTTGAAAAAGGCCACGAGATTCGCGGAATCTTCTTCTATCACGATGGCGTCTACAACGTGACCAAATTGATGGATCCCCCTCAGGATGACCGTCACATCTCCAAGAGATGGTCGGAACTGGGTGCCAAAGGGATCGATATCGTGGTCTGCATTGCTGCGGCGAAGCGTCGCGGTATCGTGGACGACGTGCTCGTGGACAATGTGCGGATCTCCGGTTTGGGCCAGCTCACCATGATGGCCATCGAAGCCGAGCGCATGGTCGTGTTTGGTGACTGAGGAGGTTCTACATGTCTGATGATGTTAAGAAAATCATGTTTACCGTCCGCAAGGGCCCGCACGGCACGATCTACGTGTACGAGGGACTTGAGGTCAAATTGATCATGGCCGCCTATGACGCCGACATCTCTGTCGTCTTCATGGATGACGGTGTTTATGCCCTGCAGCAGGGTCAGAAAACCGGTGATCTCGGAATCAAAGGGTTCGAAGCCACCTATGGTGTGCTGGTTGACTACGAGATCAGCAAAGTCTACGTGGACAAGAAGTCCATGGAAGATCGCGGTATGACCGTTGAGGATCTGGTGGTCATCGGCGAAGACGAAGACACCGAAGAGGATATTCGCCCCACCGTCGTGGACGCCGACCAGATCGCCGCCATGATGGCCGAACAGCACAATATCCTTCCCTTCTGACCCGGTTGACGACGCGCTAGGAGAAAAATGAGATGCTCCATACCGTGAACAAGTCCCCGTTTCAGAACGGGGCGTTGGAAAGCTGCCTTCGTTTTATCAACGAGGGTGATGTAATCCTGCTTATCGAAGATGGCGTCTTCGGTGCTCGCACCGGAACCGCTAAAGCCGCACTGATCGAAAATGTGCTGAAAACCAACAAAGTCTACGCCCTGAGCGCCGATGTTCAGGCCCGTGGCATCACCAGCGTCATCGACGGCATCGAAGTGACTGATTATGCCGGTTTCGTTGACTTGGTGGAACAGCACTCGGTCCACTCCTGGCTCTGATTGCCAGTTTTGTACCGTCGCCGGACCGGCCTTCACGCGGTCCGGCGACATGCGTTCCGTTCAAGGGAAGAACGCCTTGAACAGAGCATTCGTCCGATCTGGGGAAGGTAGACGTTCTATTGCTCCCTATTCCAGTCACTGTTGTGGCTCGGATCTGATAGATCGGCGAATGGTGTTTGCAGAGACGTCGGGTTGTGTGCCTTCTGCGTCCCAATGATTGACGCGTGATAGAGTGCTCACCCGCGAATACGACCATCGGCCTCACGGTCGCCCGCATAAGGAGAATGTGTCGTGGTTTGGTTCCGTACGGTTGGACGGGTTGCTGCCGTCCTGTTGGGATTGTGGCTCATGGTGGGCGTGCCTGGCCCTGCAACGGCAGGGGATGGTGCACATGCCGGTCATGACCATGGTAAGCTGGATGCTCCAAAAGGCGAAGCCTGTATCAAGGATGCCGCCTGGATGAAACGAAATCACATGGATTTCCTCAAGCACCGGCGGGCAGAAACCGTGCGGGAAGGGGTGCGCAATCATAAAGAGAGCCTCCTCAACTGCAAAACCTGCCACACCAGCCGTGAGAAGTTCTGCGATCGCTGCCACGCCTATGTGGGGGTGAAGCCGGACTGCTTTACGTGCCATATCTATCCTTGAACCCCCCAGCACGGGTAGACGCGCCATGACAAACTCTGAAAAGTCGCAAACCCAGAGGGGTTCGCACGAGAACGAAGATGGGGATGGAAACATGACCATGGATAGAAGAACGGTGCTTGGACTGGGGGGTGCCGCTGCCGCTGGCGTCATGTTGGCCCCGGGAGTCCACCTGATAGCCGCACCGGGTCGGACGGAGGCGTCCAGCAAACACCGCTGGGCCATGCTGATCGATGTCAGCAAATGCGATGCAAGTTGCACGGCCTGCCTGACCGCCTGTCGCACCGAAAACAATGTGCCCCTCTTCAACGAACCCGATCGCGATATCCACTGGATCCGCAAAGTGGAGTTGAAGGACAAGGAGGGCAAACGGCCCGACGTCAGTCTGCCGCTCCTCTGCAACCACTGCGAGCATCCTCCCTGCGTGCATGTCTGCCCCACGGAAGCCTCCTTCGTTCGTAAGGATGGCATCGTTCTGGTGGACAAACACCGCTGTATCGGCTGTCGCTACTGCATGATCGCCTGCCCCTACAAGGCGCGTTCTCTGGTCTACCACGAGACCGAACTGCCCAAGGATGGCAATCCGGAAGTGCCGATCCGCGGCAAAGGTGTGGTCGAGAAGTGCACCTTCTGCGTCCATCTTGTCGATGCCGGTAAACAGCCCGCTTGCGTGGAGACCTGCAAGAGCAAAGGCCACGGCGCCATGATCTTCGGTGATCTCAACGACCCCGATTCGGAGATCTCGAAGCGGATCCGCACCTATAAGACCCAAGGGATTCGTGAG
>JADGBX010000015.1 GCA_015231265.1 Magnetococcales bacterium | reverse complement strand
ATCGGGCGGTTGAGTTGATTGAAAGCTCAGACCAGCCGGTTACGGAGATCGCTAGGCAGTTGGATGTAAGCCCGAAAAATCTATACAACTGGAGATCCCAGGCCGAGGCGAAGCGGCTTGGCGTAAAGAAATCTGGTAGTATTGATATGCAGCGAGAAAACAAACAGTTAAGGAAAGATATTGCGCGCTTGAAAGAAGAGCAGACTATCTTAAAAAAGGCGTGTGCGTACTTCGCCAAGGACGTCCGGTGAGGTACACCTTTGTTCAGATGCAGAAGCGTGATCATTCGGTTGAAATGCTCTGCCGCATGTTGGATGTCTCCACAAGTGGGTATTACGAGTGGGTGAAACGGCAGGAATCGGCAAGATTCCGAGGAAACCAGGCTGCTGGAAGAGTGGGTAGTGGGGATTTTCCATGAGAGCCGAGAGACCTATGGATCCAGACGTATTCGTCGTTATCTAGGGCCTGTTAACGCTAATGACTTGGCGACGACGGGTTGCCAGGATCAAGCGGAGGCTTGGGTTGGTTTGCAAGGCAGAGCGTCGTTATAAAGTGACCACAACGGATTCGAACCACTCCCTGCCTGTTGCGCCGAATCGGTTGAATCGTGAGTTTTCCGTTGAGAAACCAGATGATGCATACGTTGGCGATATCACTTACATCGCGACTGAGGAGGGCTGGCTCTACTTGGCTGTATGGATTGATCTCTATTCCCGCAGCGTTGTCGGATGGGCCATGGCTGATCATATGAAAGCATCATTGGTTACAGATGCTTTGATCATGTCCTGTTTCAAACGGAGACCGCCTGCAGGGGTGTTGGTCCATAGTGATCGAGGAAGCCGGCATGTATCCAATCAGTTCCGGGAACTTCTTCAGAAAAAAGGATTTGTGCAAAGCATGAGTCGCCGCGGTGACTGTTGGGACAATGCACCAGCAGGGAGCTTTTTCGGAACACTGAAAACCGAATTGATCGGTGATTACGTCTATGCAACACGCGCAGAAGCTGAGCAGGCGATCTTCGAATACATTGAGGTATTCTACAACCGTCAGCGGAAACACTCCTCGATAGGCTACATAACCCCCAAACAACGTGACGAAGAATTCTTGCTTTCTGCGTAAAATACTGTCCGAAAAAGTGTTACCCCCCTCAAGAAGAGGGTGGTGATCCACTCACGCCAGAAAATGTCTATGCAACAGGGGCGACTGTCACGATCCCGAAATGGCAACACTGGGCCAGAGCCGTCAAGGAGAAATTGGATGAAATGATGGAGAAAGATGCCCTCAAAGAGGCAGCATGAGCATCACCAAGCAAACCCGTCTATTCCGTTTCCAGTTGATCTGGGGAGCAAGACACCTCAACAGTGGATAAGAACTTCCTCTTCAAGGTGGGCTTGAAAGCGACTTCGAAATGAGATTACCTGAGGGGGATATGATTGCATTTTCTTGCCTGAGTTTGGCAACATTTGCATTTCAGGTGATCGCTATGTGATTTCTGAATCAAAAACGGCCACCTGAAAGGTGACCGTAAATACTTGAAAAATATGGTGGGCGGTACAAGGATTGAACTTGTGACCCCTACCGTGTCAAGGTAGTGCTCTCCCGCTGAGCTAACCGCCCACATCAGCTGCATCAAACATCCACAGCCGATGTGGCAGATAAAGTAGCCCTCTCGGCTCTCTCCGTCAAGTGGTTTTCCTACGGCATTATACGCAGGTCTCCTCGTCTGAGGTTAGGAAACGTGGATTCTCTCACCTTTATGCCTCGAAACTGAGTCAGGCAAACTTCTTGTAGATGCTCCGACGGCGCTGGAGAAAATTCCTCTGAATAAAGGCAACCAACTCCTCCACTTGGCGGCACTCTTCATAGTTCTCGAACAAGAACCGAGCGCGCATGGCACAGGCGTCGTCATGAGTGAAGTGCTCGATGAAAAGCGCCTCTGTTCGTATCACGTTGCGGCTGGATGGTGAGGAGATCTCCAGAATCAGGCGGGCATCTTTGGTCAAAGGCGTGATCTCTTCCTGGCAAACGCAGGCAAAGCCATCGGAGGTAATGTCCAGAAAGGAGATTTTAAACGGTTTGACCTTGGCTGGTCGCAGCACCTGCGCAGAGATCGCCAAATCCTTGTTGACGGGCACACGAAATGACTTTCGCTTTTCGTTCTGGACGATCAGTCTTTCCGGAAAAGAGAGTTTGATATACTCGTTATCGATCACCCTATGGAAAGCCAGCGTAGTCTCCAGAAGATGCCGCTGAGTGAAGAAGCGTAGCGTGATCGTCTCGGATGTGCGGATACGGATATTGCCGATCGGCGGGTCCAGTGCGCCGATATGGATATAGAGAAAGAGTCCACCGCGATCAAAGCTCAGTTGACTCCGCTTGCGCTGCCGAAAGTGCGAATAGTAGAAAAAAATCTTGTTGTCTAGCTGAATCTGAACAGAAAACCGTTCTGCAATGGCAAGAGCAATCACTTCGAAGATGTCATCTTCATCTTCATTGAACATCTTGTTTTCGTCTTCACGCAGCCAGTTGCCTCCCAGCCTCTGCCCGCGCACCAGTTGGTCCAGCGATTTCTGACTTTTGGAGAGTTCACCGGCAATGGTGACCTCCTGGTCGTCTCCGTGTTTAACCATGACCTTTTCCCACTCTGGATAATCGATGACCCCTCCCGAACTCTCTGCATTCGGAAGTGTCCCCATGTCGATGACATCTCAATGGTCCTGAGAATAACATGTTTTCAGGGTGTCCGGCAGAACGGATATAGAGAGAGGAATGGCTCGAAATATATTCAACATGAAATTAATGCATTAACCATAGAAACTACAAATAATCCAGCTATGATTTCGACTTATTAAAACACAATATATATGGACAAATGAGATGGACACAGTGGAGCGTCGCCACTGGGATCCGGGGGCGAAAAATATCCACTTGTTTGATTTTGTTAATTTTTCAAAATAAAAAAAATTTATAATTTAAAATAGCATTTTTTCCTTTACGGCTGATTTCAGGCTGTGCATGCTACTTGAGACAGAACGACTTCAGAGGAGTTCCCTACGAGCACATTTTCTCGAAACGGGAATCTGGAGACGAACGATTGAGAACCAAGTGATCCAGGAATCCGCGCTTGCAAACAAGCCGGGAAAGATGGGGGAAGAGGGATGAACAGAGTTACGAATCGCAATGCACTGTATCGAGGAGGCGTCGCGTGGACGGAGCATCAGCCACACAACAGGAGACGTACGATTATGATGTCGTACGAAAATTCACTATTGCCGCAGTCATCTACGGACTGGTCGGCTTTCTAATCGGCGATCTGCTGGCTTGGCAGCTCACCTATCCCGATCTCAATTTTTCTTCCCCCTATCTCTCTTTCGGTCGGATACGTCCTCTCCATACATCGGCGGTTATCTTCGCGTTTGGTGGTTCGGTAATGTTTGCCACCAGTTACTATGTGGTGCAACGCACCTGCAAAGCGCGCCTCTTCTCCGATGCTCTCTCTAAATTCACCTTCTGGGGTTGGAATCTGGTGGTGGTGGCCGTGGTGGTTACCTATCCGCTGGGTCTGACCCAAGCCAAGGAGTATGCCGAGCCGATCTGGCCCATCGATGTTCTGGTGACACTTGTATGGGTAGCATATTTCATCAACTTTGTCGGCACCTTGGCGAAACGCAAAGAGCCCCACATCTACGTGGCCAACTGGTTCTATCTCGCCTTTATCATCACCGTTGCGATGCTGCATATCGTCAACAATCTGCAGATTCCCGTGAACTGGACCGACTCCTATTCAGTCTTCTCAGGTGTTCAGGATGCGATGATCCAGTGGTGGTATGCCCACAACGCGGTTGGATTCTTCCTGACTGCGGGTTTCCTGGGACTGATGTACTACTTCGTGCCCAAACAGGCGGAACGTCCCGTTTATTCCTACCGGCTCTCCATCGTTCACTTCTGGGCGATCATCTTTCTCTACATCTGGGCTGGTCCCCACCACTTGCACTACACGGCGCTGCCGGACTGGGCTTCAACACTGGGAGCCACCTTCTCGATAATGCTGCTGCTCCCCTCCTGGGGCGGTATGATCAACGGCATCATGACTCTCTCCGGTGCTTGGCATAAGCTGCGCACCGATCCGATCCTGCGCTTCCTGGTGATCTCACTGTCGTTCTACGGCATGTCCACCTTCGAAGGTCCGATGATGTCCATCAAGTCAGTCAACGCCCTCTCCCATTACACGGATTGGACTGTCGGCCACGTGCACTCAGGTGCTCTGGGTTGGGTGGCAATGGTCTCCTTTGGGGCGATCTACCATCTGGTTCCCCGACTCTGGAACACCTCCATTCACTCGGTGGGATTGATCAATCTCCACTTCTGGCTCTCCACCATCGGCATCGTGCTCTACATCGCTGCCATGTGGATCTCCGGAATCATGCAGGGGCTCATGTGGCGTGCCTACGACCAGTACGGCAACCTCACCTACTCGTTCGCCGAAACCGTTGAGGCGATGCATCCCTACTACTTTGTTCGCTCCGTTGGAGGAGTGCTGTTTATCCTCGGCTCGCTGGTGATGATCTACAACCTGACCAAGACCATAAGAAAAGGCCATCCGGTCTGATCGGTCAGGAAGGGGCATCCCACACACCGGACACAATGCCGTGAATGTGGGATCTCCCGAGTCACACAGCATTCAGGACACAGTCAAGGAGATGACCCGTGAAACACGCAACGATAGAAAAAAACGCCGCACTGATGTCGATTCTGGTTCTGATCATGGTCGCCATTGGTGGATTGGTTGAGATTGTTCCGCTCTTCTTCATCGAGAGCACCATCGAGACTGTCCAGGGTATCCGCCCCTACACCCCTCTGGAACTAAAGGGGCGTGACCTCTACATCCGGGAAGGGTGTTACAACTGCCATTCGCAGATGATCCGCCCCTTCAGAGACGAGGTGGAGCGCTACGGACACTACTCTCTGGCCGCAGAGAGCAAGTACGACCACCCCTTCCAGTGGGGATCGAAACGCACCGGTCCTGATCTGGCCCGTGTGGGTGGAAAGTACTCCAGCCTCTGGCATCAGGAGCACATGCGCCGTCCCCGCAACGTGGTACCGGAGTCGGTGATGCCCGACTATCCGTGGTTGGAGGAGAACGCGCTGGACTATGACGATATCGCCGACCGCATGACCGCCATGAGCCGCATCGGCGTTCCCTACAGCGAGGAGATGATCAAAAACGCCATTGCCGATCTCAAGGCCCAGGCAACTCCCGATAGCGATACCGACGGACTCAATACACGCTACGGCAATAAGGTGCCGCTGGATGATTTCGACGGTCAGCCGAAACGCATTACCGAGCTGGACGCCATGGTGGCCTATCTGCAGATGCTGGGCACGCTGGTGGACTTTTCGTCCTATCAAGCACAAGCCCGCTGAACAGAGGTCGAAACAGAGATCATCCGAATCGCAATGGAACGGCCCAAGGAGTTGAAACCATGGCTGATAATAAGAAAGAGACTGTTAAAGAGACGGTGGAGACCACCGGACACCAGTGGGATGACGATGAAGGCTATCCCCTGAAGGAGTACAACAACCCTCTACCCAGATGGTGGCTCTACACCTTCTACGCCACCATCGTCTGGTCAGTGATCTACTGGATTCTCTACCCGGCGTGGCCGCTGGTCAACGACTATACACGCGGGGTTCTCGGCTGGTCGCAATACAGCCAGTTGGAGGAGGAGCTTGCCGAGGCTCGGGAGATGCAGAAGGTGTGGGACGACAAACTGGCCACTCTCTCCCTGGAGCAGATCAGTAATGACAACACTCTGCTTCAGTACGCCATCTCCGGAGGCAAGGCGGTGTTCGGTGACAACTGCGCCCCCTGCCACGGCAGTGGCGGTGTGGGATCCCACGCCAAAGGGTTTCCCGCACTGGTGGATGACGACTGGCTCTTCGGCGGCACTCTGGCTGATATCGAAGAGAGCGTGCAGAACGGTCGTACAGGCACAATGCCCGCCCATGAAGAGAAGTATGACGGCGCTCTGAACGCCCAGCAGGTGGACGTGCTCACCGACTATGTCCTCTCCCTGTCCGGTTTAGGCCATGATGCCCAAAAAGCGGTAGCGGGCAAGGAGCTGTTCGAGGGCGAAGCAGCCTGTGTCGTCTGTCACGGCGACAGTGGCAAGGGATCGCTCAAGGATGTGGCATTCGGTGATCCCATCGACCGTTCCGTCGGCGCACCGGATCTCACCGATGCGATCTGGCTCTACGGCGGAGATCGTACGACCATCCGCACCTCCATCGCCAAAGGACGCACCGGCAAGATGCCCGCCTGGGGTGAAGGATTCAGCGGATTCGGCAGAAAGCTCGATCCCCTCTCCATCAAGGAGGTCACCCTCTACGTGCATAGTCTCGGCGGCGGTCGATAGCTGAATACCGTTCACGTCGATCCACCGGTTCGGGCAGGGTGAACATCCCCACCCTGCCCTACCATCTCTCTCCCAGCTTCTCATTCGGATAGTGCCCATGGAAGCCGTACACCAGAGATCCTGGAACCAGCGCACCCCCGCTGCCGACGACGCACCCGATGATGCTGTCGAGGAAACGCTCTGCGAACATTGCGGACTCCCGGCGCCAAATCCGGTCTTTGCGACGGTTCATGGTGAGCGGCAGCGGTTTTGCTGTGTCGGCTGCCGCTCGGCATGGAGTTGGATTCACGAAGCGGGGTTGGAAGCGTTCTACGACCATCGCGACGACCAGGTGACCGGTGGCCGTCCGGTGGATGTGGATAGAGCCAGCTTTACCGCCTACGATTCAGACTCTTTTCAGGAACGTTTCGTCACCAAGAACGGCGATCTCTCGGAAACGACACTCCTGCTTGAGGGACTGCATTGTGCAGCATGCGCCTGGTTGAACGAAAAGGCGATCGAGCGCCTGCCCGGTGTCGCCTCGGTCCGAGTCAACTACGCCCTGCAACAAGCGACCATCCGCTGGAATCAACAACAGCTCAACCTCTCCGAAATCGTCGCCACCATTCATCACATCGGCTACGGAGCCTCACCCCACGATCCGGCCAGTATCGAGGAGGCGTTTCGCAAGCGACAGCGAGATCTCATGCTGCGCGTGGGTGTTGCCGGATTCGGTGCCGTCAATGTGATGGGCATCGCCATCGCTCTCTACGCTGGCTATTTTCAGGGGTTGGAGGATAACTATAAACAGTTCTTCCACTGGGTCTCTCTTGTCCTGGCGACACCGGTGGTGTTCTTCAGTGGTGCCCTCTTCTTGCGTGGAGCTATCGCCGGTTTGCGGGCTCGCATGCTCACCATGGATCTGCCCATCGCCCTGGGCATGCTGGTCACCTACGGTTTCAGCGTCGTCACCACACTTCGCAATCAGGGCGAAGTCTACTTCGATTCGGTCACCATGTTCGTCTTCGTACTCCTGGTTGGACGCCTGCTGGAGGGACGAGCCAGAGCGCGGGCTGCCGAGGTGACCGAACGACTCCTGCAACACGCGCCTGAAACTGCGACCCGCTTCGATGAGAATCGCAACGAGGAACGGGTCGCGGTGCATGCTCTGCGCAGTGGCGACCGCATCATCGTGCGACCTGGAGAGCGTATTCCCGTTGACGGGGTGATCGTCTCGGGGCGTGCCTCCATGGATGAGTCCCTGCTCACCGGCGAGAGCATGCCCCGCGTTCGTCGTCCTGGTGACTCTCTGGCCGGCGGCAGTCTCAGTGTCGATGGCACCCTTGTTATGCGCGCAACCAGAACCGGTAGTGATTCCGCCCTGGCCCGCATCGTCCAACTTGTCGGTGATGCCCAATCCACCCGTCCGCCCATGCGCCGCCTTGCCGACACCATTGCCGCCCGCTTCGTGGCTGCGATTCTGACACTGGCTGTGGCAACCCTGCTCTACTGGTATCACGTGGATCCGACCCAGGCGATCGAAAACACGGTAGCTCTATTGATCATCACCTGCCCTTGCGCTCTGGGATTGTCGATCCCGGCCGCGCTGATCGTCGCTTTCGGAGCCGCAGCAAAAGAGGGCATCATCATTCGCAACGGCGATGTCTTGGAGCGTCTCCGCAGCATCGGAACGGTTATATTCGACAAAACCGGGACACTAACTCGAGGCGTTGCCGCCGTGGATAGACTGGTCGCTGCTCCGGAGATCGCCCTCGAACACCTTCTGCGTACCGCTGCCGCTGTTGAGTACCACGCCTCCCACCCCATCGCCAGGGCCATCGTCGCCAAAGCACGCACGGAGCTTTCTGAGCCGTTGCCGGAGGTGACTGACTTCCATGCCATCGTCGGCGAAGGTGTCTCCGGTTGGTTGCAGGGACGGAAGATCCTGGTCGGCTCCCCCGCTTACCTCCGCAAACACGGTAGCGCGGAAACCTCTCTCCCTGCCCTGCCCGAGGATCATGCCCAACTCAGTTGGACCGGCTGCATGGAGGATGGTCGATTTCTCGGCTGGATCGGTCTCAGTGACCAGATCAAGCCCGACGCCAGAGAGACCATTGCCCACCTGAAGAAACGGGTACCCCAAGTGACCCTGGCCTCCGGAGATCGCCTGGAGCGCGCCCAATCGATGGCGAACACACTGGGCATCACCGATGTGATCGGCGAAATGTCACCGGCAGACAAGTCAACGCTGGTCTCCAAACTACAACAGCAGGGGCAACGGGTAGCCATGGTGGGTGAAGGCATCAACGACGCTCCAGCCATGGCCCGGGCCGATCTCTCCATCGCCGTGGCCGAAGCGACCGATCTCTCCGCCTCCAGCGCCGATGTTGTTCTCATCAACACCCGGCTGCGCGCCATTCCTCGACTCATGGATCTTTCAGAGAGAACCCATCGCATCATTCGGCAGAACATTGCCTTCTCGATTCTCTATAACCTGATCGCCATTCCTCTGGCCATGAGTGGCTATGTCCTTCCGGTTGTCGCTGCCATTGCCATGCCGCTCTCCAGTGTCACCGTGGTAGCCAACGCCATGCGTATCCGCTCGAAATCGCCACACCTTGTGGGTGAAAAAGAACAAGATTGATATTTTCCCATGGAGATATGGAACTTAAAACCGACTCGAACACTCTCTGCTACATAGCGTTTTAACACGCAAAACGGCAAAGCCGTTTTGAAACCGGAACCGCCTCTACAGCAGGCAGGCATCAGCCAGGAGCACCGACCACCGTGGAGACCGTATTCATCCTTCTGCCGCTGGCCATCTTTCTGGGAGGCATTGGTCTTGCCCTGTTGATTTGGGCGGTCCGCAACGGTCAATTCGACGACATGGAGGGGCCGGCCTACCGCATTCTGTTTGATGATGATGACACCATGATTCCATCCAATACATCACCATCGAAAGCCGCGCCTGTCACATCCGGTTCTGAAAAAGCGCCCAGCCATGAGGCTTTCCCTCATGACGGCTGAGACGCTCGGAATCACGGTCAGCAGCAGTGAGATGGCGATCATGCTGCTGGGCGGTATTCTGGCCGGAGGTCACTGTATCGGCATGTGTGGTGGTTTGATCTCCGCCTACTCGTTGAGCTTCCGAACCAGGTATGCGCGGCTACCGCTTCTGAGCCTGGAGCGTTTGAATCCCCATCTGCTCTACGGGGCAGGCCGCATCATTACCTACACCCTGATCGGTGCGTTCATCGGTGGTTTCGGCGCTCTGGCTCCCGTGACGGGAAGCCTCGCCCCCATTGGTGGCCTGATGCATCTGCTTGCCGGACTGTTTCTGATTCTGTTCGGATTGAATGCAATGAATCTCCTCCCTCTTCCAGCCCTCTCCGATGAGAGCGCTTCGCTCACGCGCCGCTGGGGTGGATGGTTTCTCAGAAGCGACTCCCCTTTGCGAACACTCCCATTGGGCATGATCACCGGACTGTTGCCGTGTGCCGTCCATTGGGGATTCCAAGCCAAAGCCCTCACCGCAGGTTCCATCACTGGTGGCGCCTTGTTGATGTTCTGTTTCGGGCTGGGAACGGCGATTCCACTCACTGCTTTCGGTCTGGTGGCCACAGTGATCGGCACAGCTGCTCGGGTCCGTCTGCTTTGGGCTGCGGGCAGTGTAATGCTGATCATGGGAACTCTGACCATCATGCGTGGTGGCGAGATTCTGGGTGTAATCGGTATCTCCTGGCTGCGGTACGGTAGCTGATGATCGCCTCGATTATTAATCAACTTTTTCCTCCGGAGTAAACGCACCATGGAGAGCGGTGAACAGATTCTTGAGCAGCAACCGATCCAGCTCTACGAGTCCCGAAAGAAGATCCACCCGCGCTATCAGAAGGGGTTCTTCCGCACCATCAAATGGGCGATTCTCTGGACGCTGCTGGGGCTTTACTATCTGGTGCCGTTTCTCAATTGGGAGCGGGCACCGGGTTTACCGCAGCAGGCGGTTCTGTTCGATCTCCCGGCGCGTAAATTCTATATCTATGACCTGGTAATCTGGCCGCAGGAGATCTTTCTTCTGACTCTTCTGCTGATTATCTCGGCCATCGGTCTTTTTTTCATCACAACACTGGCGGGCCGGGCCTTTTGTGGCTACATGTGTCCGCAGACAGTGTGGACCGACCTGTTTTTGTTTGTGGAGAATCTGGTGGAGGGACCTCCCCACCGACGCAAGAAGCTCGACAACTCCCCGTGGAACGGTGCTAAGATCTTGAAGAAGACGGTCAAACACCTACTCTGGCTACTGATAGGTCTGGCCACAGGCGGTGCGTTCGTCTTCTACTTTGCCGATGCGGCGACGCTGATGGAGGGGTTTCTCAACGGCACAGCTCCCAGCGCAGCCTGGACTGCTTTGATCTTTTTGACGCTGGGCACCTACGTATTTGCCGGTCTGGCCCGTGAGCAGGTGTGCATCTACATGTGCCCCTATGCCCGCTTTCAAGGTGCCATGTTCGATGCCGATACGCTGATCATCGCCTATGATGAACGGCGGGGAGAGAATCGGATCGCCAATCGCCGTGATCGGGCAGCCATGGGCGACAGCGCCGGGGACTGCATTGACTGCGGCGAATGTTTCCGCGTCTGCCCCACCGGCATCGACATCCGTGACGGCCAGCAGTACGAATGCATCACCTGCGCCGCCTGCGTCGATGCCTGTGATGAGATCATGGATACACTCGGCAAACCCAGGGGTCTGATCCGCTACACCTCCATGCGCGGCCTGGAGGGATTGAAGACACGCTTCTTCCGTCCAAGACTCTTTCTATATGGCGCTGTTCTAGCGCTCTTCACCGGCATCGTCTTCTGGTCGCTCACCAGTAAGAAGGTGGTGGATCTCAATGTGATCAAGGATCGCAAACCGCTCTATATCATGCAGAAAGATGGCTCGATCCAGAACAACTACACGGTGCGTATTCTCAACCGCAGCAATGAAGAACGCTGGTTTTCACTCTCTGTCGAAGGGCTGAACGGCGCATGGATCGACATGGCAGCCAATCGAGCCCGCGATGCGGATGGCTGGCCGGTGGTCTCTCTGGGACCCGGTGAGGTGATCCCCTATAAGATCTATCTGCGGCAGCCGAAAATGTACGTCACCTCCGGTTCGCAGGAGTTTCAGTTCGTACTGCACACTCTAAACGGCATATCGGATCAGGACCACTACAACACCGTATTCATGCGTCCGTAATCGGGAGAGATCACCGTGGCATCACTCAGCACCTCCAATGTGAATCAAGATCGGCGCTTCGAGCCGTGGCCGTGGGCCATCGTCGCTTTTTTCGTCGTGGTCTTTCTGGCCAACGCCGTCTTCGTCTATCTGTCTCAGGCGACGTGGAACGGCCTTGTCACGGACAAACACTATGAGAAAGGGTTGGCATTCAACCAAGTTCTAGACGCGCAACGTCGTCAGGATGCTCTGGGTTGGCAAGCGCGTTGGATACCGGAACCGCTTAATGCCGGCCAACCCAGCACCCTGCTCTACCGTCTGAATGACCTGGATGGCACCCCGATTTCCGGGGCGGAGGTCTCAGTACTCTTCTTTCGTCCGGTCAAGGAGGGTGATGATTTCACGGTGACGCTCCGGGAAGAGCGTCCCGGTCACTACACAGGAGAGGCCACACCACCCTTACCGGGGGTGTGGGATCTCTCCATCACCACGCAAAGGGGTGAAGATAAGCATGTGATCGTGCGCCGAGTCAGAGTCGCTGCATCCGGGAAGAAATGAGTACCCCGACACCTCTCTCCATAACCCCCTTCAAATGGAAAGTGATATGGATTTCGACACACTGATGCTGTTGTCCAAGGAGTTTGCCCTGATTCTGTTCTTTCTGGTGTTCGTCGGCATCGTTGCCTATGTCTACCTGCCGGGAAACAAGAATCGTTTTGAGAAAGCAGGACGCATGGCGCTGGATGATGACAAGACGTCACCCATGCAGGATTGAGACGACGTGCACTATCCAGGTTAGCAGGTTCCGGATCGGTGCGGCCCGGAACCTGTCATGACTCTCTGATATATTGAGTGATTCAGGGAGTGGTTGCCATCACGCTTCACCAGCAGTCTCAACGATGGCAGCGGCAACGGCCTCTTCTGGGGACTTACCCCCCCAGATCATCCACTGAAAGGCCGGGTAGAACCGTTCGGTCTCCTGAAGGATGCTCTCCATGATGTCCTGCATCTGACTGTCGCTCAGAACACCATCACGCACTGGAACTACCACCCGGAACAGCGGCACCGATTCTTCGGACCAAATCTCAAAGTGTCCGAGAAGAATCCGTTCGTTCATCAGCATGATGGTCTGACCGATCCGCTCGACCATTCTGGGAGGGACTTTGATGTTCATATAGCTGTTGAACTGGAGGAAAAGACCCGACTCATGCAGAGTCACCCAGAGGCGACTTCCACCCCACTGGTCCGGCAGCTCGGCCCAAAGTTCATGCTCGTTGACGCGATCAGCGTGCCAGTCACGGGCAATGATGAACGCCTCCACCTGACTGATGGGGTTGCTCAAGGGACTACCATCAATCGACTGGGCACTGTCCTGGAATCGGCTCATCACACTCTCCAAAGGGGTGTTGGTCACCCCTAACCATCCATCACTCTCAGCATGGCTGCTGTTGGTATTCTTCTTCCTAGCCCACAACCAGGAATCGATACATTTTACCT
Organism: Magnetococcales bacterium; assembly: GCA_015231265.1. Taxonomy (GTDB): domain Bacteria; phylum Pseudomonadota; class Magnetococcia; order Magnetococcales; family JADGBX01; genus JADGBX01. The sequence goes on along the minus strand of JADGBX010000015.1, from coordinate 19,683 downwards.
TACCAGACGAATCCAGCAAGGCAGAACCGAAACACAAATACCGGATCATGCAGGAAAAGAGAGGGGCGATAGAGCTATATCGTGATTGCAAAGACTTGACCCGCCATGGACGACTCACTAGGATATGCCCGTTTCGATCACGGAAGAGCATTGCGCCGCCTTAGCTCACTTGGTAGAGCAGCTCACTCGTAATGAGCAGGTATCCGGTTCGAATCCGGAAGGCGGCTCCATTTATTCGCCCTGAACGGCCACCCATGTTGGTGGCCGTTTTTCGTTGTTTCCCTGCTTTCCCACTAAGCTGACACTTCTCGACTGTGACGCCACTTCTGAACACCCCCTCTCAATAATAGCGAGAGCAGAGAAATACCGACACAATTCAGACAATTCCACCCCTATTCAATTGAATTCTCCAGCGTGTTGGTTAACACTGGATCTTAAAGGATTGACATCAGCATAGCCGGACGGAACACGCTGGCGCCTCCAATGGAATGGATGATGACCTTCTTCAACTGGCTCACGCCGCTCACGTACTGGCTTCTCACTGCCCTTTGGTTGGTGATCATCTTTCTCTACTATCGCGCGGCTCAGCGTAGAGAACAGATCAGCGATGCCATGAGGATCCTCCTGGGTGTTCTCCTCATCGACGGCATTCGCACGCTGATCGAGAGCTTCTATTTCGGCACATGGTATACCGCTCGTGTTGGGCTCCTGCCGGAGTCCTGGCACACGTTCCTGGTCCAGCCCCATCTCGTGATCATTCCCAAACTGATCAATCTCATCGCCGCTGTTCTGGTCCTAGTCATCCTGTTGCGGCGCTGGTTGCCACAACTGATCCAGGAAGGCATTGAGAAAACTGACACTATTATTCGCTATCGGGAGGAGATCAAACAGCGTGAGCTAGCGGAGACCAGACTCTCGAAGAGTGAAGATATGTTCCGAACCCTCGTCGAGTCGGCGCAGACGATCTTCTGGCGTTTTGATCCGGATCAGGGCAAGTATCTCTACATAAGTCCACAGAGCAGCGATCTTCTTGGCTACTCTCCTGAGAGTTGGACGAACCTCGAATGTTGGGTAGAGCGTCTCCACCCTGACGATCGAGAGTGGGCGCTTGCGTATCGAACCACCTGCACGGCCAGAGGCGAGAATCACAGCCATGAGTATCGCTGTCTCACCAAGCGGGGACGAACAGTTTGGATCCAGGATGTGGTCTCCGCCATTAATGATTCTGAAGGAAAACCCCGCGAGCTGTTGGGTATTATGTTCGACATCACCGAGCAGAAGGCGCTGGCGGAGAGTCTGGAGCGGAATAGAGACGACTACGAAATCATGCTGGAGTCTTCCCCGGCCATGATCTGGTACATAGATCACAACCACATCGTTCAACGTCTCAACACCCACGCGGCCGAATTCTCGAAGATGTCGGCCAAAGAGGTGATAGGCAAGCAGTTCCGGGATCTCTTTCCTCATGGATTCTCAGAGCTTCAACATCAGGAGAACGCAGCAGTCTTTTCATCAGGGAAACCCCGTCTTGGCGTCGAGTGCCAAGGCCCCTACCTGCAGGAAGGTTCCATCCTCTGGTTCCGAACGGACCGTATCCCGCACTTGGACTGTAATGGAGCCGTTCGCGGTCTCTCCATCTTCTTTACCGACATCTCCGATCAAAAAGAGATTCAGATTGATCTACAGAAAACCAAGGAAGCGGCTGACCTTGCCAACCGCACCAAGAGCCGGTTTCTGGCAACCATGTCGCACGAGATCCGCACACCCCTGAATACGATTCTCGGCATGGGCGAACTGCTTCAGGATGCTTCCCTTGAGGAGAAACAGCGCGAGTATGTCCAGACACTCAACCGCTCCAGCGAAGCGCTTCTCTCCCTCATTAACGACATTCTCGATCTCTCAAACCTTGATGCCGGACAACTCACTCTCGAACAGACCACATTCAACCTGCACCGCCTGATTGCTGAGACGAGTAAACTGTTTTCTTTCGCTGCGAATGACAAAGGCATCGCCTTGAGCCACTCCATGGATACATCGGTTCCTCGGTGGGTTATGGGTGATCCAACACGTCTGCGCCAGATTCTGCTCAATCTGATCGGCAATGCAGTCCACTACACCCGGGAAGGGCGTGTATCTGTCGAAGTGACGACGGAGTCATCAAAGAGAATCCTCTTCCAGGTAGTCGATACCGGCATCGGTATCACAGAGAGCCAGAAAAAGGAGATCTTCCGTCCATTCACTCGCGTGGAACCTCTGCAGCCAACAGAGCAGTTGCATAGGGCCGGATTGGGTCTCACCATCTGCCGACGCTTGGTGAGCCTCATGGCTGGCGAACTCTCCCTGGAGAGTCAACCTGGAGAAGGGAGTTCCTTTCGACTGGTACTTGATCTGCCCATCGTGCCCGGGCCTGAAGAACGTCGTGCTCGAACCACTGCCGTACTCCCCCAAGAGGGTGAAGATATATCCATCGAAGGACCCTCACCCTCTCGACACCCACAACCGACCATTCTCATCGTGGACGACTCCGAAGACAATCGCCTGTTGATTCAGGCATTCCTTAAGGATTCACCCTATACCCTTGAGATGGCAGTCAATGGTGCTGATGCGGTATCACACTTCAAGGATGGAGAGATTGATTTGGTCCTGATGGATATCAGAATGCCGATTATGGACGGTTACCAAGCCACACGCGCAATCAGAGAGTGGGAGCAGGAGCGCGGCAAAACGGCTATACCGATCATCGCACTCACTGCCCACACTTATTCGGAAACGACAGCCAGAGTTCAAGCGTGCGGGTGTGATCTACACCTTGCGAAACCGGTAAGAAAGGGCCGGCTCTTGGAGAGCATCAGACACTATTTATGACGGAGTTATGGTCGGGTTCGTTCTCAGATCATTCTCAGCGACGGATGCGGTAACCGTAGAGCCAGCGCGAGGTAACGGCACCAATATTCCTCACGGAATGGACGGCATGAGCCGGGATGAACAGCTCAATCCCGATCTGAGGGTGGTGTATCTCCCCCTCCACCTCAAACTCCATCTCTCCCTCCAAAACAATCACGACTTCATCCACCTCATGGACATAATCCTCCCAGCGCTGTCCGGGAGGATCCTGCCAGAGGTCACAACTGAAGCCTCGACTGTTCCAATCGGTCTTGATGGCGGCACGGTCAGTAATGGGCATGGAACACCTCCATGGATTCCGTTCGGAAAGAACGCAACCCGTCCAACCGGTTGTTACACTTTACTATCTCCGACAACAACCTCTTATTCTACACAACAATCATGAACCCTGATCGTAGCGACACTTGAAGCTTATCTGACTCCGGTTTTGGGCAAGATTGGAGTGTTTCATGGTGCATTCAGTAGATTGACTCGCACTGAGAAGCGTCCGGAATCTGTCTATCATCTCATTGGATGTCGAGCCAAAAACCATGTAGCGCACCATATAGAGCCGGTCACTCTTACCGGAATCGATCATGGTCCAGGTTGCGCCCCCGAAGTCGAAGGAGTTCTTGTTCTCGAACTGTTTCAGAAGATCGCTCTCCTTGAGCTTACCTTCTGTTGAACCGGGATTCTCCAACTCCATCCGAGCCAGTTTTTCAAGACGCACCAGCTCCTCACCCACCTCGTCATACGGCGACTCTCGGCTGCTGTCGGCCTGGACGACTGTTGAGGCAGGAATCACCGGATGACTCTTATTCACACCCGGCACTACGTGAACGATCGCGATGCGCATCGATTCATTCTCGTAGGTGATGGAGACCTCTCGATCGGAGCTTTCCATCCGCATGCACGCCTGCTCAAGGGCCTGTTGATACGAATCGCTCATAGTGCCTTGCACCTCGAACACCACCTCCAGCTCACCATCTTTCATCTGAGTCGAACGTTTGACCAACCGTGCATCGGCAAGATTCACGCTCTCTCCAATCGCATCAGTCCCGCGACCAAATGCCGGTTTACCGGTCAGGAGATAGTGGTCGATGGCCGAGAAGGTCCACGGACTGATGTAGGCGTAATAGGCCTTGAGCGCCTCTCCCTGCTCCTTGAGACCGGTCGATGCCTGCACTGCAATGAGTATGATGCCGAAAAACGCCCCATAAATAATAAAGTCAAGCATACCCAGACCGGATTCACCGGGGCGCGATGCTCTGAGACAACCCTGATTCCGCGCATGCATGAGCCTACTCCGCAATCCATTTGCCAATGGGAATAACCAATCGTACCCGTAACGCTCCCTGAACCAGGCACTGCTCGGTTCAAAACGCTCTCTGAACCAGACACCGCAAAGCTCAGAACAGCCTATTCACCCACTTCCTGCTGCTCCTTGGCATCCCACTCTGACTTGATCGACTCCAATTGATCCCTGATGGCAACGAAGGTCTCGGCCATATGCGGATCGAAATGGGTACCAGCATCTTTGAGTATAATTTCAAACACTTTATCGAGAGGCCACGCCTCCTTGTATGGACGATGCATACTCAGCGCATCGAAGACATCCGCGAGCGCAACGATCCGTGAAGCCTCCGAGATCTCCTCACCCACCAGACCGTGTGGGTACCCTGAACCATCCCACTTTTCATGATGGTGGAGAGCCACTTCTGCTGCCAATGTAAAAAGCGGTGAAGTACTTTTCTTTAAAATATCGTAACCGATGGTGGTGTGGGTCTTAATAATCTCGAACTCATCCCGAGTCAGCTTTCTCGGTGCTTTAAGAATCGTATCGGAGATGCCGAGCTTTCCCGTATCGTGCATGGGTGCTGCCAGCTCCAACATCTCCGCCCGCTCCACCGACCAACCGATGGCACGAGCCAGGGCGCCGCAGAAATCGGCCATGCGCCAGATGTGGACACCGGTGTCGGTATCGTTGAAGTGGCCAGCCTCCCCCAACATGTCGATGGCGGCTCTTTGGCTCTTTTCAAGCTCCTCTGTACGCCGCTTGACCAACATACGGCAGGTACGCTGCTGATCACTCAACGCCAGATGGGTCTTGACGCGCGCGCGTACCAGATCCGGCTGTACCGGCTTGGTAATGTAATCGACGGCTCCGACCTCAAAGCCGGTTCTCTCGTTGGTGGTCTCCGACATGGCGGTCACGAAAACGACTGGTATGGGGGCTGTTTTCGGGTCCGATTTCAGAATACGGCACACCTCATAACCATCCATCTCCGGCATCATGATATCCAACAAAATCAGATCCGGTTGCTGGTTTCGCGCGATCTTAAGCGCCATCTCACCTTTAATGGCCACTTTCAGGGTATAGTCAGGTGTCAGGATCCCCTTGAGAATATCCAGATTCTCCGGGGTGTCATCGACGGCAAGAATCGTCTGCTTCATGGTGGAAACAACCATCCCTTCAACCGAATGGGTCAAGCGACCGTGTACTCATTGGGGTCCGACATACTTCATCACCTGTTCATCTGCCAGCCAGCGTCCTTCCATCACGACGCCATCAGGAAAGTAGACGACCCCTTTTCCATGTTTCCGTCCAGTATGCCACTCTCCAACATATTTTTCCCCGGTATTATACAAATAGGCACCATTTCCCTGCCGTTCACCACCGAAAAAGTCTCCCATGTACTCATCTCCATTGGGGTAGAAAAAGACCCCTTCCCCATCGGTGCACTCTCCCCAGACACACCCCAACTCACCAGCCGCACGCTTCTCATTGAGCGCACTGCGCATGGTGCGGTCCTCCTCTTCACGGTGTTGCCTAATCTTCTCTTGGGCAAGCTCTTCCGCCTTCTGCTCGAACTCCAGAGCCGACTCCAACTTCTGGTTGGATAACGCTTCGTTAAGCGCCAGATGCTTCACTCCGCGACCGGAGCGGCGACCATTGACGAACTGTCCCACCCAACGATCACCGTTGTCGTAATACATGATACCGTCCCCATGGCGTTCACCGTCTCGGAACATGCCCACATAGCGATCTCCATTTGGATAGAGATAAGAACCTCGACCCTGGAAACAGTCCCCTTGCAGACAGTTGGGATCGCGCTGAACATCGGCTTTCTGAGTGTGCTCGTCGCTCTGGGAGCCATGGGGTATTACGGGGAGAGAGACCCCATGTTTCACGCTGGAACTGTCCGATTGCTGTTCGGAGAGTGTTGGTTGTCCTGCGCTGGAGGGGACAACCGACTCGTCAGGGCTCTTCACAGTTCCGGATTCGGTTTCAACACTCAGTTCAACCGTCGTCTGCATCTGTCCAGGGACAACCCTTACCGGCGGGACGATCTCCGCGTTCTGTTTCTCACGCGCCGCACTCACTTGCTCTTCCACATCTGCCTGTAGAGCCTGTTCTATCTCCAAGCTCTTACGAACGGCGGCAGCATCGGCCCGTTCTCGCAGCATTTGCAACTTCTTCCGTTGGCTGTCGATCACGGCGGCCTGCTCACGCGTCAACTTCTTTAGTCGCTGTTCCGCCTCCTCCTGCTGATCTCGAGCGGCTGCCAAGGCTGCCTCAAGCTCCTGGATACGGATCTGCTGTTCATCCACCGGTTCCGGAGCCTTCTCTTCCACACGCTCAGGCAGCGCATCAGGTGTCGGAACAACCACTACTTCTGGTTTCCCTACAGCCTTCTCACTCTGCACCCTCTTGTTGATATCAAGAAACCATGTCGCTGCCCAGATAATAAAGCAGATCGCAACCATGCCGACGACAAAGACGACGTTGTTCACCTTCAGTCGTTGTTTTTCCCGCTTAACCCGCGACCGTTTCACATCCTTGGCATCCGGTCCGTGCTCTTCAATCTCCTGCCACTCCAGTTCATCGGCCATACAGAGATGCGTCACATCCACCACTTCCATGGAGGAGAGCACATCGCACAACCCTTCAACCGTTGAACGGAATCCGTCCAGCTTCTCGGTGGAAAAACGACGACTAATGTGGACAAAGAACTCCTCGAGATCATCATCGTCTGCCGTGATCAGACTCCGTTCTCTCTCGGCGAGAAACACCTCCATCTCTTTGATACGAACCAGATCAAACGGCAAACTGGCCACATCATTCATGGTCCGCCGATGTTTGATGTAGAGTTCGACCTCATGAGAGAAGGGGCCAAGATCCTCCAGCACGTCATCCATGTCGGAGCGAAGTTGCTCCATGACGTTGACATCCACCAAACCCTCGTTGTAGAGGATGCCGAAAAACTCCGTCAACGTGGCGACCATCCCATGATGGGGATAGTCCCCTTCACTCCTGTCCAACTCTTCAAGGTAAGTATGGACATCCTGCACCGTGACGGCACGCAGGCCGCGCCCGGTCTCCGGTCTCTGCCGATGGTACTCCGCCAACCAGGTTTTAAACGACTGGATACGATCCATATCGTATTTAAGATTGTGGGTCCGCATCCGGTGTTTGCGGTAGATCACATAGGCTGCCATAGAGACGGGAAGATTGTCGCGATACCAATCATCCTGCTTCAATACAGGAAACATATGCAGACAGCGACGGCACTTGACCTTTTTACCCAACAACGGAATGCGGCCGAAATTGACATGGTAACGCATGCCACAGTCGGGACAGCGCACGACATTGTCGTCCGCTCCTTCTTGATCCGGCTCGGGTTGGGTGACGGTCACAGTGACCTCCCTTGATCACATTTCATGACAAAAAACGGCTGTTAGGCACATAGGTTCCGCTGCACGCATTGTCCACTGAACACCATACACAGTACGAAGCCATCGCCGACAATCAGGCGGTGTCATCCCATACGATAGAGTGGCGTGGAGCCTTCCGCATCGCTTGCAGATTCTGCACGTCTGTTCAGAAGCAGAGATGAATTGTACGAAACTACGAAGGAGATGAAAACACGAAGAGGAGGGCAGATACCCGAATCATGGGAAGAGGTCGAACTCCAACGGACTCCACACAGGAGACTTTGGCCCTGCGCTTATCACGCGGGACTAAAGCAAAAAGCTGGTGCGACCGGGGCACACACCCCGACCGCATTGTCAGCCTTGAGACGATTCAATACCACAGCTTGGAGTCTTACTGTCCCCACTGCTGATGGTGCCGGTAATATTGTTGAGTCTGCTCAAGTTTGACGCGACGTTCAGAGGGATCGTTGCGAATCTCCGTGTCAGTGTCATATCCGTGTGCCGTGCACCCTGTAAGCCCTGTCAGTCCCATTGTTGCGAACAACAGAATTGCGGAAACTCCGTTAATGATCGTCCGCGTCTTCATGACCGATCTCCTTCCATGTATGGATGCGTATCGATAAAAGGGATAGCCTCTTCTCAATACGCCAACGAGATGATGCTTCTACCTAGTTATTGTATCCAAATCATGGAAAAGTTCCCAGAAAAAACAAATATGGTTGATTTTATAGGGCTTTTTATTGCCCTCCCAATTCTCGAATTCTGGTCCTGATCTGCTGAAGATCATAGGCGACCCTGCCACTTCCCTCTCCAATGGAAAGCGCCTTTTTGTAGTGGATCAGAGCCTCTCCGGGACGCTTGATCTGATCGAGTGAGATAGCGAGATTGTAGGCGACATCCCCGTTGGACGGATCAAGTTGATGCGCTTTCATCAGAACGTCACTGGCCGACTGCCAGTTGCGCTGCCGAATATAGAGAGAACCCAGGACAAAATGGAGCTGAGGAGCATTGGGGTTCTGCCGAATCAGAATCTGAAGACTCTTCTCTCGCAAGGCCGGATCTGCAGACTTCTTGAGACTGAGCAGCCCGGCGTGCGCCATACTGTCGTTGGGATGATCATTGAGAATGCCTCGATAAAGTCTCTCGGCGTCACGTAGTCGCCGTTCACGGACTGCAACGGCTGCCAAACCCAGACGCGCACCCCGCTCACGGGGATCCATCTCGAGAATCTCTTTGTAAATCACCTTGGCCCGACTGATCTCCCCCTCTGAAAAGAAGGCGTAGGCCTCGTTGTTCTTGCGAGAAAGAATTTCATGCAGAGGACGGCGCTGGATTCGAATCCCTTTTGCCGTGGAGTCGGCAACACTTTCGGAAGCTGATGGCGCCGCAAATGCTGGAACCGGGGTTGTAACACCTGCACTGGAATTCTGTTTCGATTGCCCTGCTCCCTCGCCCAACGGGCTGCTATCCAGAGCAGGAATCGCCTCGGTATCCAAACCTGAAGCTGTACTCCCTTCCTTGTAGGAGCCCATGTGCTGGGTCATTGCCAGACCCGGTTGTCCAATCACGGTCTGAGAAGCGACCTTTGTGGTGGATCCTCTCTGCTCGCCTACCGTCACTTTTTTGACAGGATCGGGACGAATTGCCGCTTCAGCGGAGTCTGCCACGCTCTTGGGTGATCCAAAGACAGCATGGCGCCGGCCATCAACCACGGCAATCGTCGGTTTGGTGCCGATCTTGTCCGTACTCTTGGTACGTTCCGTACCCGTTCTTACCGTCGCGTTCTCTGTGATGTGTTTTCCGGATGCGCGACGGGTATCATTAACACGTTCGAAACTCCAGCCATCATCCTCTTCAGCCACACTCCCAAAAGATCTGGCTGCCCCTTTGGATGTGGACTCGGCCGATGGGATCTCAGCATTGACAACCTGACGCCCGCCACGATTCCCCGCTATAAGAATCGCATCCGGTCGGTCAAACTCCGCTGTCAAACCGGTAGAAGCACTTTTCTGCGGTGTGATATTTCTCTGTGTTGCAGTGTCAGCCTGTTGGACGTTGGGCTCAACTTGGACGTTGGCACCCTTTGAAGAGGGCTCAACACGAACCAGGATTCCCTCTTTGTTAAGCCGGAAGTCCTGGTTCCTCTCGCCAGCATCTCGAACAAAGCCACCAGGTTCGATCTTCAGAGGTGCAACACTCTCTTCCGATGCTCCCGGGGGCATTGCCTTGACCACCTGAGGCGACTGAACATGCGCCACGGTACCCCGTGATTCCGCGTTCAGAGAAGACTGTTTGATGGTCGTTGCCATGACACTGGCCAGGGCCCCTGCTGTATCTGCAACGGTAACATGTTCGTCTTTGAACCGCTCCAGCGCATCCTCTTTGAACAGATCGAAGGAGCCGTCACTCATGTCGTACCAGATATAGAGTCCGCCCAGCATACCGACCAGAACGCCACCGACGATCAGACTGCCCCCGAGAACCCCCTTTGTATACGCTTCACGGCCTCGATTGACACCCTTGACTGCAAAGAGATTGTGCGCCTCGGTTGGCGTTCCGATTCCAACAAAGTCTTCACGGTCTCGGTATGTGTCTGATTGAGACGGTGTGTAATTATTCGGGACGTGTTCGACATCGGATCTATCCCGCAACTCACGACGACCACGAGATGGCGTAGAAGCCTCCATCAGCATGTCGCGCTTGATACCGGGACTGTTTGCAACGTGCTCGTCAGAACCATCGGGATCTTCGTAAACCACACCCGGGGTCAGTGGATCCTGACCTTGAAGAGGAAGTCTATTATGATGACTCTCATGATCAACGGCACGCTCTTCCACTCTCGAACTCTTGGTGGGTAGCTGAGATGAAACACCTCCACCTTCCCGTTGGCGTTTCTCATCTTGCGCCTTGTTCAAAGCATCCATGAGCAAGCTCATTGCAGATCTCCTTCTGCTCAATGATGCTGTTGAAAGGAAGGAAGAGCTACTCTATTCACTCTACCCCAGCAGTCTGTTCGAAGCAGGATCATAGTCCCCACAACTCCGTTTTCCCGCCACGAATCGAATAGGGTTTGTGCGCTCTGTGAAGGGCGTCCCGATCATTTTCATGCATCAGATCGGAATCCTGATGGATGACGGTGGGGCGCAAAAAGACAATAAGCTCGGTCTTGACTACGGAGTCGTTCTTGTAGTTGAAGAAGTTGCCGAGAACCGGAATCGCACTTAACCCGGGCAGACCGGCATCTGACTGGCTGATCTTGTTCTGCATCAACCCACCGATCATAGCGGTGTTACCACTGTTAACGCTGAGAATCGATTCCAACTCACGCACCTGAATCCGCGGCACCTCACTGACGATTGTGGAGAGTCCCGGGTTAGGATCACGGGTGTAGCCAATGATCCTGGTAATGGTTGGCCGCACAATCAGAGTCACTTCGTCATTGGGACTGATCTGGGGCAGAACATTCATCACCAATCCGACCGGAACCGTATGAACTTCCGATGTGTATTTTGTATTCTCATCTTCATCGGTCTTGGCTTCGATCGTGAAGTAGACCTCATTATCCACGACTTTGAGCACTGACATCTGGTTGTTGAGCGTCACCAGACGCGGGGTAGAAAGCACCCGCACATTGCCGAACTCCTTCAGATACCTCAACGCCGACGTTACACCATGCACGGTTGCCGTGATATTGCTGATACCAGAGGCCGGGTTGATAGCGTTGAAGACGAAGTTGGGTGCATCCTTGAACTGAGGCGTTATCTGACTGTTGGAGAGTGACCCCGTTGAAACGACGCCTGATGTGCCATCAATGGCGATCTTCTCATCATTCCGATCAAGATCCTTCACCACCGACCAGTCGATGCCCTGCTGATAGGCATCACTCAATTCCACCTCAACCAGTGTCGCCTCGATACGTACTTGGCGTCGTGCGCCAATCAGAACCTTATCCAGGAACGATTGCACTTCGGCATGCTGGCGGGAGTTGGCTCGCACGCTGATCAGACCGCTCTGAGGATTGGCAAAGACGTTTTCCGGCGCTCTCATCTGCTGAGCTGCTGGTGCGGAATCAAGCCCCGCTTCAGAACCACCCTCCGTCTCATCTTCACCATCCACACTACTCTCCGTTGACGTATCGCCCAGAATACCCTCGATATTGGTCACCAACGTGTGCCAGAACTGGTTGCGTGAGTAGTTGTCCACCGTCAAAGTCGAGCCGTTGCCCGACCCTATGGAATCTCCACTGTCGCTTCCTGGGAGATCACCAGTTGCCACCTTGTTGTTGAGCAGCATTCTGCTGTCCGACGTGCGGGTGACATTAATGTAATCCACATGATAGGTGCGCAGAAACGGCTTGTCAGGAGAGACCACCAGGGTATCCCCCTCCACCTCGAAACGCAGATCGACCTGTTGTGCCAGACGTTCCAAAATGCGGGGGAGCGTCTGCTCAATGGCGTTCAGGGTGACCCGTCCTTTAACACCGGGGTGGATGTCCAGATTCAACTTGGCATCCTGGGCCAGAGCGTAGAGTAGATCCCGCACGGGCATATCCGACACACCGATGCTGTAGACGTCCGCTGTGGAACGGGGAACACTCTGAAGAGGCTTGGGCTGCAAAATGGCCGAAGAGTGGAGAACAGGCTCGGGAATCGAGCCGGCGCTCTTCTGTTCTGGGGGCGTGATGTGGCCATCAGGCGGCGGCATAGACTGTGTACACCCAACCAGTCCGAGAGCCAATGCAGACACCATCAGCAAACCGACACGTGGTGCCCCACCTCTGCGTTCTGATTCTGTTGACCATTTCATCTTAAGTACTCTCCATCTACGCCTCACAGTAGGCCGATTCGTTCCATATCCTTGCGAACCGACTGCATGGCCTGTATGTGTGGGCGATGTTTACGTACCGACTCCGGTAACGCATCCAGTGCCTTCAATGCGGCATCCAGATCCGGATACCAATCAAGATAGACAGCCATCTGGTGTGTCTTCAGGGGAACGGCATAGAGCCTCTCCCACTGTGAAGCCATCACGGTCTCCGCTTTGAGACCTTCGTAGAGGCGTTCCAGACCGTCAGGGGTATCCAAATCGGCCAGATGTATGCTGTATCCACCCCGATCCCCCATGTCTATCCAGTTCTTGGCAGCCGCAACCCGGTTGCCTATGGAACGGTTGTTATCACCATAATCCGTCACTTTCGGACTAACCGTTCCTGCACTCTCTTCTCCGAGACGGTCGGACTTGTCTACAGAGACAACCTTTTGGACCTTAGTCTGTTTTTCTTTTATATTTTCAGTTATTTCTGACGTTACACCCGTCGCTTCATTCTCTGATACCCTATGCGAACGTGCTTTCTTCTCTCTCTGTGCGGCATCAGTGGAGTTCTGCATCTCTGACGGTTTGTTCCGCACTTTTACCATAACACTCGCAATGTTTGTGCCTACACTATCCCCCTGTGTGACACCTGAGACGCTGCGATGGTCTCCATCATCGGTTCCCACCGTATGATCACTCTGTTCCTGACGCCGTTTCGGCTCCAGGGATGGCATAGCAACAGATTGTTCTGATTGACTATTATTGACAACTAACCCAACGCCACCACCTTCAGGGTTGAGGGTTGTTGTCGAGGGAACAGTCGGATTAGTCGCGTGCAGCACCTCGGAAGTTTCTGCACGCACGGATCGAGGAACCAAGGTAGGTGGCGGCGTGGAAGCCCCCTCTTCGCCAAGGAGCTGACGCTCATCCCTATCCGCGAGCTCAACTCTCTCATCCTGCTGTATCCGAGCCATGCGTTCAGCTTCCTCTTGGCCCTGCTTGAACATGGAAGCAACACCCAATCCCGTCAACAATGCCATACCCGTCGCCAAAGGGACCATCCGTTTCGGCACTCTCCAGAATCGACGTCTGCCGTCATACTCACTGTCACCGATCGCATAGCGAATATGGTTGATCCCCACCTCCAACTGATCTTCCATATAGGCGGCCATCATCGCTTTGTGGGCGAGAATGTTGATCCCTCGGAACAGCCCCCCCGAGGCCTGGGTCAGGATTTTGACCGCTGCTGGCGCAAACGTCGCCTTGTGTGTGCTCCCTGTTTGCCAGAGTCTGTGCTGGAGATATGCTGCGACATCTTCGTGACCCAACGCTTGAAGACGGTAGAATCCACCGTGGTTCTTCTTTAATGTGCGAACGGGTCCGATATCAAGCCGGGATGGGAGACGCACATCCCCGAATAGCACGATCTGGAGAAGAGTTTGCGTCTGGCTGTCGCCACCACTCAAAGCATGGAGAGCCATAAGCGTCTCTTGAGACATCTCCTGCGCCTCTTCTACCAACGCGACGATTCGTCGATTGTCATGACGACGACGGTGAAGTTCAGACACCACCGCCTCCTGTTCAGAACCGTATCGATTGAGCTGCTCGACATCCATTCCCAAATCATGGGCAACAACCCGGAGCGCCTCATTCGGATTGAGATCATCGACGATAAAGATCACATCGGTCACGCCGGGTGTAGAGATTCCCAACATTCTGCACAACATGGTGCGACCACTCCCCGGAACACCGGAGACCATCATCACCTTCTTGCCACCCGTAATGCCCGCGACCAAACCCTCCAGAACCTTCTGCCGCCCCCCTCCCGGGAAAAAGAGACTGGTATCCGGCGCATTGACGAATGGGAAGCGCTCCAAGCCGAAATGTTCCAGATACATCCCCTACTCTCCCTTCAGCCAATCTCTCGCGATGAAACGCACTCTCTCCGGTACTTCCTTGCGATCATTCATCTCCAAGACGCATGGTCAGCGCTGAGAAAAGTGCATCTGAGACCATGGCTACACTGGAACCTTCCATCTCCCTATCATAGTGATCAACAGGCTGTTTCTTAAGGTTTCGTTCAGAGGAAAGCACCTCTTCTGCGTTATGCTTTGCCAACGTATTGTCGAGTTGACCGATCGGTAGCGCAGGTTCGGGTGTTGTGGATACCTCAACAGGCGTTGCACGTTGACCGTTCGGCAACGCAGGCTCGGGTGTTGTGGATACCTCAACAGGCATTTCACTCGGTTGAGACTCTATCTGGACAGCATCCGTCTCCTGAGTCTCATCGGTACCCCCCCCATCCGTCTGCACGGTTCGCACCGAGGGCAACGGCTTTGGGCTTGGACGCCTGTCACTCTTCTCTTCTGCACTCAATAACGCTCGGATTCTCTCAATGCTCCGTACGTACGGCTGACTGGCCTGCAGAGTCTCAGGAAGATGGGCAATGGTGCTGCGTGCACTCCGCTTATCTTGAAAATCTCCATAGAGGACCAGCATGCCGACACGCTCCTTGGGCAGAATTCGAATCTGCATGGGATCGATCTGACCCTCCTGTCCCAGTGAGCGCAGGTAGTGCTTCAAGCGGTCCAGATTTGCGGTTTCTTGAATCACCATCATCTGAATACTGTAGTTGGAACCACTGCTCTTCCGGAGCCACTCCTCTGAGTGTTCAACGCGTGAATGAATAAAGGCCGTCTCACCCGCCAAACGATCAAACGCCTGCAGTGAAACCTCAAGAGCTTTGGGTGTGTCGGAGTCTGCTGAAACAGCCACTTTTCTCTGCTGCGTCGATGCCTGGAAAACGGTTTCACCTGGAAACCCCTCGGAATGATCACTCTTGACAACAGCGATCTGTTTCGATGGTGTATCGACTTCTTTTTTCAGCTTTTCATCAGGATTAGGGAGACCCACATCGGCCTTCAGAGAATCAACAGATCGTGCCGATACGGCAACAGTTCGCGGTTTCTGTTGTGAGACTCGGCGTTCCGCGTCTGAACTCGTAACGGCATTATCAAAAAAATGTGCGGCGATATTGGATTCGCTCAATACAATCATCGGCTCCGACAAAGGACCGTATCCGACACCAAGAATTGTCTCAGCACCACCCTTCCTTGATGTGACGATCTCTGTCCGTTCCTGAGTCTTCTTCCTCTGTGCATCGACTGCACGTGCTTCTTCTCTCTTATCGATGGCATCCGTAGCGTTTATCTTCTCCGTCTTGGTGTCATCACTCTGCTCTGACGCAGTGACTTGGTCTTCTCGGTCCGTTTTCTGTTCAGATGAGAGCGTGTGAAGTGCTTCCGGTGGACGAACATTCTCAAGGGGATTGAGAGAAGAGGTTAAAACATGCTCTGATCGAACACCGGCGTAAGAGTCCACATACTCTTTGAGGAGATCATCCACCTGACCTCCCAGCAGGAATCCCACTCCACCCAGGAGAGCAGCCGCCCCGGAAAAGATCGCCGCATGCCGTTTACGGCGCTTGAGGATCCACTCGGACCCAAACTCAGAATCACGGATAGCCGCCCGCATGTGATCGGTTCCCACCTGCATGGCATGATCGGCAAAGGCTGCTAACATCGCTTTGTGCGCCAAGACGTTGACACGACGCACCAGCCCTTTGGAGGCACTCTCCATGAGGCGGATCGAACGGCTTGTAAATAGATCGAGCCCGCGAAAGCCCGTCGCCCATAGCCGGGTAGCCAGATAGTTGGCCAGCTCTTCACCCTTCAGTGGTCTCAACTCGAGATTAAGACTGATGATCTGATTAAGAAAACGCATCTGACGAACAGAAAGATTCTGATCCAGCTCCGGCTGACCAAAGAGCACCAGCTGCAGGAGACGCTCTGTCTCATGCCGCATTTTCAAAAGATCACAGAGCTGTGACAGGGTTTCCAGAGGCATGCGTTGTGCCTCTTCCACAAGAACCACCACTCTCCTCTTGCTGGAACTCACGTCCACAAGAGTGTCGAACAGTAGATCATCCAGTGCGGTGTTACTCCGGTGCTCTTCAGCAACCACACCAAGTTCAGAGAGAATCGCTCTGGATATATCCTCACCTCTGAGATTGGGATTGGCCAGATAGACCAGGGAGAACTCTTCAGACAACTCCTCCGTCACCATGCGACAGATCATCGTCTTGCCACTTCCCACCTCACCAACTACTTTGATAACGCTTTCGCCGTGGGTGATGGCACGTACCAGCATCTCCAATACGGTTCCTCGATCGCACCCTTCATAAAAAAGGCGCGTATCCGGTGTATTGGAAAAAGGAAATCTCTCCAGCCCGAAATGGTCCAGGTACATCGAACTCTCCTCTGGTGACCAACCCACTCACACATAACGACTCATGCGATAACGCAGAATGCGAAGATCACACGCCGTCAGCGCGTCATGAACCCATCAATCCTGACGAGAAATGCAATTATCAGGCCATGCAAAGAGAGCTCAGTGACGAAGCACTAGAGGAAATTCAACCGGGAAGATAACTAGGGCGTGTCCTCAATTAGAACAAAATCGCGTTTGTGCCTGAAAATGCAGCAGGCAAGGCGTGAGGAGCGCGGTTTTGGGCCAATTGAGGACACGCCCTAGAGAGAGTACAGGAGAAGAGAAAAACCAAATCAACACAATCGGAGGCCGCATGCACTCTCCGCTCATTGATCGTTGGCATCATAAAATGGTGAGGAAAAGACCGCCTGCAATCAACAACACTCCGAGCACAACCGCCAAAGCAAACCACTTCCACGACATGGTCGAGGGTTCGACACCATCACGGGCGACGATTCTCATATGGCGTGACTCCACTCGATCCACCCCTTCAACATGGGCAACAAGCAGAGCCTTGTGGATCAGATGATTCACTCTGCCCGGCCAGCCGCCGGAGAGAGCATGTGCACGCTTGATCACTCCGGCATCAATCGGCAACTCCCCTGCCCGGCCAGCCCAAGCAAAACGCTGCTCCAGATATCGCAGTGTCTCTTCCTGATCCAACGGTTGCAGGGTGAAACTGTTGGTGATCCGCTCCCTGAGTTGCCGAATCTCATAGCGTGCCAGCTTCTCATCAAGTTTTGGACGCCCAACCAACACGATCTGCAACAGCTTGTGACGCTGAGTCTCAAGGTTGCTCAGAAGACGCAACTCTTCCAGTGTCGCCAGCGACATGCTCTCCGCCTGATCAACGATCACAACCACATGATTGCCTTCAACGTGATTCTTGACCAGATAGTCATGCAGGGTCTGATGCCCGACCAGTGTATCCGAAGCCAGATCCTTGGAAATACCGAACCTCTTTCCCAAAACCGGATAGATCTCCTCGGAGCGAAGTTCCGGTTCCTGAAGATGGACAAAACGAAAGGCGTCACCAGCCCGAGATACCAAAGCCCGACACAGTGACGTTTTTCCACTGCCCGGTTCGCCGATGATCTTGGTGATCGCCTCACCGCTCCCGATCGCATAGGTGACAGCTTCAAGAATGGAACGACGTTGACCACCCTCATAAAAAAAAGGCTCAGCAACCTCGGAATCAAAAAGAGGACGCTGTAGACCAAACACCTGCTCGTACATAATGATTCACACTGATAAAAAGTGTTGACACACGGCACTCACTCTTCAATCCGCACTAAACGGAACCCCAACCCCCCACTGTTGCCGGCTTCCTGCTCATCCACTTTGACATGGTTGCGTCGAGCCGGACGACAGGTTTTAGCCGTACTCCGATAGCTGCCTCCACGGCGGATTCTCAACTGTTCGCCACGGATCGTTTCCGCAGCAGGACCGGTGGGATTGTGCACACTTTCTGCCTGATAGAGACCATAGAGATCATCCACCCACTCCCAGACACCCCCCAAGAGATCATGAAACCCCCAAGCATTCGGGCTTTTGGAACCTACCGGATGCAGCGTCCCATCGGAGTTTCCGGTGTACCAGGCATAGTTCCCCAACTTCTCACCTGCCCGTTCATCAAACGGAAAGCGCGCTGAACTCCCCGCCCTCGCCACATACTCCCACTCCGCTTCCGTTGGTAGTCTCAGGCGGGATCCCCGACCACCGAAGAGCTTGAGCTTTTCGATAAACTGCTGAGTCTCTTCCCAAAGCACATGCTCCACAGGAAGTTTATCCTTGAAGCTCTGACGCGGATCTTCTGTCTCTTCAGCCTCTTGCTGCGTAGATTCCGCTGCTCGTCCTTGACGCAGCATCACCGACCGCCACATCTTCTGGGTTACAGGATAGCGGGACATCCAGAACCCGTCCAAAGAGACCTCATGCACGGGCCCTTCATCTGGTTGTCGTCCCGTCTCACCTTGAGGACTTCCCATCTGAAATCGACCCGGCGGCACCCAGAGAAACTCCATCTCAGTGACCGGCTCAACCCACACTTTCTCTTCACTCACTTCGGTGACCTGTTTCTCTTTGCTACGAGAGACTGAATCACTGTCCCCTTCTGCCATTTCCTGCTGTGCAAGAAAATGTGTCAACTCTTCCTGCGACAAAGTCACGCCCAATCGTTTCAAAACGTGACGCATCGCCCGTTCCATCGAGGGAAATGGCGCTTTCTCCGTCAAAGGTCGAGCGTGGGCCAGCGCTTTGCGAAGTATCTCTTCCTTCTTATTGCTCCGCTGACTCTGACGGTTCTCAAGTCGCGCCTTGAGCGTTCCACCGAGAATCGCTTCCCGAGACATCACCATTCGCAAAGCCGCAACGGTCGCTTTTGGCTCCTGGGTGCGAATGTCCAGACTTTTTATCGGAGTCGGCGTTCCCGAAAGCGTGTGGAAAAAGCGCCATGTTCCACCATCCGTGAGAAGGTGAAATGGTGCCGTCTCCCGTTGTTCAGGCTGTGATTGGCGTTCAAGAGTCCGTGGATCCCGCGTTTCAAGGATCATCTGTAGCGAACCATCCTTCGGATTTCTCAGCAGCAAACGCGACCCGGAACCATCGTGATCCACCTCGTCGGGCCGCTCAACCGCCCAACCCAATTCCTGAAGAAGCGGCATCAAGATCGAGAAACAGACATGCCCGGCGTGAAGGTAGACACCTTTGGTCAAGCGTTTGAGGATGACGGCAATGACATCTTGCATGAAGAGTACCCGCTCCGACATCTCACACAAGCGACACCCAGCCACCCGACAGAGAGCCGGTGATAGTCAGCGGTCGCATTTCCGTGAATCATCAGATATCTTTATTGTTGCAGTATGAGACACCATAATTCGGTGTGGAGTCGGCTTTTTCAACCCTCTCCCGGAGAGCAGCGAGGAACCTTCTCGCTACCAAACC
>JADGBX010000159.1 GCA_015231265.1 Magnetococcales bacterium | reverse complement strand
CTACGCGTGAGAATGCGGTGGATGCGTACGAGCATTCGGCTGGCCAGGGCATTGGGTAGCGCATGAAACGGTGCATGGAGTGCTGAGATTCCCTCGTCGGTAAGTTCTATATGGAGATGGTCATGCTGTTCGTCAAGGGCCCACTCCAGAGCCATGTCTGCGTCGTGGAGTCGCCTGGCTGTTTCCGATAATGTATGGCTAAGGGTTCCCGGGGGCATTGACAGGGTTGTGGCCAGAGCTGGGATTACCGTATGGCGAAGACGACTGCGTGTATAGGTCTGATTATCGTTACTGGGATCCTCACGCCACGGGAATGAATGATGATTCAACCAGGTACGAAGAACTTGGCGTTGGCAGGAGAGTAGGGGAGAGACCCTGTTGATTTCCACTGTAAGTTGACGGGTAGGGCGAATGGCTGCAAGGCCTTGTAAACCGCTGCCTCTGATCAATCGATGCAGAACCGTTTCAGCCTGATCATCACTCTGGTGACCGGTTAGTATCCATTTGGATCGATAGTCTTGAGCTGTTCGAATCAGAAAGTCGTAGCGAGCTGTTCGAGCTTTTTCGTGCAGGTTGCCCGATGCTTGGAGGGCAGGATGCGGGGAATCCTGACCAGTAGCGCTTTTCCAACTCTCTTTGACAAAAGGGAGTGCAAGATTAATGGCGCTCTTTTCGACAAATACGGCATCTTTATCCGAGGTGTCACGAAGAGCATGATCAAAATGGGCAACGACGAGGTTTTCGGTATAAAACAGGCCACAACGATAGGCAAGATGAAGCAACGCCATGGAGTCGCTGCCACCGGAAACAGCCAGAATAACACGTTCTTTAGTGGGGAAAGGAGGAGAGAGTCCCAGCAGCTCTATCGTTTTTTCTCTGAAACGGGACTCAATGGAAAGCGCTTGACGTGATGACATGGAGTGTCAGGAAGGAGGAAGGTGGCCACATGAGGTGAGGAGTTCGGCGCCCCACCTCATGTACATGGGACATGCTTATCGCGGAGCGCTACCACCTTGTTCCATCCGAGAGACCAGTTCCAGTCTCTGCTTGGCCATGGAGACTGCTGCATTATCAGGATAGTCGCTGATCAAACGTTCCAGACTGGCGCGTGCATTTCGATAATCTCCCAGTTCATAAAAGGAGAAGCCGATTTTCAGCAGGCTGGCTGCATACTTATCACTCTGAGGAAAGCGGACTAATACCTCATTGAAAGCAGTCAGTGCTTTAGGGAATTGACGTTGGACATAGAAGACTTCGCCAATCCAGTACTGAGCATTGTCGGCACGCGTGTCACTCGGGAACCATTCGAGGAACTTGCTGAAACCGACATGCGCTTGTTCAAACTGACCATTTTTCAGGTATTGAAAAGCGCGATCATAGGCGATTGCTGGATCGGAAGGGCGTTCAAGTGTCGGAGAAGCAGCAGGGGGTGTTCCCATGGGCTGACCGTAAGCGGGCATGGCTGCTTGCTGTTGCTGTGGAGGTGCCTGAGTGCTTGTGCGAAGGGCAACAGAATTATCCATGGCAGCAGACTGGGCTGAGCCTGGTGGCACATAGGCCGGTTCCGGCGCATTGAATGGAGTCCCGCTCGTCGAAGCACGACTCCCGCTGGTGTATGAAGAGCCAGATGGTGTTGAGGCTGGCATGGTCGAGATCTGTTGCAGTTCCGCCAACTGATCACGCAGGGTTTGGTTGTTGTGGCGAACCACCTCCAGCTCACCCCGTAATGCATTGATGTTGCGTTCCAGAAGGGCAAGTTGTTGATTCATGGCCGCATTGGCTGAACGATTGTTCTGGTCCGATTGGGTCAGTCCTTGGACAGTTTGATTCAGTTGCTGGACCTGCGTCTGCAGTGCTTCGGAAGGAGAAGGACCTCGAGCGATTTGCGACGCCCCGGGCGAACCGGCAGGATGGCCTGGATAGTTGGAATCCTGCTTGGTGCGATCTCTTACCGGAACAGCTTTGTCATAGTCTTTTCCGGGTGAATAGTCATCACCCGGTTTGACATGGGCGGTGGGATTATCGCTTCGAGGATGGGGCTGAGGACCAAAACAGCCGGATAAGAGCAGAACAGAACCAAGCACGGCCATGGTCCTGAAAGGCGTGAATGTGAATGAACGTAACGGTCTACTAAATCCGTTATGAAGGAGTGAGGTCATGCCATCTGAGTTATGTTCAAGAGTCTTCACGCCAATACCATCCGATTGTCAAGATAGTGTGGAGCGCGTTTAGAGCGCTCCAACACTGAACCAATAACGATGCCGGTTGTTACTGAAGAATGATCTCAGCCCGACGATTGCGAGCCCAGGCACCGTCGTGATGTCCCATGTCCAGAGGCCGCTCTTTACCGTAGGAGATTGTACGAATGCGATACCAGTCTACACCTTGAGAGGTGAGGAACTGCTTGACGGCATTAGCCCGTTTTTCTCCGAGGGCGAGGTTGTAATCACGGGTTCCACGCTCATCGCAGTGTCCTTCAATGATGATCTCCTGGTAGTTCTGGGAGCGGATCCACTGGGCATTCTGGATGAGGGTTTCACGCGATTCATCAGAGATCATCGCCGAGTTGAAACCGAACTGCACACGATGGGAAGGCTCACCGACCAGAGCAGTCTGGTTCTGACCGCCCATGGTGCTGCTGCTGTCATAGGGTTGTTGCTGGCCACCGGCGAAAGAGCCGTCCTGACTGCCCGGACCACCCATCGGACCACCAAGTGTTGACTCACTGCCATCCATGCGGCCCAGAGAGTTGCCGCTGCCATCGTCAATGCCGGGGTTGGTGGGCTGTTGCTGCTGGGCTTGGCCAGGATCATAGGGCTGGCCAGGCGTTTCGGAGCCGTAGGGATTGTCTCCTCCTTGTCCCTCGGCGTCGGGATTCTTGGGTGCGGCGCCACAGGCCGTCAGGAAGGCCAGTCCTAGGACAAGTATCCAAAAACGCATGCTTTTCATGTGTCATCCTCAACCGGAGTAACGATTAATCACTGTTATATCATCAACGAATCAGGGTCGACCATGACGGGTCGGATCCGTCCATGTTTCCCCCCAAGGGTACAAGCCGCTCATTATGACCCGTGAGATCAATGGTGTAAAGGCGCGTATGATCACCCTTCTGCCGGGAAAAGAGGATGACTCGGCCGTTGGGTGACCAAGTGGGCGATTCATCCATCCATGAGTCGGTCAGGGCACGGTTTCTTTTCCCGTCGGGAGAGATGACGGCGATGCGGAATTTTCCACCGCCACCTTTTACATACGCGATGAGATCTCCCCTGGGTGACCAGGCGGGAGCAGCGTTGTACTTGCCATCAAAGGAGATGCGGTGGGTATTGGAACCATCCACATTCATTACATAGAGTTGGGGAGATCCGCCACGATCGGAATTGAAGACGATGCGGCGGCCATCCGGTGACCACGAGGGCGAGGTGTCGATGGCATTGTTGCGCGTCAGACGTTTGAGTCGTCCCGATTTAAGATCTTTGACGTAGATCTCCGGATTTCCGTCCTTACTCAACGTCATGGCCATGCGCGTACCATCCGGTGACCAGCTCGGAGTGCTGTTAAGACCGGGATAGTTGCCCTGAATGAAGCGGCGTCCCGTATAAAGGTCCCAACGGAATATCCGGGGTTCTCCTGTCTCATAGGAGAGATAGAAGAGTCGCTCACCGTTGGGAGAAAAGCTTGGTGTCAGAACTAGAGCGTTGCCCATGGTGAGATCGATGCGATTGGCACCATCGGAATCCATGATGGCCAGCCACTTCTTCTTGCCGCGCTGGGCGATGAAGGAGATTCGGCTGGTGAAATAGCTGCTCTCACCGGTGAGACGGGAGTAGATCTCATCAGAAACCCGGTGGGCAACATGGCGCCAGTTCTTCATGGAAGCCGAAAAGCGTTTACCATCGCCTACCAGCGAGCCTTGGAACACATCGTAGAGATAGAAACTGACGAGAACCTGATTGCCCTGTTTTTTCACCGCGCCTGCGACCACCGCTTCCGCCCCTACAAGACGCCAATCACGATAGCTTGGCTGCATGCGCCACAAGGAGACGGGATCCTGAAGGTAGGCGTCTCTCTTGATTGGTTTGAACAGCCCTGACCGCTCCAGATCAGCCATGACAACATCAGCGATACGTTGAGCGAGTCCATCCCCTTTCCGGGGCGTGTCGTCACTACCCAGAGTCACGAAGTGTGGGACAGCAATCGGGAGAGGTTGCAGTCCACCCTTGGTGATGTCGATTTTAAGGACGGCATCAGCCGGTAGCGGAAGCCAAAGCGTGAAGAGGGCTAAAACCATGAACAACGATTTCCATGCGGAAGAGCTTCGTATGCTTTGGATATCGGCAGTGATGGGGGTTATCTCTCTTATAATAGTCATGGCACTGTTCCGCTGTTTGGAGGCGTGGCATGAGGTGGCCGAGGCAGAAGCCGCCACAGGGTCTGATGGGCTGGATCCGGATATGTCTGGGTGTCTGAAAAACATGCCTCAGCCTCACTCGGGACGGAAGGTAAAGAGAATCGGAGTGCAGTCCGGGCACCCTTTCGGAACCGGAAAGCGGGTGGATGTTTTGTGGATGGCACGCAGCACCGATTGATCGAACACTGGTTGACGGGAACGTTTGATCACTTTTGGATTGGCCAGGGCACCATCAGGTGTCAATTGAACTTCCACAACCACTTCCAGAGTGTGTTCATCAAGCAGACCGCCGGGTTTTGTCCAACTGGTGTACACCGCATCACGAATACCGTTTTTCCAGCGCAGGATCACATGCCTGGGCGCAGCCGGTTGTGTTGGAACGACAGGGGCATGCGTTGCCGGTTGATTGGGTGTCACCACAGGTGGGGCTGTCTGCGTATGCTTGGCAATCGCAGCCGAAAAATCGAGCGCAGGTTTTTTCGGTTCCACTGTGGGTTCGGGCTTTTTCGGTTCCGGTTTCGGTTCTACCTTGGGTTCGGGTTTTTTCGGTTCCGGTTTAGGTTTCACCTTGGGTTCGGGTTTTTTCGGTTCCGGTTTTGGTTTCGGCTTCGCTTTTTTGGGTTTCGGTTTTGGCTTTGGTTTGGGTTTCGGTTTTGGCCGAGGTTTCGGTTTCTTTTTCGGTTTAGGTTTCTTTTTAACCTTCTCCGGCTCCTTTTTTGGCGGCGGAGGAATCGCGGCTTTATCCGGAATCGGTGGTGGTTCCGGCTGTTTCAACTCCGGCTGAGATTTTGGTTCCGGTTTAGGTTTTGATGGGGTCGAGCGGGCAGGGGGCTCTGGTTTTTTTGGCACAGGGGTGCGTTTCGGCAGTGAGACAAGCTGCACGGTCAGAGCTGGCGGAGGCGGCTTCAGCGTGTTCAGAGCTGGGAAATAGAGCACTCCTACAATCAATAGGATGTGTCCCAGTACCGAAACGATCAGCGCCTCTTTCTGAACGCCTTCGACGATCATGATTGCGTTACGATTCAGGATCGGTGACCAGGCCCACCTGATGGACGCCGGACTGTTGTAGTTGTGCCATCACCCGCATCACGTCTCCATAAGGCGTTGTTTCATCTCCTCGAACATAGACGGTCAGTTCAGGGGCATTCTTGCGAATTGCGGTGATCTTATCATCCAGACTAGCGGCAGAGATGATCTTATCTTCGATGGCAATACGCCCATCGGCCAGGACAGTGACCACAAGGGGTTCAGTATCCGAACGCAGAGGGTCGGCGGAAGCGTTGGGAAGATTAACCTCCACACCCTGATTGAGCAGGGGGGCCGTTACCATGAAGATGATCAGCAGCACCAGCATGATATCCACCAGAGGGGTGACGTTGATCTCACTCATGGCATGACGGTCGGATCCTCCGCCATTGCCCATCTGCATGCTCATACCCATCAGCGGCGTCCTTTCATCTGTGCAATCCGGCGTTCAAGAATATTGAGAAACTCGGCACCAAAGTTGTCGGTCTTCTGGTGGAGCTTGCGCAGGTCCGTGGAATATTTATTGTAGGCGATCACGGCGGGTATCGCTGCAACCAGACCCATGGCAGTGGCAATGAGCGCTTCTGCAATACCGGGAGCCACCATGGTCAGAGTTGTGCTTTTGGCTCCAGTGAGGCCGATGAAGGCGTTCATGATTCCCCAGACGGTTCCGAAGAGTCCGATGAAGGGGCTGGTGGAGCCGACGGTCGCCAGAAACGTCAAGCCGGTCTCCAGCTTGTCCACTTCACGATTGAGCGCCACTGTCATGGAGCGACGGACATTGGGGATCAAATCAGCCAGATCCATACTGTCTGCCGACCCTTTGTCCTGCTCCCATCGTCGCCACTCTCTGAATCCGGTTGCGAATACCTTGACCATGGGGTTATTGGGCCACTTGTCAGGGGCACGGGAGTAAAGTTCTGGCATGCTGACGCTGCCACTCCAGAACCGCTCTTCAAAGGAGATGGCATCCCGGTTGATCCGGCGGAATCGGCGCCATTTGTCGAAGATCATCGCCCAGGAGACCACAGAGGCGATCAATAGGCTTATCATCACCAGTTGTACGACCGGTCCGGCCTGTGCGACCAGATCCCAGACATTGTGTGAGGCTGCAGCTTCGTTCATGACAGTCAAATCCAGGGTTGCATGCGTTCCAGCATGGGCTTGGGAATCTTTTTTGGGCGAAAACTGGTTGAAATGCAGGCGATCTGCACCGTCGCATCAATCAGTATCTTCTCACCGTTAGGTCGTTGAATCGTCTGGTGCAGTATCAGACGCACCGGGCGCACGGTAATCGGTCTTTGCACCGTCACATCTACCATGTCGTCAAGTCTGGCCGGAGCCAAAAACCGGACATCGATATGTGTGACTGCAAAAAGGGTATCCTCTTCAATCAGCACGCGCTGTTCGTAACCAAGGTGACGTAACCACTCGGTTCGTGCCTGTTCCATGAGTGTGAGATAGTTGCTGTGGTAAACCACACCACCGGCATCCGTGTCATCATAATAGATTCGGCGCTGCCAAATGAAGGCGTTTTCGTTTGTTGGTCCATCTGGTGGTCCCATCATGACCCGCCTCTTTGAAAGAGGTCACCTTCGTGAGCCATGCCCAGATGTTTAAAGGCTGCCGGTGTTGCTTTTCGTCCCCTGGGAGTGCGTTCGAGGAATCCCTCCTGCATGAGATAGGGTTCTACCACATCTTCAAGGGTGTCACGTTCCTCGCCGGTCG
>JADGBX010000158.1 GCA_015231265.1 Magnetococcales bacterium | reverse complement strand
CAACCTTGTAACGGGAGAAGAGGGGCATCGGGTCTTTATAGGGCTGTACGGCTTTGACGTAACTTGGCATCAACAGGCGCATGAAATCCTTGCCACGCCGGTAGCCGCTGTTGCCATCGATCAAGATCTCTTCCATATCCGTTGTATAGAGATCCCGAATTGTCCGGATGATCAGGTCACCCTCTTCATGAATCAAACAGGGAGTTGTGGCTTTGGCAGAGTTCTCTTCAATCTTTCTCCAGAGTCGCAAAAGATAGTTGAGGTCTCGAGAGATTTCGCGTTTCGTGCGACCCAGGCCAGCGGTACGAACGATGAAGCTCATTGTCGGTGGCACTTCCAGAGTGCTCATGATCTCTTTGAGCTTCTTGCGTTCCTGCTGATCGGTGATTTTGCGCGAGATGCCACCGCCGCCGGCATTCTCTGGAAGTAGAACGGTGTAGCGTCCGGCAAGAGATAGATTTGTCGTCAGGGAGGCTCCTTTGTTTCCTCGGGCTTCTTTGACGACTTGGACCAGTATGGTTTGGCTTCGACTCAGTATTTTCTGAATGGGAATGGAGCGACGTCGGTGATGGTGGTGACGACCCCCGCCTTTTGCCGGACGTTCGTTCTCTTCCGGTGGTGGGGTTTCACCGTTCACCAGATCCATTTTGAAAGGGATGGCATCATCCCCGGATTCAGATGAGTCTTCCTCTTTCGTTACATCAGAGGTGTCTTTGCTGGTCTGAGCAGTGGCGCTCTTGTCTTGATCGGAAGTCTGGCTTTCAGACGAGTCGTTTCGGGGCTCGGATCCTTCTGAGGCGTCTGCCTTTTCCGGGAGAGCCGTCGTTGCTTGATTATCGTCGTCGTGCGCGGCATCCCGACCAGTCTTAATCTCTTCACTCTGTTCAGGATGATTTGCTGGAGTATCTGCGTCGGATGGCGCGCGCGTTCTCTGTTCGGGGAGCGTGCCGTCAATCGTAGAATCCGAGAGTGTTGCCGTTTCAGAGTCTGAAGAAGCGTGTGCGTGACTCTCCTCTACACCCTCAGGTGCGACGGTTTCTTGTGATGAGGCGTCCTGTGCAACTCGATTTGAGGAAGGCTCATCAGGCGCGTTCGACTGAACGGGAGAGGGGGTTTTCTTAGCCCTGGGAGCATCTTTTTTGATGATCTTCTCTTTGCCGATCTGGCAGGGAGGGGTGGATAGTATTTGGGGTTGAGGTCACTGACTGAGAGAAACCCCTGGCGTCCCCCATTGAAATCTACAAACGCTGCCTGCAGAGAGAGTTCAACCCGCGTCACTTTGGCAAGGTAGATGTTGCCTTTTATCTGCTCTTTTGTAGATGTTTCAATATCAAGATCAATGAGTTTCTGATCTTGGACAACGGCAATCCGGACTTCCTCACTGTGAGAGGCGTCCACAAGCATACGTTTGGTCATGCTGCGACAAGGCTCCTGTATCTGTTTCAGCACCCACGGGTACGATCTGGTTCATGCATGAAAATGCAGAGTCCTGATCCCAGGAGACAGGTCGAACGAAAAGACGGACCTGTCCCACTGTGGGTGAGAGAATTTTCAAAGACAATATTAATCAATCAAAGAATTCATAAAAAACGCAAACAGGGTACACAATTCCCACCGCGGTCGCATCGAAAAAAGTGAGTGCTGGAGCGGAGAGAAGCTGAAGAGTGCGTGAAGGATTTGGAAAAATATCCAGAACACCTTTCAAATCAATTAGCAGTCAGTGTAACCCGTGCGACAGGAGAGTGAAAGGTGTTTCCTGTAGATTAAGGAGAGGATTGAGCCGAGGATCCTGCTTCGGGATAGCGTATGATGTCCCTCTTTCTGTATTGAAACCGTGTCATTCCAGATGAGATCAATGATGACGACAAACGTTGAAGAAGATCCGTGCAGTACTGGAAAAAGGGAGTCTGGCGCACACGATTCCGTTCAGAAACACCAACGTACTCCGGTTAGAAAAGTGCGTATCGGTGACGACTGGCATGGGAGTAGGGTCGACCGTTTTCTCAAAGCTGAACACCCTACCATACCTCTGTCCGCTTGGCAGAAATTGATGCGTAAGGGTAGGATTCGCGTCAACGGTGGTCGGGTTCGAGGCAATGTTCGTCTTCAGAAGGGAGATGAGGTTCGTATACCGCCTCTGACCATTGAAACGGATGGGGCTGAATCAAAAAGCGGTGCAAAGGTGCCGCGTCAGTGGATTCGCCGTATGGAGCAGAGGATTCTCTTTCAGGATGAACATGTCTGCATTGTGGGAAAGCCGCCCGGAATAGTGGTTCATGGTGGTAGTGGACAGCCATGGGGCATTATTGATCTGATCAGGGAACTGCCGGTTTTCAAGACCTCTAAGAACTTGAATCCGGAGTTGTGTCACCGTCTTGATCGTGACACTTCAGGCTGTCTTGTCTTTGGTTTGAATCGACAGGCAACCCGGTCACTCACGGAAGCGTTTCGCATGGGCCAGGTCCGAAAACGCTATCTGGCTCTGGTTCGGGGAGTGCCGACGCCATCACGAGGTGTGATCGATCAGCCTCTGGTCAAAGGGAAGGTCCGGGGTGGAGAGCGAATGGTGGTAGTGGAGAACGGCGGAGATGCCGCCCGCACACGATATAGGCTTGTTCGGCGTTTTCACGATGCGGCTCTCGTCGAAATGTTTCCGGAGACGGGGCGAACGCATCAGATTCGGGTACATGGTCGTTGGTTGGGGCATCCGCTGGCACAAGATAGAAAATATGGTGATCGAGAGTTTAATAACAGAATGAAATCTTTAAAACTCAAGCGGCTCTTTCTTCATGCGGAGAAGGTCTCGTTTCGCCATCCGATCACAGGGGATGTCATTGACGTGCACGCGCCTCTTGAGCAGGATCTGCACTCTGTAGTGAAACGCCTTGCTGATGGGGCGGGTGAAGATGCTTCAGAACAGGAGTCTCGGCGAAAAAAACGGAGGGAGAGAAGACGATGACCGCGCCTTGGGAGATGATCATTTTTGACTGCGATGGCACGCTTGTGGACAGTCTGGGTGGAATTGCTACCTGTATCAATGCCACGCTCGATGAGTTGGAGCCGGGGCGACGACTCAGCCATGCGGAGGTCGGGCATGTGGTAGGGCTCTCTCTTGATCGTGTTTTCGAGGAATTGATGCCTGATCAAGATCTGGAAATTCAGAAACGGGGCATTGCTCTCTATCGCAAGCATTACAAGGAGAGGGCCGATACAGGTCGTTTGAACAGTCAACTATTTCCGGGCGTCAAAGAGGTTCTTTCAGCGCTTGATAGCGATGAGATGGTGATGGCAATTGCCACCGGTAAGTCATTGAAGGGGCTGAAACGTTCTCTCCGAGAGTTTGATCTAGAGCCACTGTTTCCCATTCTTCAAACTGCTGACGACAACGCCTCCAAACCTGCCCCGGAGATGGTGCAGAAGGCACTCTCATTAGGTGGCGTGCGTCCTGAACGGACGTTGATGGTGGGTGATACCGACTACGATATTCTCATGGGCCGAGCGGCTGGGGTCAAAACATGTGCAGTGACCTATGGATGTCACGAGAAATCTCGCCTGGAGGCGGCGAAGCCGGATTATCTCATTGATGATATCCGGCAGATGTTGAAACTGCCGGGTTTGGAGCGAGATCTCGGGGAAGAAGGAGTCACTGCGCCATGACACTTCCAGGCAATGAGCACCGGGTTGTGCCTAAACGGATGTTGCCGGTAGAAATTCAGTTGGTCACTGGCCGTATCGTCAAGGGGATCTTGCATGTTGATCTTGATGAGCGGCTCTATGATTTCATGAACCGCGAGGACCCGTTCATCGTTTTGGTTAATCGTCGAAAGTCCCGGCTCACCACCATCATCAACAAACATCATGTGGTGGCGATCCGGGAGTATGAGAGTCTTGATGAGTTGGATGATTGAGCTGCGCTACTATTCTGATTTATCAATTCTCTGCTATCGAATGCGGATCGGTCGGGAGGTCATGCCGGTGGAGCCCTCAACCAGACTTGCGGCCTGTTGAGCGACTGTCTGATCCCTGAATGGACCGACCAGGACTCTGAATATCGGCCGACCGTGCACAGACACTTCCTGAAGATGGCTGGGAAATCCGGTTTCAGAGAGCCTTTTCTGCACTTTATGGGCATTGCTCGGATTACCGAATGCACCGGTCATGACGGCAAAAGGGCCGGCGGCAGGGGCTGGAAAGCCTGCGGGTGGTGCGGTTGTCGCTCCTTGGATCGACGAGATTTTCAGGGAGTTGCCCGCAGCAGCTTGGCGGGTTCTCGTTTGACCGACTGTTGAAGGAGCGGTTCGCACTCCTTTCGGTTCCAGTGCTTTCTGGGCATGCTGGTGAGTCATGGCACGCTGATTGACAGCTTGTGGAACTGTTCCGGTGCCAGAGACGCGGATTGGGGCTCGGGCCGGGGATCCGGCTGCTTGGCTGCCACTCCTTGAAACGCTCTG
The DNA here is from genome assembly GCA_015231265.1 of Magnetococcales bacterium. Classification (GTDB taxonomy): domain Bacteria; phylum Pseudomonadota; class Magnetococcia; order Magnetococcales; family JADGBX01; genus JADGBX01. Next base: position 2,771 of record JADGBX010000158.1, on the reverse strand, counting down.
GTTGAGTGCAGCGTGACGGTTTGTGGAAAGGGGGCTCTGTTTGTTGTAGAGCGATGCTCTTGTCCCCGGAACCACGGTTGGATAGCGACCAGTCGTCATGGACGTCGAGGGGGCTGTCTGACGCGTTCCTGGTGTTCGTTGCTGAAGGTGGGTGTCAACAGAAATCGGGGGGGCCGTTGACCCCATGCCAGATGCCGAGGGCGGCTGTTGTCGTGTCTGCGAATATGGTGCTCTTCCAGGCGTTGGAGTGGATCGGCTGTTCAGCTTATGGTGTGTTCCACCGTGACCGTAAGGCGTCGACGTTGCCTGTTGGGCGTGGGGACGTTGATCTGCCGAGTGCGAAGGTGCCGTCTTCTGCACATGCTGAGTAGCGGGCTGCTGTGAAGAGGTTTGAATGCCCACTGCTTCGGCTGCGTTTGCATGGCCGGAAATTCGCATTGATTGTGCAGGATATCCGCCACGTTCGCGTACCAAAGTTGCGTAGTGATCTGCCTGGGCTTTGTCCGGAAAGGGTCCCATCTGCACTCGAACATAGGTGCGCCCCTTCACAGGTACGCTGTTCAGGTAGGCGTGGAGCCCGAGTGATGCCAGATGACGCTGCACGGTCGTCGCGTTCTTCGGGGAGCTGAAGGAGCCGGCCAGGGTGATATAGCGCCCACCTGACGGTTGTGCTTTTGGTACAACCGGGAGGGAGTTAAGTGGGGCGCCGCTGTCCATTGTTCTGGCGCTGGTCCCGGCTGGGTTGGTGTGAGTTGCTGGAATGCTTGAGTGTTTTTCTGTATTGCTGTTAAGAGCGTGAACCGGTCGTGACGGGCTCGACGTCAATGGCGTTTCTGCCTTTCCGGATGAACCGGAAAAGCTGGGAGTTGGTCTGATGGAGATCGGCTGCCGCGCGGAGTGAATAGGGGCGCGGCTGGGGTCGGTCGTGGTAAAGCTGCTCAAGGAACGTTTTGATTGTGCATGCTCTTCAGCAGTTTTAGCATAAGTGTAGGGCGCGCGCTCCCCCTCAGTCGGCGCACTGCTTGGGAAGATGGTTGCACTGTTGTGCGTCGTCGGGTGTGGAGCGCTTTCGGTTGTTGATTGATTTGATTCTGCTAATTCTGTCCTGTTGCTTCCCAGGTTAACAACGGGCATCGCATCTTGAGAAGCGACAGAAGAGTGTGCGCTTCCTGCCGGCAGTGCCGTCAGGGGGGTAGAGGAAAGAGTGTTCTCGTCGGCTGTGTTGCCGAGACCTGCTCTCTCAACGTCCGGTCGTACGGATGCTACGCTCTCGATTGATGCTGCAGAATCATCGGTGCTTTGGGGTGTCGTTGCTGTGTTAGGAGGGGTGTCGGTGGCTGCCATGGTCGGCTCCGAGTCACTCCTTTCACTGGCAGATGCGTTGGGCTCTTCCTGTGGGGCGGTTGAATGCTCCACCTCTGTAAATGTATCAGCGTGGGCGAAGATGGGTGCGGGCCCCTTCTTCTCCTTTTTGCCTGCTGTTTCATTGAGAACGCTGGCAGAGTCGTCACGCTCCGGAATATCAAAAATATTCGTTGTTGCTGCTGCCGTTGTCTCTGGTGTCTCTTCCGTGCTCTTGGCAGTCTCATCCATGCTCTGCCAAGCATAAGTGCCTGCAACAGCGAGGGCGACACCGATCATTAAGCCGGCTGACGCCAGAATAAGCTTCTGCTCGGGTAGGGAAGAGAGGTTGAGCCCTGTTTTATTCTTCTCACGGGGTGTTGTCGGCTTTTTTGGACGGGGTTTGCGGATGGCAGCCGCAGCTTTCTGCAGAAAAGAGGGTTTCTTAGCAGCTTTTGGAGCCGTTGTTGATTTCTCCGTCTGTTGAGGAGAACGAGCACTCTGCATCAGGCTTGAAAGCTGGTCCAGTGCTTTCTGCTTCTCTTCCGCAATGGGCGCACTTTCTCCGTTGCTCTCTGCTTCGATAGAGGGAGCTGCGCGTCGTCCCGGAGGTCTGGAGTAGACGTGTCCGGATTCTGACGGGGAGGCTGTTTCACTGTTCTGACGCGGTTGTTCGCTCATATCTCTCGATCCCGGTGTCGTCATGTTCAAGACGGATGGGGGAACTCATTGACCATTTTGGTGTCTTACTCTTATAAGCCCTGGAAGAACGGGGATAGCCGGTGACGATGGCTGTACGTGGTATTGAATGAACCATCGAAACCGGTGTTTTTCATGGGCTTTAGTACTGGATCGGGTCCCTCTCCTGCCCGGCTCCATTTTCAGGCCGGGAAAGAGCTCTGTCTTCCCGGCCTTTTCTGCGTTTATCACGACCGTTGTCAGGTGTGAGTGTCCCCGTCCGGTACATCCAGAGTATCGTATTTGTTAACATAAGCACTTGTTGTTCATGTTAAGCAAGCATCGTGCCTTTTAGTAACTGTGCTGTTCAGCATCCTCTGCCTGTCGTTGAAAGCCTCTCTATCCAAAGGATTCACGCCGTTAAGTCCTTCGCTTGCTCTTTTCGTGAGTGAAGAGAAAGCGTCAGCTCTTGCACTGTTCCGTGTCAAGAACCCTCACATCATCCCTTTATGGTTTAAGAAAATAGGGTAAGAAACGGATGAACTGTGCATGAAGGCTTGTTGAACGCTGCGACACCCGATATTTTTGTCAACTTATGCGCCATGTTCCTGGAATAGGCATGTGCGGGTGTTAGGACGTACCCTCAATTAGAACGAATCCGTGTTTGTGACTGAAAATGCAGCAGGCAAGGCGTGAGGAGCGCAATTTGGCACGGCCAAATGAGCGACGAACAACGCAGCATGGTGCATTTT
>JADGBX010000157.1 GCA_015231265.1 Magnetococcales bacterium | reverse complement strand
TTAGGGGGAAGTATGGCCACGGCAACGGAAGAGTCAACACCGCGGAACCCATGGTTCCGCACCTCCTTTTAGGGGGAAGTATGGCCACGGCAACGGAAGAGTCAACACCGCGGAACCCATGGTTCCGCACCTCCTTTTAGGGGGATGGTATGGCCACGGCAAAGACAACGCCAAAAGAAACGTCAACACCTTGAGGCTCTGCCTCAAACTCCGGCAGGGGTCCCGCCCCCTGCACCCGAGGTAGTAAAAGATTTACCACCTGAAGGCCACGGATTTACCACCTGACGGCCACGGATTTACCACCTGACGGCCACGGATTTACCACCTGACAGCCACGGATAGTCTACCTCCACACCTCCTTGCCATGACGCACGAACGACGGCTTCACAACCTGCACATCCAACATCTTGCCACGCACATCCACCTGAATCACATCACCAATCGCAATTGAACGCACCACCCGCGCCAACGCGATACCCTTTTTTATGGAAGGGGAGAAACTGCCGGAGGTGATGATGCCCACCTTCTGACCATCCAACATCACCGACTGACCATCACGTAACACCCCTCGGCCCTGAAGAATCAAACCAACACGCTTCTCACCCACCTCACCGGCGCGCTTCACCGCCTCAAGCGCCGAACGCCCGACAAACGAACGCCCCTCAGGTTCCCAATGAACGACCCAGGCAAGACCAGTCTCCAACGGGGTTGTGGTCGCATCCATATCGGAACCATACAAGTGAAGCCCCGCCTCCAAGCGCAACGTATCCCGCGCACCTAAACCGATGGGCTCGATCCCCTTGCTCACCAACATATCCCACAGAATGCCGATCTCGTTGATGGGGGCGATCAACTCAAACCCCTCTTCACCGGTGTAGCCGGTGCGCGCAAGCAGACGCTCCCCCTCCCGCCAAGTCTGAAACGGCTTCAACGCCAACAGACAGTCACGGCTGCAACTGGAGAGCGCGGAGCCCAGTTTTTCAATGCTCTCAGGCCCCTGAATAGCCACCATGGCCAGATCGTCGCGGAAACGGATGTGACAGTCGAAAGGCTGAGAATGATCACCGATCCAGGCCAGATCGTGCTCACGCCGCGAGGCGTTGACCACCAACCGGTACCAGCCCGCCTCCATGCGATAGACGATAAGATCGTCGAGAATGTGGCCGTCGTCGTCGAGAAGAAGGGTGTAGAAGGCGCTGCCGTCATAGTCTAGACGGTTGATATCACTACACAATAGCGTTTCGAGAAAAGGCAGAACCTCTTTGCCGGCGAGATCGATGATGCCCATGTGAGAAACATCGAACAGACCACACGCCGTACGCACGATCTCATGCTCCTTCACCTGGGAGCCGTAGTGGATCGGCATGGACCAGCCGGAGAAATCGACCATCTTGGCCCCGGCGGCCAGATGACGGCCATGCAACGGAGTCTTCTTGAGCGAGGCTGTGTCGGAAGCGGACATTGCTTCTCCTAAAAGGCCTTCTGCACCCGGTCCAGAGCAACGAGCGTGTTGAGCAATGCCTCAAGCTGATCCAGAGGCACCATGTTGGGGCCGTCGCAGGGGGCGTGATCGGGATCGGGATGGGTCTCCAGAAAGACCGCGCCCACACCCACCGCCACCGCCGCACGGGCCAGATCGGCAACAAAACGGCGCTCGCCACCCGACGACCCTCCCAAACCACCGGGAAGCTGAACCGAGTGGGTCGCATCGAAAACCACAGGATACCCGGTCTCGGCCATGATCGCCAAACCGCGCATATCCACCACCAGATTACCGTAGCCGAAACTGAACCCCCGCTCACACAGCATGATGCCGTCGTTGCCGGTGAGTGACGCCTTTTCAGCCACCTTCGCCATGTCCCGCGGGGCGAGGAACTGGCCCTTTTTGATGTTAACCGGCTTGCCCTCGGCGGCAACGGCCTGGATGAAGTCGGTCTGACGACAGAGAAAGGCGGGAGTCTGAAGCAGATCCACTACCTGCGCCACCGGTTTGGCCTGTTTCGCCTCGTGCACGTCGGTCACCACCGGAATACCCACCTCCCGGCGCACCTTGGCGAGAATCTCCAACCCCTCATCGAGACCGGGACCGCGAAAACCGGACGCGGAGGTGCGGTTGGCCTTGTCGAAGGAGGATTTGTAGACGATGTTGATGCCCAGCGCGTCACCGATCGCCTTGATGCGCTCGGCACTCTCCAGGGCGAACGATTCACTCTCGATAACACACGGCCCGGCCAGAACGGTGAGCGGTCGGTCGTTGGCGATGGTGACGGCACCATCGGCCAGGGAGACGCTCTTGGCAGGTGTGGAGAGGGGGCTCTTGGCGGTAGCGGTCACGACTCAAGCGTCCTTATTGCGGCTCTGGCTCTGCACCAGGGCGGCCTTGATGAAGGCGTCGAAGAGCGGGTGGGCGCTGCGGGGCCGAGACTTGAACTCGGGGTGGAACTGACAGCCGATGAAGTGAGGATGATCCTTCAGCTCGACGATCTCCACCAACTCACCGCCGGGACTGGTCCCGGAGACCACCAAACCGTTGGACTCCAGCGTCTCACGAAAATCGTTATTGAATTCATAACGGTGCCTATGGCGCTCGGAGATCTCGATGGCGTCGTAGGTGGAAGCCGCCAGGGTGTCGTCCTTGAGCACGCAGGGGTAGGCACCCAGACGCATGGTACCGCCCTTGTCGGACTCCTGCTCCCGACGCTGCACATCACCGCCATCCTGCCACTCGGTCATCAGACCGATCACCGGATGAGGGTTGTTACTGTTAAACTCAGTGGAGTTGGCCCCCTCCAGGCCGCAGACGTTGCGGGCATACTCCACCACCGCCATCTGCATGCCGAGACAGATGCCGAAGTAGGGCACCTTCTTCTCCCGAGCGTAGCGCACCGCCATGATCTTGCCTTCGATGCCCCGCTCGCCGAAACCACCGGGCACCAGGATCGCATCCACGCCGCGCAGAAACGCTTCGGGACCATCATTCTGCAACTCTTCCGCATCCACCCAGCGCAGCGACACCTTGCTGTCGTTGGCGATGCCGCCGTGGGAGAGCGCCTCACTCAGTGACTTGTACGCCTCGGTGAGATTGGTGTATTTGCCGACGATGCCCACCACCACTTTGTGCTTGGGGTTGACCACCTTCTCCAGAACGTGCTCCCAATCCTCCAGATCCGGCTCGGTGACCGGCAGGTTGAGCAGCTCCAGAGTTTTGCGCGCCAGCCCTTCCCGATAGAGGGCGAAGGGGACGCGGTAGATGGTGTCCTGATCGACACAGGAGATCACCGACTCCTGCTCCACATTACAGAACAGGGCGATCTTCTTGCGCTCACCCGGCGGAATCTCCCGGTCGCTGCGGCAGATGAGAATGTCCGGCTGAATCCCGATGGCCAGCAGCTCCTTCACCGAGTGCTGGGTGGGTTTGGTCTTCAGCTCACCGGCGGTGGGAATGTAGGGGAGCAGCGTCAGATGGATGAACAGGGAGTTGCCCCGGCCCAGATCGTTACCCATCTGCCGGATCGCCTCCAGAAACGGCAGCGACTCGATATCACCCACCGTGCCGCCGATCTCGATGATGACGATATCCGCATCGCCCTTGACGCTGTGGATGGCGGTCTTGATCGCATCGGTGACGTGGGGAATCACCTGCACCGTCGAGCCCAGATAGTCGCCCCGGCGCTCCTTGCGAATCACCTTCTGATAGATGCGTCCGGTGGTGAAGTTGTTGGTGCGGCCCATGGGCACGTTGAGAAAGCGCTCGTAGTGGCCCAGATCCAGATCGGTCTCGGCGCCGTCGTCGGTGACGAACACCTCGCCGTGTTGGAACGGACTCATGGTGCCGGGATCGACGTTGATGTAGGGATCCAGCTTCTGGATGGTGACCTTATACCCCCGCGCCTGAAGCAGCGTTCCCAGTGACGCCGCCGCCAGTCCTTTACCCAGTGAGGAGACCACTCCGCCCGTTACGAATACGTATTTTGCCATGTTGCATCACCACCCTGCTGCACCGGTGTGGTTTGGACCACCCGGTCTGTTTCCCTGTCCCGGTCGGAACGTCCCTGCCCGACCCTTGAGTCTTTTCGATCTTCCCTGCCCTCTCCGCCTGACTGCGCCTGCGCAGGGTGTCAGCGAATCGTGACATCCCCCCTGTATAACCGTCAAAAGAATTATCCGGCCATGGTACCATGCGCCGATACTCATTTCTATCGTCCTTACTGAAGCAACGCGCGCACCCGTTCCAGGTCCGCCGGGGTGTCGACACCGATGATGGCGTGCGCCGTCTCCACGACACGAATCGGGAATCCATGCTCCAGAACCCGTAGCTGCTCCAGCCGCTCCAACTGCTCCAGAGGGGTGGGTTCCCAGGCGGCGAATCGCTGGAGAAAGTCGCTGCGATAGGCGTAGAGACCGATGTGACGTTTGAGGCTTTTGAACAGGGGGTCGGCGGCATCGAACGGCGTCTCTGCCGTCGGTAACGCACCACCGAAGCGATCACGAATGAAGGGGATGGGCGCGCGGGAGAAGGTGAGTGCATCACCGTTGAGACGGCACGCAACCTTCACCACATCGGAGTTCACCAGCTCCTCCATGGAGGTGAGGGCGTGGGAGAGTGTGCTCATCACGCAGTCGCTCTCCTCGCGGAACGGGGTTGCGGCCTGATCGATCATGGCGTGGTGAAGCATCGGTTCGTCGCCCTGGACGTTGACCACCACATCTGCCTCCATACCGGTCACCGCCTCCGCCACCCGATCGGTTCCCGAGCGGCACGCCTCCGAGGTCATCACCACCCGACCGCCGAACCCCTCCACCGCCGTGAAGATGCGCTGATCATCGGTGGCCACCAGCACCTCCGCCACCTGCGCCTGCGCCGCCCGTTCATAGACGTGCTGGATCATCGGCTTACCGGCGATCTCCAGCAGCGGTTTGCCCGGCAGTCGGGTGGAGGCGTAACGAGCCGGGATGACTACGATGATCCGACGTTTCATATCCGTTTCCACTCTCTGTGTGAAGATCGATCCGCTCCGACCACGAAAAATGCCGCATCCACGGCTGTTGGATACGGCATCTCACGCCCTTTGGCAACCGTTAACCGGTAAAGGAAACCTTCATTCCTGGGCGACGATCTTCCCTTTTCCACCCAGTCCGTCCTCATACTCCACCAGATCCGCCGCCAGGGTGCCGATGCTCACATGGGCCTCCACCTTGACCGGCAGTCGCCGCTCGTCTTTGGAGAGCCAGATCACCAGCTTGCCGTGCTCCTTGAACTTGTCCGACGACTCCAACGTGGGATAGACCGCAAACACATCCCGATACCCCATGGGCGTGTAGAGGCGCTCCTCCTTACCAACTTTGATGATGGCTTTGTAGGTTTTCTCGCCGTCCAAATAGGGAATGGTGATGGTCTCCCCCTCCTTGAACTCCGGATGGGAACGCAGGGTGTAGAAGGTGGAGAAGGGGTCGCTGATCTCGTAGGGAATATTGCTGATGGTGAGCGGTTTCTTCTTGTCGACTCGCCGCACCACCTGTTTGCGATTGCGCTCGAACCGGTAGCGGGTGATGCGATTGCGCTCGCGCTGATCCTTCTTGAACATCGTCGAGAAGAGTCGTCCGCCCTGCCGATAACCGATGGTCTTGAGGTGGTCGTCCACCGGATGCATCATCGCCACCATGCCGATGGACTCCACGTGGGCCTGGATCGTATAGGCGCCGGGGCCGTCATAGGGAAGAAAATTCATCACCGCCGCCCCCGCAGGCATCACCCCCCAGCGGATGCTGTAGGTTAACCGCTCACCGAAGGCCGGTCCCGGCGGATGCGCCTCCTCGGCCCGCACCAGAGACGGCAGCAGCGCAGTGATGATCACGCACACCATCACCAGCCAGGCAAAGCGCAGCTCGCTGAGTTGGAACCGTTTCAGAGAAGAGAGGGCCATTTTCCATCCACCTTTCATCATCCACATTGGTCGTTGCTACAACCGAATCCATCGTGATCCATAAAACTCTGTTTCAGGAAAAGCAATAAATGTTCCACGCGTCCTCTCACCACAAGAAGATGACGCTTCCAGCCCATTTGAAGTAGACTGGCACACTCCTGCAACGATTACCAGCGTGACGGGATCACCACGCCATGAAGAAACCCTCCCCCGATCAAACGCTCCGTGTTGTCCTGATGGATCGAGACGGCGTACTCAACCGCAACATGCCCGACACCCCGGATGGCCGGTCGGACTATGTGAAAACCCCCGATGAGCTGGAGGTGCTCTCCTGCGCGCCCCCGGCGATCCGACGGCTCAACGAGGCGGGGTATACGGTGATCGTCATCACCAACCAAGCCTGTATCGGCAAGGGCATCATCAGCCACGACGACCTTACCGCCATTCACGCCAAGCTCCAGGCCGCCGTCAGAGAGGCGGGTGGTGAGATCGCCGCCTTTCACTACTGCCCCCACCACCCGGACGACGGCTGCGACTGCCGCAAACCGAAACCGGGCATGATCTATCAGGCGCTGAAAACCTTCCCCTTCGATCTGGGTGCGACCTGGATGGTGGGCGACTCCACCCGAGACGTCGAGTGTGCCGTGGCGGCGGGGTGTTGCGGGGCTCTGGTGCGCACTGGCCACGGCATGAAATCGGTTGCGGCCATGCCGGAAGTGCCCGCCTATGAGAATGTGGGAGAGTTCGTCGAGGCGCTGCTACGAGAGTAGCGTGTGGCGATTATATCAGCAGTCGTGCATTTCAATACCCCACCCTCTCGGATGTGAAACAGCGTCGGGGTGAAGAAGGTGTTGACAAAGAGGTGTGGAACCATGGGTTCCGCGCTGCTACCTTTTCCTTTACTGCCTTTAAAGTCAACGTCATCGAGGGGTGGAGGTTATATATTTCTAAAGAAATATATGGGTGTGTTGGGCGCGCTTAGTGTGAAGTGGGTGGGGAGTTTTGATGGTTTGGTCGGGGGAGCCTGTTTCGGGTATATCCCGACATTGGAGGCCATGTCCTCTTTTTTTTGGCGACGGAGAGTGTGTGCTGTTTTAGGTCCGATGCCAATCGCTCACTTCTGTGTGGTGCCCGATTTTCCGTTCCTATTCGATGTGGTTCTTCTCTTGAGAAAAAAGCCACGGCGAAAGAGTGACGTTGACGCACCTCTCTGGATAGAAACCACACTCAACACAGGTCGCCTTCCCGAACACACTCCCCCACCCCCCGGCGCGCGACACACTTGCGGGGAGGGGGAGCCTGTT
>JADGBX010000156.1 GCA_015231265.1 Magnetococcales bacterium | reverse complement strand
CCCGACACCAAGGGGGCGTTGATGATCCAGCCGCCGCTTCCACCCGGTTGTATGACAACGATCTACAACAATGACGAAGGGTTCGTCGAGACCTACTTCAGCCGCTACGAAGCGCCCCTCTACGCCACTTTCGACTATGCGATGTTTGACGAAGACGGTTACTACTTCATCATGGGTCGGGATGACGATGTGCTGACAGTCGCCGGTCACCGCATGGGCACCCGGGAGATCGAGGAGGCGCTCTGTACCCACCCCGCCGTTGCCGAAGCGGCCGTGGTGGGGGTGAAGGATGAGATCAAGACCCAGGAGGTGGTCGCCTTTGTCGTGCTCACCACCGGGGCCGACGATCCGGGAGCCGACGCTCTGCGTGATGTGGTTGCCAAAGAGGTTGGCCCCATCGCCAAGCCTCGGGATATCCATGTGGTCTCCGGCGTGCCGAAAACCCGCTCCGGCAAAGTGTTGCGCCGGGCGATTCTCTCCATCTGCGAAGGGCGCGATCCCGGTGATCTGCCCACCATTGAGGATGCAGGCGTTCTCGATGTGATTCGAAAGGCGGCGGAAGCGTAGATGGTTTTTCTGGTTGGGGGGTGTCCTCAATCAGCTCGAAACCGCAGTAACAGGTTCCACCATGACCACATCTTCCGGCAGACCAGGTCGCTCCCCGGCACGTCGTCGGAAGAGGCGGCAGGCAAGCGATCCCGAGGAGTTGGGATCGTTGATCCGATCCCTTGCCGACCGGGCTCTGCGCCACCCTCACGCCCGGGCCAGTCGAATCTGGCAGCGCTGGCCCGAGGTGGTGGGTGAGCAGATGGCGAAACATACCGAGCCGTACCGCTTGATCGGCGGTGTTTTGACCGTGCGGGCCGACTCCCCCGTCTGGGTGACGGAGTTGAACCACCTGAAAGGGGCGCTGATGGAGAAGTTGAAGCAGGCGTCATTCCAGGAGGTGACCGACATCCGCTTCAGGACCGGGGTGCTGCGCTACACCTGGAGGAGTGGTCGGCATCGACTCCGCCGTCCGAAACCCCTTCCAATTGCCACGCGAACAGAGATCGACTGGGCGGAGAAAACTGTGGATCAGGTGGAAGATGAGGCGTTGCGCCGGGCGATCTATCGGGTAGTGTTGAAGGGGAAGGTGCGTCTGCGCAGGGAAGACGCCGAGAAGAAGGGAGAAGGGGGATGAGCGACGGGGGTAGAGCAGTTGGAACGGGGTGGCGTTTACTCCTGTTGATGCTGTCGGTCATGGTGTTGGCAGCCTCGAACGTGCGAGCTGATGAGGTGCTGCCCGACTCGATTCAGGAGGTGGCCACGGCACCTACAGCCGTGCCGGATTCAATTCGGGGGGTGGCTGAACGGCCCCAGGGGGTTCCGGACTCGATCCTGGGGTTGGAAGCGGCTGAAATTCAGCGGCAAGGTCTGGTGGTCGGTGTGACGATTGCGCCCCCTTTCGTGGTCCGCTTGCAGGATGGTTCCCTCTCCGGGGTGAGTATCGATCTGTGGCGGGCGGTGGCGCGCATGCTCAATCTCACCTACCGGTTCCAGGAACTGGAGTTGATGGCGTTGATGGATGCGGTGGAGAAGGGGGAGGTGGATGTGGCTGCGGCTGCCCTCACCATCAACTCGGAGAGAGAGTCGCGCTTCGACTTCTCTCACGCCTACTACCACACCGGTTTCGGCGTTGCGGTGCGCAACCAGCAGGAGGAGCATGTCACCGGCGTTGTCCAGCGGTTGCTCTCCATGAAGTTTATTGAGGCGGTGGGTGGATTGGCGTTGCTGCTGCTTGCCGTCGGTGTGGTGATCTGGGCTCTGGAACGGCGTGGCAATCAGGAGCAGTTCCCTTCCTCCATGGCTCGTGGCGTGGGCGCGGGATTCTGGTGGTCGGCGGTGACCATGACTACTGTTGGTTACGGCGACAAGGCGCCTCGCACCTTCTCCGGGCGGGTCATCGGTCTGATCTGGATGTTCGCCAGTCTGATCGTCATCTCCAGCTTTACCGCTGCCATCACCACGGCGCTGCATGAGACCCGCAACTCCGGAATCGCGGCTGTTCACTCTCCGGCGGATCTTCTGAAACTTCGCCTGGGTGCGGTCAAGGGCTCCAGTGGCGAAGAGTTTCTCTACGACACCATTGCACCGGGCAAGCTTCTGCCCAGCAGCGCGGCGCTGCTGCAGAGCCTGAGTCGGGGCGAGGTGGATGCCGTGGTGCACGATGCGCCGATTCTGGCCAACCTCGTCCACCGGCGTGCCAAGCGAGATCTGATGATGCTGCCCGGCCACTTCGGATGGCAGGATTACGGCTTCGCCTTCAAGACCGGGAGTTCACTTCGAGAGCCGATCAACCGGGCGATGCTGGACGTGATGTCCCTGCCGGCCTGGAAGCGGATTCGGGTTAGGCATCTGGGGCCTGGAGATGCTTCGCTGTTCTGATGGGCCGTTCTCTCCTCAAGCACGATGATGGAGCGATCGTCTTTTGTCGGCTCTTCCGGCCACTCCCGTCTCCTCTGAAGAGGGTGTCTCCACGACAGTCTCAGCCAGCAGCATTTCCTCCTTTTAAAAAGAGACGGGGGAGATTTCTGCCGTTCGCCCATGGCATAATAGGGAGATCCGAAGAGAGATCCTGAAGAACCGTCATGCCCAGAGATACGGGGTGGGAAACAATGGCCGATAAACGTCTGCTCTACATGGAAGACGACCCGGATATGGCAACGCTGGTGAAACACCGTTTGTCGAAACAGGGGTATGATGTCGCCATTGCCGAAAACGGTCGGGTCGGTCTGGACATGTTGCTGAATGGAACCAGCGATTTCGATGTGGTGGCTATCGATGTGGAGATGCCGGAACTGGACGGCCTGTCGGTGGTGCGCACCTTGTCGGAGTCGGCCCGGGAGCTTCCTCCGGTGATCATGGTCTCCGGCGTTTCCGATCTCAGCGTGGCGGTGGAGGCGATGCGTCTGGGCGCCAGCGACTATGTGGTCAAGGATGCCGGTCACAGCTGTCCGGAACTGTTGCCGTCGATTCTCGACCGTGCCATGGAACGGGCAGATCTGGTCCGACAGAAGCGGCGGGCCGAAGAGGCGTTCCAGTGGCTCAATGCCGAAACGGTCTCCATCGTTCAGTCTGCCGGTGAGGGAATTATCGGTCTGGATCAGGAGTGCCGGGCGCGCTACGCCAACGATGCCGCCCTGCGCATCACCGGCTATCGTCGTGAGGAGATTCTCGGGAATGACCTGCACATGCTGCTGCACGGTTCGCACGATCCCGATCCCGATCACGGCCACAGTCGCGAAGAGTGCCCCGCCTGCCGCATGGCCAAAGAGGGCGGCAAGATGCGGGTGTTGGAGAATCAGTTTGCCCGTCGGGATGGTGAGATCTACTCCCTGGAGATGACCGTCACCCCTCTGGAGAAGGAGGGGAAACCCCATGGCGCCGTTCTGGTGATGAGGGATGTGACGGACCGTTTGAAGGTTCTTGAGGATCTGCGCAACTCCCGCCATCGGCTGGCGGTCGCCCAGCGTATCGCCCATATCGGCAACTGGGAACACGAGATGACGACCGGCAAGGAGTGGTGGTCTCTTGAGACGGCGTGCATTCTGGGTATCACCAAGGACACCGACAAGCACGGCCCGCTGAAGAATCGCATCCATCCGGACGACCATCCTCTGATCTCGAAGATGCTGGAGCGATTGAAGCGGGACAATGATGAAAACAGTGTCCAGGAGATGGATTGTCGGATCAGCCGTCCCGACGGTGAGACGCGTATCATCCATCTTCGCGCGCGTCTCTCCCCCGGAGAGGGTGGCCGGCCCAAGCGGCTTTCGGGAACCGCCCAGGATATCACCGAACGCAAACAGATGGAGGATCAGCTCAAACAGGCCAAACGGGAGGCGGAGAGCGCCAACCGGGCCAAGAGTGAGTTCCTCGCCACCATGAGTCACGAGATCCGAACACCGATGCACGCCATCATCGGAATGGCGGAGCTGCTCTCGGAGACCCGTTTGACCGGTGATCAGGCCCGCTATGTGGATATCTTCCGCCACTCGGGAGAGACGCTGCTGGACCTGATCAACGACATTCTGGATCTGTCGAAAGTGGAGGCGGATCAATTGGAAGTGGATCGGGTTCGCTTCGATCTGGATGAACTGCTGGACAGCATCACCGATATCATGGGGCTGCGCGCCGTGGAGAAGGATATTCTTCTTCTGACCCACATCGGCCACGACGTCCCCACCTTCGTCTGGGGAGACCCCTCGCGCTTGCGGCAGATCCTGGTGAATCTGGTGGGCAACGCCATCAAGTTTACCGATCAGGGAGAGGTGTCGGTGCGGGTGGGGTTCACGCCCAACGACCTGACACCCACCGAGGGCCATTTCCGATTCAGCGTCACGGACACCGGTATCGGTATTCCCAACAGCAAGTTGGAGAGTATCTTCCAGGCGTTCACGCATGCCGACTCCATGGTGACCCGCCGTTATGGCGGGACGGGGCTCGGTTTGACCATCTGTCAGCGGCTGGTGGAGTTGATGGACGGTTCCATCGCCGCCAAAAGCGTTCCCGGTCAGGGCAGCACCTTCCAGTTCGAGGTGCCTCTGGATATCGATGAGGGGGCCTCTCCTCGTGAACAGGATCTGCTTCCGGATCTGGCGGAAATCCGTGTTCTTCTGCAGACCGACAGTCAGGCATCGCGCAAGATTCTGCCCGACATGCTGGTGGGTGCGGGCGCTACGGTGGTGGTGGTGGAGAGTCACGACGCCTTTGTTGAGAAGGCGACGGCGCCCGGTGAGATCTTCGACGCCATCGTTCTGGATTCGGCGGAGCCGTTTCCCGGCATGGCTACGCTGGCCTATGCGCGCAGGCTGCGGGCCCGACCCGGTTTCGAAGAGATGCCCATGATCGTGCTCGACATCGGCCCGACCCGGAAAGAGCGCAAGATCGCCAAGCAATCGAATTTGAAACTGCATGAAAAGCCGGTCAAACGGGTCGAGTTCGTGCAGTCTCTAGGGAAACTGCTGGGCCGCTTCGTCACGCCGGTCGAACAGAAACCGTTACCCGGTCCTACGTCGCGGGTGGTTCTGGATAACGCCCACACCCGGGTTCTGGAGGAGATGGAGCCCGATATTCTTCTGGCGCTGGATTCGGATGATGGTGCCTTTCTTCTCAGCAATCACCTCCGACCGATTGCCCACACCCTGGATCGCGCAGAGAGCGGAAAGAGCGCGCTCTCCATGTGTCGGCGGGAGAGCTACGATCTGATCTTCATTGAAGCACGCTTGCCGAGAATGGACGGATACGAGGTGGCGCGGGAGATCCGCGAAATGGAGCGGAGGGAGAACCGCGAAGCGAGTCGAATCATCATTCTGACCGCCAGCATCATTCCCGAAGAGCGTCGCCGCTGTTTCGAAAGCGGCGGGGATGCCCTGCTGGTCAAACCGGTTAAAAAAGCGGCCATTCTTGAACAGGTGATGTGCTGGGCACGCGCTTTACGCGATAAGGACGAGTAAGTATATCGAGAGGGTTGTGTCGATCGTTTACGGTAGTGGAGAGGGCTTGGCATTTTTTGAAAAATGCACAAATAGCACTTTTTTTATAGGAATTCCCGTCGAGAGTCGTATCATGTTGCGTTTATATACATGTTAATCCGATTGGTGTCGGTCATGTCCGCGTTGGACGTCGGCTGTCACGGCGCGGGGGAGTGGGAACCGCACTTCTTCTGCTCCTTCCACCCTCTTAAGATGACTTAACGACAGGAGTTCTTCATGAAGACCTTGAAAAAGGTGAAAATTCTTGGCATCGGCGCCGTGTGTGCGCTGACCATGGTTGGAACGGCATTTGCCGGTTCCGTCTGGACCCCGGCTCAGGCCCCTGGATGGAAGCCGCCTTCGCGCTCCCATCCTGCCGTCAATCAGCTGGGATATACCGGTTTTGGTTATCATGAGGGATACATGCCCGACCCCGATTCCGATGGCGACGGTGTGCCCGACTCCCGTGATCGCTGCCCCGGCACCCCCAAAGGTGTGAAGGTCGACTATCACGGATGCCCGATGGACTCCGATGGTGATGGTGTCTGGGACTCCTACGACAAATGCCCCGGAACCCCCAAAGGCGTGACCGTCTACAGCAACGGCTGCCCGATCGATTCCGATGGTGATGGCGTTGCCGACTACATGGACAAGTGCCCCGGCACCCCCAAAGGCCTCACCGTTGACGCCATGGGCTGCCCGCTGGATTCCGACGCTGACGGCGTTTACGATCACAAGGACAAGTGCCCCGGCACACCGAAGGGTGCTCCGGTCGACGATCGTGGCTGCTGGGTCCTGGAAGGTGTCCACTTCAGCACCGGCAAATGGGACATCCGTCCTGAGTCGGCTCGGGTTCTTGAGCAGACCGCTCTGATCCTGAAGGACAACCCCGACGTCAACGTCGAAGTTCAGGGTCACACCGACAACGTGGGTAACGCTGACTTCAACGAGAAGCTCTCCGACAAGCGCGCTACCGCGGTGATGGAGTACTTGGTCAATCTGGGTATTGATGCCAACCGCCTGAGCGCTACCGGTTACGGTATGCGTCGTCCTGCGGCGACCAACGACACCGCGTACGGCCGTTCCAGAAACCGTCGCGTTGAGATCAACCCCAGCCGTATGTAAGGGGTCGGTTCTCCATTCGATCAGGTGGCGACATCGGATGATGTCGCCACTCTGAATCGGAGATGCCATACAAAAAAACGGACGTTCTCATTGCGAGGCGTCCGTTTTTTTGTGTCTGCTTCAGTCTATAGGGCTGATTGAAGACACGCCCACCGTCGCCAACCGCTCACTTCGTTGTGATGTCCGACATGCGGTGCCATTACCGTGCTCTACCTCTCAAGAGAGGAAACACACCCATCACCAGACGTCTTCTCCGACTCACTTCCCACCCACTTCCCACTAAGCGCGCCCATTACACCCATGTATTTCTTTAGAAATATATAACTTCCACCCCTCGATGGTTTTGACTTTTCAGTGGATGTGCCTCTCAAGGTAGAAACCACACCCATCATCAGATGCCTCCCCCGATGCACTCCCCACCTCCCCGGCGCGCGAGGATATTCGAGGGAGGGGGGCGTGTTCTGTGCATCCCCGACGTTGGAGGCCATGTCCTCATTTTTTTTGGCGACGGAGGGTGTGTGCTGTTTTAGGTCCGGCGCCAATCGCTCACTTCTGTGTGGTGCCCGATATTCCGTTCCTGTTCGATGTGGTTCTTCTCTGGATAT
>JADGBX010000155.1 GCA_015231265.1 Magnetococcales bacterium | reverse complement strand
ATGCAGAGACGTCTTGGACAACTGGAGCCCCCACAAGCTCGGGCGCTGGGGCGATAAGCGATGGTGAGTCGAGATTTATTGGGTCTGAGCTTCATCCCTTGGGGATAGAGTTGGTTAAAGCGCACCTTAAACAGGGTGCGGAATTCATCCGGCAGACGCTTGGCCGGAGTACGAAAACGGGTGTTGCCATCGGCGTGCAACCAGTGCAGGGCCAAGGTGTCATCAATGGGCGCACCCGCCTTCACGGTACGTCCCAGTTTCAGCCAAAGTGCGTGGTGCTGATCGCCACTTTCCGAAGAGGATAAGGGGGCGTAGGAGGCACCATCCCGTAGAGAGAGATAGGAGAGCAGGTTGGAAACATAGCCTTGAAACGAACGGCTATCGCCATACAGATCCGCCAGCCGATTGAGTTCCTGGATAAGACGTGCGAATTCCGGGGACTCTTTACACTCTGCCAGATCCACCAGGAGGCGTCTCTCCAAACCATAATAGTAGAGAAACAGATAGCCGATAGCGACGTCTGGGTCCTGGACGCCTTTTGAAAGAAAGGAGAGATATGCAGCGCGCGCTCTGGGTTTGATATCGCTATAGGAGGGCCAGTAGGAGAGGGTGTCTCCGGCATGATCAGGACTGTTTTTGTTGACGGCCAATGAGGGGCGAATCAACGAGGCGTCATGATTGTTGCCATAGTCATGGATAGGCGTCAGCCAGTCACCGACATAGATCATGCCATTTGGGATGGTAAAGCCCTGTATCACAGTCGTTTCACCTGGCGCTACCCAGTCTCCTTCGCTTCCTCGAGGTTTCTTTCTGACAGGTCTTGTACGCTGTATTTCCCATGAGATGCCCACCTCATCGTTATCGTCCCGATGATCTACAGCGGTGCTGTAACTCGTCATATCTGCTTCGGAATGGCTTGGTTCAATATTCTTGGGACGATCCAATAGCCACCAAACCACAGCAATTCCTGCAATCCAGAGCAAAGCTTCCATAGCCGTTCCTAAGGCGTAAGAGGAATGATGTTTGATATTATGATGCACATAGTGCATGACATCAATGCAGACCTATGTAAATAATAGTTTATTATTTACTGTTAAGGTTGTTAAGTGTCAGGTGTTGACGATTGTCGCAGTGGAGAGGATGGGGCTTGCTGGCTTGATACCATGCCTATAGACGACAGTGTGTGAACCAGAGGCTTTTTTCACCGACCAATGAGGAGAGAACACCTGTTGCCACCGGAAACCGACTCTATAGATTCCGAACGGCTGCTATGGTTGCTGGAGGAACAGACCATGCTTGGAGTGTGGTGGAGTTGCTACGCGTCAAATGTGTTGGGACTGGATGCGTGTCAGGCCACCAAGGAAACGTGCAACCAACGCATGGTTAAAGAAAAGAGCCGGTGGGACAACTCTCCCGAGAACCGGGAACAAAAATAGGGTACGGTATGGTGGTTTGGTGTGGAATCGTTACGCACACATCTTCTGATGCACCTCGACGGGGTTTGTTAATGATGATGCTGTCCTGTAGACAGATCTGTTCGGCATCATCGTCCAGCAGAAATAGATAACACAGGCTGTCATTGCACTGTGTCATGCCTAGGGCGTGTCCTCAATGAGCCCGATCTTAACACTCTATTGTAATACTGGTTGAGCCTCGCTGTTCCTGGGGATTCTTCATGTCAATTATCTCTTCAAACTCTTCACGCGGTGTTGATCGCCTCCTTGTATTTATCGTCGCCTATAATGCGGAGACAACAATCCGTGATGTTTTGACACGGATTCCTGCTGATTTGAATCGACTCTTTGAGGTGGAAGTTCTGATTATCGATGACGCCTCTCACGATCTCACCTTCGAGACCGGTCTTCTTGTCCGAGCAGAGGAGACGCTACCATTTCCTCTGCGTGTCCTCTACAATCCGGTCAATCAAGGGTATGGCGGTAATCAGAAGTTGGGTTTCCACTATGCCATTGAAAAGGGGTTCGATTATGTCGCCCTGCTGCATGGCGACGGTCAGTATCGTCCCGAGGCGTTGCCGGAGCTGATGGAACCTCTGCGAAAGGGTGAGGCGGATGCGGTATTCGGCTCACGCATGATGACGCCAGGTGGTGCCCGCAAGGGAGGGATGCCGCTCTATAAATATATTGGCAATAAGATCCTGACCACTTTCGAGAACCGCATGTTGGGAAGCAACCTCAGCGAGTTCCACTCCGGTTATCGCATCTATTCGACTGAGGCTCTGAAGGCGATCCCTTTCCCGCTCAATACCCGAGATTTCCATTTTGATACGGAGATCATCATCCAACTGCTCAGGGCGGAAAAACGCATTGTCGAGCTCCCCATCCCCACCTACTATGGGGAGGAGATCTGCTATGTAAACGGCATGCGCTACGCCTGGGACGTCTTCGTCACCACGCTGATCGCAGCGGTGCAACGGTTGAACATCTATTACGCACGGAAATTCGACTGCCGACCCGACAGTAGCAGCGTCCAGCGCTATCAGGAGAAGAGCAGCTTTCCCAGTCCGCATCAATTGGCATACGAGAGAGTTCCAGAAGGCGCGCGCGTGGTGGATCTTGGCTGTGCAGGTGGTGAGATAGCGTCTTGGATACGGCGGGAAAAGAGAGCGCATGTCACTGGGGTGGATGTTGGCGCGCCCTCCCCGGATCTCGAACTGGACGCCTATCACCAGCAGGATCTCAACGATGCTGAAACGCCGTTGCCGCTGGCTGGGGCCGATGTGATCACTCTGCTGGATGTCATCGAGCACCTGAACGACCCGGAAGGGTTCGTTGAGCGTCTACGCCACACCGCCGACCTGAAAGAGGATGTCACGCTTCTTGTGAGCACTGGCAATGTGGCGTTCGGGATAACGCGCCTTTCATTGCTCTTTGGCAGTTTCAATTACGGTAAGAGCGGTATTCTCGATCTTACGCACACCCGCCTCTTCACTTTCAAATCCTTGCGACGTCTTTTTAGACAAGCGGGTTATGATGTCGTCGAAGAGATCGGCGTGCCGGCACCCTTTCCCCTCGCGCTCGACCATAAGTGGGCAAGCAGCCTGCTGTTGCGCCTCAACCAGTGGGGGATCAAACTCTGGAAGTCCTTCTTCTCATTTCAGATGTTCATGGTGATACGACCCAGACCGACGCTGGAGATGCTTACAAAACGCTCCAAAAGCTCCTCTGCTCTCCGGTCAGCAAAGGTGTTGAATGGACAGAGTACGGCGGAAACGGACAAATAATCTTTTCCAAAACACTGTGATTTGATGGATACGTACCCATGAACGTGGCCCTTCCCGCCTTCAACCTTCGATCTGGTTTCTTGAGGGATCTCCTTCTTGGAGCCATCATCGTCCTCTTCAGTTTCACCCTCTTTTATGGCGTGATTCACCTCCGTCCAATCCTGTCTAAGCCCGCCTTCTTCTATCTTCCTCTGATATTTCATCTTTTAGCGCTGGCCATGGTTGTGGCAACTCTTTTCAGGGAGTCTTTGAGGAGAGTGCCGCTAACCGTGTTGAATGGCGGCCTTCTCTTTCTGCTTCTCATGCTGTTTGGTGGGCTCACCCTGCAGCTACTTTGGGGATATCACATCAATACCCGCTGGGCCACCTGGGGCGCATTTCCCATTAATGATGCCGCAGATTATCTTAACAATACGGGAAAGATCCTTACTGAAGGAACGTTCAACTCCATTCGTGGACGACCTCTGGCCAATCTTCTGTTAACCGGCCAGTACCTCCTGAGTGATTTTGACAATCGCCTGTTTATCCTTATTAATACTGTGCTGTCCATGGTGTCGATCTGGATGGTGAGCGCTGCAATCTGGGCACGATTCGGTCCGGGCATTGCGCTTATTATGGCAAGCATCCTCTTCGATTATATCCATGAGCACCTGACGGCGTTCTCCAGCGAACCTCTCGGTTTCTTCGTTGGCTGTGCCGCCTTCACCCTGCTGTGGTATGCCGTGGGTCGCCGGTCGGCACTCCTGCTTCTGGCCGGCCTGGGCACACTGTTTTTGGCACAATTCATCCGTGTTGGTCCTCTCTTCATCTTTCCAGCCATCGTGCTCTGGGCTCTCATGAGAAATAAGCCTATCTTCTCGTGGAGCACCAAACGAATGATTCTCACGGGTCTGCTGATCTTCTTTGCCATTTATGGCCTTAACAGCCACATCACCAACCGACTGACCAACGGCTCGGCAACCTTTGCCAACGCCATCAACTCCTGGTACTACGTCTTTGTCCGTGGCCGGGTGTTCCTCGATGATTCCCTACCAACGGAATACCTCAACGAGACACTACCCTGGCTCTGGATCAACAAAGAATATCCCCAACTTAAGGGCTTACCCGTCGATCAGGAAGTGGCTGAAAAGAAACGCATCATCATTGACCAAATCATCCATCATCCCGTGGATGGCATTGTCGGTAGTGCTCTGGAGATCTACGACACGCTCTTTCCAGTCCAGCTGCAGGAGTTTTCGGATGATCATTGGCGTTCGTTGATGTTCCGCTCCATTGATCCTTACCTCATCAACATGCTGCTCTATCTTATGATGCTGCTGGGGATGGGTGTGCTGATCCAACGTCATTGGCGACTTCGACAGAATGATTATGAGGGATTCATTCTTTCAACCAATCTGGGCATCATGCTCTCGGCGCCGTTTATGGTCGGAGGAGAAACACGGGCTATCGCCTCGGTCTTCCCTTTCATGGCTCTGCTACCCCTGTTCGGGCTGCACATCCTGATCAAGCGCATGCACCGTACAACCGACCCACAACAGACACCACTGGCCCTCTCTTCAACACCGGTATTCGTTTCCGGCACCTTTCTCGTGGCCGTTTCCGTAGCGATCCCCCTAACTCTTTTCACTGCCGTGAAGGGCTACTCTGATATCAAGGGTATCGCCAGGGACCAACTCGCTGGCCGATGCCACCAGAAGTCGCAGATATTTGCTATCAATTATCGCCATGGCACAACGCTCGCTCTCCATCAGAAACCGATTCTCAACGGTCTCATAGGCCCTGCCTACACGACACAGGATCTTGTCGATCACTTCAATTATTGGTCTCTCTTCTATACCACGCTACCAGAGGAAACCAATTCGAATGATCGCTACTCCACACGGTCGCGCTCTATTCGGGTTCCACCAGAAATACACATCGGCTATTTTTCCGCCTATCGAAACGTACTGAAGTTGCTCAAAGAGGGCAAACGTGTCCTCTTCTACACCGGTCTTGATATGGTCGAAGGCAAGAAGGTGGAGTTGGTGTTTCTAAATATGGAAGAGGATCTTGGTGGTCAATCTTGGATGGTGTGTGCATCTGATATCGGCGAGAAATCTTGGTTCGTGCAAAAAGCGATGCCTCTCCCAAACCTCACAGATCCCTCAAAGAACCCATGATAATACGGACACACTGTGCACCTTGTCGATGATAGGGCAATCGTCCGTCATGCCCTGAAATCCGGAGGAAAGAGAGAATTGAGGACACGCGCCCCAGGCAGACCCCTTTTCAGACCGTTGTTGTAATCACAGGAATAGTGACACACGTCCGAAAGGAACTCTACACGGTTAACGAGGGGGGGGAGGGAAGAAGACATACACCAGGTGGGATAGGTGTTGAGAGAGTTGGAGCGTGTAGGGCGTGTCCTCAATGGGCTCGAAACCGCGCTGGCGTGCCGCCAGCCCTTCGGGTTTGGCCTGAAAATGCACCATGCTGCGTTGTTCGTCGCTCATTTGGCCGTGCCAAACCGCGCTCCTCACGCCTTGTCTGCTGCATTTTCAGTCACAAACACGGATTCGTTCTCATTGAGGACACGCCCTAGCCTCGCAGATGGTCCAGGGTGCTTCACTGGATCGACGAAAACGGCTTTCCTCTACCACTTAATCTTAACGGCTGTGAAGAATTAAGAGTGCTCACTATTCATCATTCCTCTGGGAGGACACCTACCGTTGCCGAGCACTGATTGGCAGCGAGCACTCTTATGAATGAAACAGACTTACCGTAATTGTTTACCTCACTCCAGAGGAACCTTAAGGGAGTGATTGACATCCGCTTCTGCATTGTCAATAGAACCACCCTCTTCAATCTCTTCCTCTGTTGCTTCGCGAACGGTCAGCACCTCAAGTTGGAAAACCGCCTCCCGACCGCATAGGGGATTGTTCCCGTCAACCGTCAAGGTCTCCTCGTCGATACGCGTGACGATGAAGTTGCGGGTGTCTCCCTTCTCATTCTCCATGGTGATGGTGGTACCCAGTTCCCTATAATCCTCAGGAACGTTCTCTATGCGATCGGTAAAGACCAGAGATTCATCTCTGGGTCCATAGATCTTGTCGCAATCGATGGGAATCTCAATGCGATCTCCGACGGTCTTCCCTTCCAACTCCGCAGTAACATCTTCTGCCAGCACTTGATTGGCACCGTGAACGTAGCCCAAGGGGAACTCAACAGCCGACAGAACCTGACCGGTTTTTTTGTCGGTCACTTTGTAGGTGAGTTCCACGAACATGTTGTCTTTGATAGTTTGCGTCATGGTTGTGTCCGAAGTCGGGCGTATGAAGGGTGTGTATGGAGGCTCTTCATTCAGAAAGAGTCTCTAGAAGATGGAAGCTCCGAAAATTTTCACTTCTTCCTTTTCATAGCCAATAACCAACCGGCCCAGCCACTCACCATCGCGTTCGGTACTGCGCTGTCGAAAGAGGACAGTCACATGCTCGCCACGACGGATCGTTCCGAGAACGTCGAACTCTTCAGCCAGACTCTTTGTCAAAGTGCTGTGGGTGAACTGCTTACCCATCTCCACTTCGTTCAGACCTAGCATCAGAGAGTAGGCAAAATGCTTGGTGAATGGTCCGTACTCACCCTTGTTGGAATACTTGATCAAATCTGACCACATGGGAACAGCGATGGCCAGAATGTCGTCATCGCTCTTTTCTATGATGTTCATCTGTTACGTCCAATGAAGTGCAGTCATCCATGAAAAACAGGAAAAAGACCAACGCATCACGCATTGGTCTTTTTCCATTCAAACCCTAGAGCTTAGTCCATTCCAATCAGGAACGACCTACTCGTTTTCACCGACCAGATGATAGCACGGTGCTTTCTCCATGGTGTACTCACCGGTTTTGGGATCCCGGTGGGAGACAGTCAGCACATGCCAGTTCTCATCATCCAGCTTCATCGCGTCGCCACGATAGTAGTAGCCGGGCCAGCGTGTTTCTTTCCGGAACAGTGTGTGATGGAAGACCGACTCAGCCGCCAGATGGCGATGCTTCAGTTCCCAGGCACGCAGCAGTTCGTGGACATTCTCAGCGGCCACTTTCTCGAGATCCTCTTCGAGAAGTCTCATCTTCTGCAGACCGATGCT
>JADGBX010000154.1 GCA_015231265.1 Magnetococcales bacterium | reverse complement strand
TCAATCTGGTCTCCAACAGCCTCAACCAGCTCGTCCAGTTGAGCTCCACCGTAGCGATCCTCTGGGTGGGTGCCACCGAGGTTATGGACGGCAACCTCACCATCGGTGAGCTGATGGGCTTCCAGATGTTGATGGGCATGGTGATGGGGCCGATCATGCAGATCGTCCAGCTCTGGAACAGCTCTCAGGATGTGCGCATCGCCATCGACCGGGTGAGCGATGTGCTCAATGTCGATCCGGAACGCCCCGCCATCACCTCGCCGGACAAGATGCCCGCTCTCCTGGGGGATCACGTCAAAGGCAACATCACCTTCAACAAGGTGAACTTCAGCTACACCTCCGGGGGTAAGGAAAACCACGTCATGAAGGCGTTCGAGCTGGAGATCGAACCCGGAGACAAGGTGGCCTTCGTTGGAGCCGCCGGCTGTGGTAAGAGCACCATCGCCAAGATGATTCTCGGTTTCAACATTCCGTCATCGACGGGAGGAACCTGTACGATTGACGGCAAGGATATTCGCGAACTGGACCTCTCCGAACTGCGCCGCAACATCGGCGTGGTGCTCCAGGACGGCTTCCTCTTCGGTGCCACCGTGGCTGAAAATATCGCCCTGGGCGATCCGGAACCGGATATGGTCGCCGTGAAAGAGGCCGCCCGTCTGGCCGGTGCCGACGAGTTTATCGTCAACATGCCCCTGGGCTACCAGACACCGGTAGGTGAGAAGGGTCAAGCAGTCTCCGGTGGTCAGCGGCAGCGCATCTGTATCGCCCGCGCGCTCTATCGCCGACCCAAGATCATGCTGTTCGACGAAGCCACCAGTGCTCTGGACAACAAAACCGAAGCCCTGGTGCAGGAGAACATCAAGAAAGTCCTGGTGGGCCGCACCTCGATTACCATTGCCCACCGTCTGAGCACCATTATCGACTCCGATTACATCTGCTATATCGGCGATGGCAATGTGCTGGAAAAGGGAAGCCATAACCAACTGACGGATCCTGAGTACATCAAGGAGCATGGCTATACCGGTCTCTACTACAATCTGGCGAAAGCGCAGTTTAATTTGCCGGATCTGGAACTGTAATTCACACGAACGAACCGCGTTCAACAGGCTCGTTTTGTTCCTGTCATGCCGGAAAGCGTGCTGCTTTCCGGCATTGATGTTGCTTGGAGGATTTGTCTATACTAGGGCATTTTCCGGATCATGCGAGAGAGCGTCACTGTATCGTGGTACGGTGCGTCAACGCCTCTTCTTGACGAAGCTGATGGTCGGCAAAGCCCGGATTACTTCGAAAATTACGGGATAGAGGTCAATTAACCGATTGATATCCCTTTATTTGATGATTCTGATCGAACTGATGGAGTGGAAGCATGGCGGCTGAAGAAGAGATGACGATGATGGAAGGGGCCGATGGCGGACAGGCGATGTCCAACGCATCCGAAATGGATCCGCCTCGGGCACGGCTGGTCTGTCTCGACGACTCTCTTCTCGACCCATCGCAAAAAGGGTTGGAAGTCGTCCTGGAGAGTGGTGATTACACCATTGGTCGCAGCGAAGAGAACCGTCAACCCCTCCGCTATCGCAAAATCTCCCGCTTTCATGCGCGCATCTTTCCGGCCTACGGCAAATGGGGCGTTGAGGATCTCAACAGCACTAACGGTGTCTGGATCAATGACGAGCGCATGAAACAGGCTCGCCTGCGTCCCGGTGACTACGTCCGTATCGGTGCAGTCCCCTTCCGCTATGTGCTGGATCGTCCTGACGCCATGCAGGGCTTCTCCGCCCCTGCTTCGTCGGACGCCCCCAGCGACGGTGATGCCGCCGGCACCATGTTCTTGGACGGCCCGGGAGATCTGGCCGAGATCGCCGCTGAAGCGCTCGCGGATGCAGAACAGGAACGCAAGGTGCACGAAGAGGAGGTGCTCACCGAACGCGCCACCCAGCGCGGCTACTCCAGCGCCGACCCCGAAGGAGCCGTCAAAAAGGGCGGTGCAATGAAGTGGGTGATCATGCTGGTGGTTCTGCTCGGTTTGGGTGGTGGTGGTTTCTACTACTGGCAGAATATGGCCCCCACAGGCGATAACGAAGCCCGTGCCGTCACCAAGGAGCTGAAGGAGTTCTCTACGCAATATCTCCAGATCTCCGGCCACATCGATATCCCGACCATGAAGAGCGAACTCAGCAAGCTGAATCTGAATCTCGCTCCCAAACTCGAAGGGTATGTCGCAACTTTCCCTGCCAATTCGAAATTCGTTGCCCTCCAGGCACGTCTGATTCTGCAGATCCTCGAACGGGATCTGGTGATCCGGTTCGATAGCAAGGATATTGACGGTGCAGAGGAGATCGTCACCAAGGCAACACACACCATGGCTGGTCTCATCCCCCGTGATCCCTCAGGTCAGGCGGCTTTGGCGAAAGATTTGCTTGCACTGATTGCAGATGTGGTGGAGATCAAGAAGTTCTACCAACGCTATCCGCAACCGTCCCGTCATACACGGCCTCCCTCACCCGGGGAGATGCAGGATTATGAAAAGGTACGACAGAGCTTCATCGATAAGAAGAAAACACCGAAATTCAATCAGGCGCTGAGTGTTCACTACCCGATTCTCAACCGCGTCGTACAGGCTGTAAACAAAGAAGACCTGCTCCACCTGGAACAGTGGAAAGCGTATGTCATGTAGACAACTCTTTCGGTTGATGTACATCCGGAAAGAGTAGGAGACGGAGAGTGGCACACCCGCTTTTCGTTTCCGTAATCGTCTGATAGACCTATCCACCGACAGCGCTATGGAGGGCTTTGCGGCCATGATGGGGAGAGCTGAAGCTGGATATGACCATGCATTCGACACGAACAGAGTCCTCCCGTATATCTGGTGAGGATTCCCCCGTACGGGAACTCCGTACCGGCCTTCTAATCCGGACGATGGCGTGTGCCCTCGTCACCGGAGTGGTCGCAACCCTGGCCCCACTTCAACTACACGCTCAACCGCCCCTACGATCTCTGGCCGAGCAGAGCGGTGGACAGGATCACTCCTCGACACCGGGCACAGCCGACGGTAATACGCTGCAGCCCGCCACTGCCGATGCTTCGACGGCCAGCGGTCATCAGTTTGACGATCAGCAGGTTCTCGACGCTCTCAGTCAGGCGTTGGACAGCGATACCCAGGGCGCACGCAGGATTCTCGCCGGTCGTACTCTGCGCCTGTTGAGTCCATCACAGCTGCATGATCTGGTCTTGTCGCGCAATATCACTTTGCAACAGGGTCGTACCGATCTGGAGATCTCGAAAGAGCAACTCACCGCCGCAGATGCCGCCTTCGATGCCGCTCTCAGCGTCAGCAGCAGTTGGAACGCCTATCGCACTCGCAAGCGCAGCGTTGAGATCTCCCGACTACGGGATCCCGATGTGTTCGATGAGATCCAAGAAGGGGACTACGTCGCCGGTGAGTTGATTCAGGCGGGCGACCCCCGTATCGGACAGCCCTACATCGAAGCCGCTATCAGCACGTGTGTCATCATTGACGGCGAAACCGCAGGCACCTCCTGTAACCTCAGCGCGCCCACCAACACGACTGAAGAGGAGTACGCCAGCAGCGAGTCCCACGAGTGGTATCAGAACTGGAGCTGGACGACAGCGCTCAGTGATACTTTCCTCTGGGGACAATCCTGGTCGGCTCAGGTCCAAACCTCCTTCTACCCCTATGAGACGAGCAAAAGCGCCTCAGTGGGACTCAACACCGCCATCAATCTGGGCAAGAGAGAGTGGGCCAGCAGTGCCAGTGCTTCTCTGAGCACACCACTGCCATGGACCAAGGGATTCGGACCACTGGGTTCCGCTGCCTCCCTCTCCCTCCATCTTGCCGAGCTTAACAGGGATAAGGCGCGCTTCACTCTGATCGAGACACTCAACAGTCAGTTGCGCAGCGCCCTGGCCACCTACTGGGATCTGGTACGCCAGACTCTGAAAATCAGCACGGCTCTACAACACCATACTGTCCTTAAACAGCAACGAGACCGAGTGCAGCGTCTTATGGATGCGGGACGTGCCACGGAGTATGACCTGCTTCAGGCCGAGAACGCGCTCTTCACCGCCCGCAACCAGGAAGAGATCGCCTGGAACTCTCTGATTGCCCGCAGCAATGAACTGGCAGAGCTGCTCAATCTCCCTGCGGACACCATTCCCATGCCCGCAAACTATCAGAGCACCATCGAAACTCCCCGGATTCCGGACAGCCACCAAGCACTTGATGCAGCCTTCTCCAATCGCGCTCTGCTCAATAGCTTGCAACTGGATCTCAAAGGCCAGGAGGCAACCATCGAGCACCGTGAGAACCAGATGGCTCCTGATCTCTCTTTCAAAGCCAGCTACAGTGTGAGCCAATCCACCTCGGTCTGGGCCTATGACACCTACTCCGACTCCCTCAAGAACATCTCCGATCCCGACACCGCCTCCTGGAGCCTTGGTCTGACCCTCTCGTTCCCACTGGGCAACACCGCCGTTCGTTCCCAGTACACCCAGGCGCTAGCCACCCGCGATCAAGTGCGCGACGCCTACCGGGAGAGTGAAATCCAGGTAACACAAAACGTCAACACTGCCCTGGCAACTCTGAACAGTGTCACCAGCCGGATCGAAATGGCCCGTATCAACCAGAATATGGCGGAAGAGACCTGGAAGCAGGCCAAACGGCTGCATGGTATCGGTCGTCTCTCTCTGTTCGAAGTGATCTCCCGTGAGCAGGAGCGCTTTGCTGCCCGCAACGCCTATATCGACGCCTTGATCGACGGACATCAGGCCCAGGTAGAGCTCTCCGCTGCCCAGGGTTTACTTGGTAAGCAGGCTGCCGGCTCTCTCCACCTGAACAGTGAGGGAGACGCATCATGAACCGCTTGTTCCACTCCACTCCCGCCGGATCCCGAACGGCTGACATGAAACGAAAACACGAACGCCGCCGCCCCATGCTCATCACGATGTTGGTTGCCGCGGGCGTCGCCGTCACAGCGCTTTCAGGGACCGCTGCGACCAAAGCGCTTGATGCCATCAGTCTGTCCCGCACGGAGCAGGAGAGCAACACCCTGATTCGTGAACGTGCCGAAGAGAGCCTGCTCACCTTTCTCAAGGGACGCACTTGGAAAACACTCAGTCTTGAAGATGCAGCCCTCACCGCTCTTACCAGCAACATCTCCTTGAAGCAGAGCTCTATCCGAAGCCGGATCGCTGCGCTGCTTGAGAAGGAGACCGAAGCGGTCTTTGATCCGGTTCTTTCGTTTTCGGCGAACCACAGCAAATCCGAGACCTTCGACCGTGAACTCGAGGTGATGAAGTGGAAAAGCGCCACAGTTGGCTGTACTTCGACAGATTGTGACGGTGTCGGCGATGCCTCGCCACTCTGTGTCACATATGGCACCAGTAGCCCGATCACCTATCTGCGTTACGACCAGTTCCGCCCCGCCGGATACTATAAAGCGACGGTTCAGGCCAGTGAAGCGCCTGTTACCGGCCCGACGCAATCGGCCACTTTCGCCTTTTCACTGACCAAATCCCTTCCCTGGGGCGCAACCTTCGTCTGGAACCAGACCCACATCTACAAACGCACCTACTGGTCCCTGCACCCCAGTTCCGACAACTTCAAGGTGGGCTACTACGGTCGCCCCTGGACAGCTTCGTTCGGCGCCTCTTTTTCCATGCCGTTGCCCTTCAGCCAGAACTTTGGCCCCTACTCGACACTGGATTCAGCCCTACAGCAGGCACAGCTCAATCGTGAGAGTGGTGATATCTCCCACCGTGAGACCCAGAACACCATTCTCAAACAGGTGGAACAGGCCTATTGGGATCTGGTAAGCGCCACCCGCATCCTGGAAGCGACCATCGATCTGACGATCCATGCCGACTCCATGGTTGCACGCACCAAACGGCTCTTCGACGCCGGACGCGTTACCGCCTACACCCAGGCCCAGGTCGACGCCGAGCAGGCCAGAATGCAGGGAGAGGAGACCGGTGCCTGGAACAACTACATCACCGCCTCCATCGCTCTGGCCCGCCTGATGGGCACCGATGTCGATGGACTCTATCTCCCAACCGGATATAGTCAGGATATGGAGACTCCCGTCACCTATGACGCTGCCTCCACTATTGCCCGTGCTCAGAAAGAGACACCCTCGGCACGCATGGGAGCTCTGGCGACCAAAACCGCTGAAGTCAGCTATCAGGCCGCCAGGACGCAGGATCGACCCGATCTGGATCTGTCGATCTCCCTCTCGGGCAGCCAGAGCAACTCCCTGTTCGGTTATCAATCATTCGGACGCTCCACCTCCAAGATGTTTGATCCGGATACCGTCAGCGTCACCGGCAGCCTCAGCTACGTCTACCCCATCTTGAACCGCTCTGCCAGCGCCAACCGCGAACAGGTTCGGCTCGCCCGAGATAAACGGATTCTTGATGAACAGGGAATCGCCAATCGGAATCGTCGTCTCGCCACTAACGCCCATGTCTCACTGGCCAGCGCTCGCAACCAGACCGAGATCATGAACGAACGCCTGCGTCTGGCCCAGCGCGCTCACGCCAAAGCGAGCCGCATGCTCTCTCTGGAGCGCATCACGGACTATGAGTACATCGTGCAAGGCAACGATCTTCTGACTGCCCGACGCAATGCAATTCTGGCCAAGATATCGGTCAAAAAAGCGGAGTCGGAACTGCTGGCCGTTCTCGGTGATCTTGCTCCTCGCTACGAGGATCGCGCTCTGGCTGCGGAATCACGTCTGCGCCACGATACCCCGGAACAGCAGCACGCCCTCTCCGGAAATGCCCCCCCTGTTCCCATTGAAGATCAAATCGCAGCCCGCATGCGGGAAATGGGTGCCCCCTACCGCATCGAGTCGTGGAATGGAGACGGATCATGAGACAGTCACCCTCCACCCCCTCGACACATCCTGCGCCTCAAACCGCTGCACCATGCCAACGGCACGCTTGGTGGAAACCGCTATGCCGCACGCTCCTGTTAGGTGCGCTCTGTCTGCCGCTGACGCTCTCCACGGCCCAGGCCGATGGACACGCTGCTGTATCCTCTTCGGAAGGGGAGCGTATTCCCCTGAACCAGCTCTTCAACCAGTTACCGGACAGACAGGATTCGGCACTCTACGAAGAGATCAAAGAGGATCTTTCAAACGACAGCGGTGCATGGAATCTCCTGAAATCCAGGACGATCACCTTTCTGACACCCGCCGAAGCGCTGCACATGGCCCTGCAGAAGAACCTGACTCTGCATCGAACCCATCTCAATACAGAGATCGTAACCGATGCGTTGGAGGAGGCCAGAGCGGCTTTCGATCCGGTATTCACCATGGCGTTCGGTCGTTCGGAGTCTCTCACCTACGGGCGCAACCGTATCGCCGATCTCTTCTATCGCAGTTTTCAGGCGATGGCACCCAACTACTATCTGGACATCTCCACCAACTCCAGCAACCCC
>JADGBX010000153.1 GCA_015231265.1 Magnetococcales bacterium | reverse complement strand
TAAGCGATTGGGCAACCCGGTCAACATATCGGTGTGGGCCAACTCCTTAAGCTGCTTCTGAGCCTGACGCAGCGCCTCCTCTTTTTGCCTGAGCTCAATCAGTCCTGCCAGAGTATGACCCACGGTGCTCAAGAAGGCATCCGTCTCCTCGGAGGGTTCGTGACCCGGTTTGAGAAAGAGATTGGCCACCCCAAGGAGTCGATCTCCGTTGAGCAGGGGAAGGCAGTAGTGAATATGCCCTCCTTGTTCGTCAAAACGAACGGTATGGTGCTCATCCATACCATCGGAATAGACCGTTTCACGCGTTTTTGCCGCCTTTCCGCACAAGCAGTCACCGAGAGGAATCCTGGCACAGGTGGTCAGATGGGACTCAGGACGGTTGCGGTGGGCGATCAGGATCAAGGTCTTCTCTGCTTCATCATAAAGAAAGATGGAACCCTGGTTCTGGAAATGCAACCAGGGGACCGTCAGAACGATGTCCAGAGCCACGTGCAGTTGACGCTCCATGGAGAGAGGCTCCATGCCTGTTTCCAGGAAGGCCGTCAGGGCGGTTCGGGACTGAATGGCATGGTCGATGAGCCTTTCGGACTGGACCTTATCGGTAACATCCTGCACCGTTCCGACCATTTCAAGCTGATTTCCCTCTTGGTCGAGGATCAGATCAGCCTGTTCGAATAGAGTGCGTTGAGAGCCGTCAGGAAGATCAATACGGTAGTGTAGCTCGTATTCGATCAGTGGGTCCGCCCGTTTCCTCTCCATCATTGAGCGCACTTTTTGGTGATCGTCCGGACAGACGTAAGAGGTGAATGATTCAGGGTGAAGCTCAACGCGACCTCGTTGCACCTGAAAGAGGGTGTAGAGTTCGTCGGACCAGGTCAGGGTATCGTTGCGAAGGTCCCATCGCCAACTTCCCATCTTGGCGATCTTTTGGGCCGTCTTGAGGGTTTTCTCGCTGTTCATCAATGAGGTTGAACTTTTCCTGAGGCGTCTTTCAAGATTGGTGAGAAGACGGAAAAGCACCCATACGACGAGAATTGAAACCAGAGTGGCGAAGATAAACACCATCAATGAGAGATTGACGGAATAGCTGTAGTCGTCATGTTTATGGACACCGACAACCCGTCCCACCGTCCTGTTGCGCATGTCGGTCAGAGGCAGGCTGAAAAACCGGTAGTTCCTTGCTTCTCCCCCGGCACCATCAATACCCGTTGCCAGGGGGTCACTCAGCTGCCATTGGGGGGTTGTAACATAGTCACGGAGACCTATAGCCAATCGGGTCTCTTTGGGGACCATGAGGACATGATCTGGAAACTGGTTCCAGTCGGCGCCATATCCCAACATCTCCGCGCCGGACTGCCACCCTGTCTGCTTCAGAAAACGCTTGTTGATGAAGGTGTAGAGCTGAACTCCGACAGGCTCCTGTATGCCTCTGATGATATGGTCGATCTCCTTGCCCAACTCCAAGTATCCGATGAGTCGATCGTCATGTCGCCAGGGCAACACCACCCTCAGGGTCAACGTGCCAAGCGGCCCCATCTCTATGCCGTGCGCAGCTTCTCCACCCGCTTGGGCCTTGAGAATGGTCTGTCGTCCGATAGTGTCACCGTGGCGTTCAGGATTGTGCACCCGGAGGAAGTTGACCCGGTCGACCTGATGAAAATAGAAGTGTGTGATGTGGTATTTATTGCGGAAAACACGGTTCAAATCGTTGGCTTCAGCAAGAAGCTCCTCCCGATCCAGCCTCAAAAAGGCCCGACTCAGGGATTCTACCCGCGTCAGGCTTTCCAGCAGCATGGACAAGACTTGAAAAGACTGCTCAGTCTGGTTGTCCAATTGTTTGAGGGTCCGCTCGATGGGAAGGTAATTCTTGTTTTGTTCCTGAATCTGGTATGTCCAAAAAGAGGTTATTGATAAGAAGGCGGGAAGAAGGACGATGACGGCCAGGATAGGAAGAAGAACAGACCTCTTCATCGTGGCAACCGTGCTCAGATGGCTCTTCGAGTGTCGAGTCATGAGTCCCCCCCCCCACTTATCTTAGTCTGATTTCATCTGTTCCGCCCCAGTTGGCAGATGACAAAAGCGCAGTTCATGTTTCGGATCAGTAGGCATCAAGTCCATAATAAGGCTTATTAAACAGCCTTTTAAAGATGGATGATCTCTTGTCCTGTTGATAATATTATCACGAAACTGAATCAGGTGTTCTATCATTGAAGTGTTGTGTCTTGGAAATTGCCTGCATTATTCCCCTGGTCGGGAGTGTGACACATAGTCAATGAACCGCCGCATGTCGGTGGACGTAATCTCGGTGGCATCCGTTATGCTGAAGGAGGAAACAATGGATCAGGATAAGATCAATGCAGTCTTGAAAGACATTTTCTTGGACTCTGATGAACTGATACACGAGTACAATGCAGGCGACGAGATAATATATGAAGGAAAAGAGAATATTACACTCTATTATGTGGCACGTGGATCCGTGCAGGTGACCAAACACAGCGATGGAAGCCGTATTGAAGTTGCAACCATATCCGAGGGCGGGGTGTTTGGTGAACACTCCTATTTTGGACACGGTTTGACTACGGCTTCCATCATCGCGACCCAGCCAACCACCCTACGATGCCTCTATGAGTTGGAACTTGAAAAACGGTTGACCCGAAATCCTGAACTTGCAATCACTTTCCTGAAATATATCACAAAAACCATGGCGGAAAGATCCAGTGTACAGGTGTTGGATAGTAGACCAGATCAGATCGCTCAAACGATTGAAAAAGCAACCCATGCGCTCAATTCCATGAAAGATCACTACGGCACCTCCGGTGCAGGAAAAGGGTCTGCCTTCTCAAACGGGAGCCAGGAAGATCACTTGGTGCGGGATATCGATGCGGTCATTCGTCTGCTCGAAACCGGTCGATCATCTCAGGAGTGAATTCTGACCAATCTACGCTTTCAGGAGGAGTCGCTCAGGCGCGGCTACAGGTTAAACGCCTACTTGATCCACCCGGCCGAGTGGACGGGCAGGATGACCGTGACCGGGGGGCAGTTCACATTCCAGTGGGTGCATTTCCTCAAGAAGGTGGAGAGCCGAGCACCGGATCATTTCAGCACTGTCATGGGGGTGAAAGAGCCACTCCGCACCCCTTGTTCGATGTGGTTAAGGGCGGAATTAGGGCGTGTCCTCAATTAGCCCAAAACCGCGCCTGCGTACCGCCAGCCCTTCGGGTTTGGCCTGAAAACGCACCATGCTGCGTTGTTCGTCGCTCATTTGGCCGTGCCAAACCACGCTCCTCACGCCTTGCCTGCTGCATTTTCAGGCACAAACGCGATTTCGTTCTAATTGAGGACACGCCCTAGAATCAAAAAGGACGGGGTCTGTTACAGAATAGACACTAAATCCGGGCCCGATTCTCATATTCGGTATGCACACTCCGAGTATGTGCATGGGTTGAACAGCAGTGTTCCTCATCACTCCGGGTTGCCTCACAGGTTCAACAGAGATGAAAGACGTCTCAAATGACTGGGAACAGCGGTGATGGGGCCAGCTCACTTTTATGTGGAGTAGAGTGAATGGTGCCTTCCATCAAGGCTGATTTCAAGGGGATTTTGGTATGGTCTTGCCAAGGGTGACCAGGACTCACACGGTTAGCCCAATGAGCCATCATTTTACAAAACGATTGGATTGCGGACCCCTGCGAGCCCTAATGATACTATTAACTTTTCTGTTCTGATACCTTGAAATATGCAACCTTTTAGCCTTACTGTTCACTAACTCAAGAGCAGTGGAAAGCTCCAGATTGTTACCGCCGATACTCAGGTTTTTCCCAGACCAATTTGACAGGAAATGCGCCGTCTTGGGTGTGAATCTCTCGACACTGTTTAGAATGAGATCATCACCTTGCCATCGTGACAGTTCTTTTGCAGCCTGTTCAGAAAGGTGCCAAGTATCGAAGAGAGTGAGCCTGGCCACCTTCCATTCAGCCATTCTAGCGGCGACCTCAGACGTCAGCTTCTCCAGGCCGAGGATGACAACATGGCTGCGATCGGGCAGCTGCTTCATATGCTCAGCCATTCTGGGAGTCATCACGTTATCGGTGTGGATGGAAAGAATGAGCTTGTTTCCTTTCCAAGCGGAAAAGCTGGAATACAGATCGACATTGTCCAGGTAGAGGCCCAACATTAGGTGGCCCTTCATCTTCTTCAGCTTCTCTATGAGGTGAGCATTGACACCTTTCAAGCCATGGGTGTCCAGATCGTTGTCGCAACGACCAAGAGTCATGATATACGTCTGTATGGAGATCAGATGGTTCACGGTGTGCGGCGGCAATGTCTCAAGCTGACACAATCCGAAGAATCTGCCGCTGAACTTCGAAAGACCATACCCCACATCATCGTTGAGTACCTTAATCCCGAGCCGTAGATTTTTTGCCTGAATCCGGCCCAAATTGGCGGCTATCACCCTGTCTCTTGTATCGAAGGAGGCTAGAGACACAGTCTCCATCTTATGTTTTGACAACGCTGTGGATGCTTCCCGTGACAGGGTGGTTACGCCATCTAAGAGTAACTCTTCCGTGGCAGTGGCTAATGCATGTGTCGTTTTAGCATCATTCAACACTTCAATGCTGCTCAATTCCAGTAATTGATACCCATTCAGATGGTGTGCAGAATCATCTGAAATCTCCTTCAAACCGTTGAGATGTAAGTATTTAACGCGATTCTTCCCATGACGTGGAGCTGCCCCCAGAGCAAGGGCGGCTCCGGAATCCAGGCGTTCAAGACCATCCAATCGGAGCCTCTCTCCCCTCCATGCAGCCAAACCCTTTGCTGCTCCCCGGGTGAGCTGAGTAATCTTTGGCAGAGAGAGTTCCTTACCAGACCACCTGCCCAACTGAGAGGCCATCTTCTTGGAGAGTCTCCATTGTCCGTCAAGGACAAGCGTCTTCCCCGGCCACTGCACGAGATTACTGATGGTTTCCAGACTTGGACGGGGTGCGGATACATGGAGTTTTAATAGGGGGGAGGAGGCATTGATGGTGCCAGCCTTCGCAGGTGGTTGATAATCCCATGCGGCGATTGCTTTGGCTGCAGCAGAGGAGAGAGGCGTTTTTAGATCAAGGATCAGTTCTCTGCCTCTCCAAGCGGATAACTCTTTGGCGGCCGCGGCCGTTAACTGGCCAAGAGCTTTGAAACGGAGCACGTCACCCGGCCAGAGGGCTAACTGAGAAGCGGCTGAAGCACTCAGGCTTTCAAGTCCCTCGAAGCAGAGTTCACGGCCGCGCCACGCTGTCAGGTTTTTCATGGCCTCGGGTCCGGGTTCACGAGCGGCGTCCATGCAGAGCGTCAGGCCGTTCCAACGAGAGAGTTCCTGCGCTGTGTCCGGGTTCAATGTCGTGCCGGGACGTGCAAGCACATAGGTCAGAGGCAGTGTGGTGTCTCCAGATTGAATCGCCTCTCTCATCTTGTCAGTCTCGAAACCAGAGGGCTGCATCCCCTTCTGAACCAGCGCAATCCGATCTTCCATCCTTGCATCCGGTGGAACTGCCATCTCTCCGTCAGGTGGTACAGTCGGTGTGTTTCGTTGAACGTGTGTGACCGGTTGTTGCTGTCTGATAGCAGTTGGAGTCTTCACGAACGGGATGGAATCCACGCCGGTTTCGTAGAGCACCCACCCTCCTACCAGAGCGACAACGGCCACAAAAGCACCCCAACGTACCGACCGTCCAGACCGCCGAGCACTCTTTTCGCTTTCTGTCCCGACCGTCTCTCCCGACACTGATTCTCCGGCATTATCCTGTTGCCCGAAAGGAACGTCATGCCCATCAGGGTTGAGTGACGCCCCCTCCTCCTCGGCATCCGGTATTCGCGCAGTTTCGGTGTGAGCAAGATCATCTTGACGCTCCGGTATGCTCTCCCCGTTGTCAGCCAGCAGGATCTCTTTCAAGGCATCGGTGTTTTGAGGGCGATCCTTCTCCAACACGGACAGACAGGCATTGATCCCATTAAGGAGAGCGGGAGAGTGGAGACCTTTGCCCAATTCCGTCGCTGGGATCAGGGGATCGGCCTCATGGCGCATCACTGCGCTGCCCCGTTCGGTAGCGTGTTCGGGCACCCGTCCGAACAACGCCCGGTACATGACGGCACCCAGTGCATAGATGTCGGTCCAGGGGCCCTGACGGGAGTTGCTGTTATAGTACTGCTCCAGTGGCGCATAACCGGGAGTCAGCATGGCGGTCAGAGTCTTGTCGGGATCATCAAGAACCTGACGTGTTGATCCGAAATCCAACAGAACTGGTGTACCGTTGGATCGGATGAAGATATTGCCCGGTTTGATATCGCGGTGAATGAAACCAGCCCCATGCATCACCTTCAAACCATCCAACACTGGCAAAATCAGTCTGAGCAAATCCTTCTCGTCGAATCTCCCTTCTTTCTTGATGATGGAGTCAAGACTCCGCCCCTCTTCATACTCCATGACTATGTAGGCAGTGTCGTTGGTTTCGAAGAAGTTATGAATTCTGACAATGTGCGGGTGACGAAAACCAGCAAGTGTGCGTGCCTCTTGAAGAAACCGGTCGCGAATCCAATGAAACTTATCTCGATGCAGGGAACTCTTGGGACGTATGGTATTCCTGCCCGGTTGGCGAACTGCAATCTCCTGGGGAAAGAACTCCTTGATGGCCACCGGCATGTCAAGACGGGTATCACGGGCCAGATAGGTAATGCCAAATCCCCCCTGTCCGAGTACCTTCTCAATTTGATACTGGAGCAATATGGAGTTTGGTGAGAGTCCTTCCGGTGTAGCGTGTAAAGCAGTCCTCTCCTCATGGGAGTAGGCGTGCTCTTCTCCACCGTTTTCTGGTTGTTCGTCGGATAGTGGACGCGGCATCGGTCCAGAAATGCGTGTCTCGTCTTCCGGAGAGGAGGAAGGCGGGGGGGGCGATTGCAGTTGCTCCACAATCACGTGGATGTCACACGACTCAAGAATCCTCTTCAACTTGGCAGCTTGTTCACAGGAAACCGTACCGTTCAGAGTAATCTGGCGACCTGGTTGATCGACGGCACGTCGTGAGATCCGCTTGATCCTCTCCCCCTTCAATTGGGCGATTTTCTTCAGACTTTGCTGTTTCAACTCGTCTGAGGAGGACGCGAACCATAAATGCAAGCGGCACTCCTGTCTGTTGTCCAGATCATTCATATCTTTAATACCGTGTTCAGAACAGGCCTTCAATCTGAGGTGGGCTGTTAATAACGGACGCTCTCGCCTCAACCAGCCTGTGCTAGGGCTTATTAACGCTAATGACTTTGCGGCGACGGGAGTCATTTATTGTTCAGGATGAGGCGTCTGAAGTACAGCGTACGTATCGTACGTCAGCGACAGACAACGCTGTCATGGAGGGGCAGGTGTGTCCATGCTGGTCATGACGGCAATAGTGATGGAGAAGACAATACAGTGGAAGAGCTGCTTTCAATTATCAAAACAAC
>JADGBX010000152.1 GCA_015231265.1 Magnetococcales bacterium | reverse complement strand
ATCCCCTCCAAGATCCAACTCAGGAATGCCGTCTGATACCTCTTCTTCATCCCCTCCAAGATCCAACTCAGGAATGCCGTCTGATACCTCTTCTTCATCCCCTCCAAGATCAAGCTCAGGGATGCCGTCTGACGGTTCTTCTTCATCCCCTCCGAGATCCAGATCAGGGATGCCATCTGACGGTTCTTCTTCATCCCCTCCAAGATCCAACTCGGGAATGCTATCTGCAGGCTCTTCACTCTCTGCCCCAAGATTCAGTGCTGAAACAGCCTCTTTGGACGTCTCTTCTTGGAGCGCTGATGCCGATATGGGGCTCTCGATCAACGTCTCTTCAACATCATGGTCATCCATCGTACCTGAGAGCGCATCCAGTTCACTTGTTCCACCGATTTCAAGATCATCTTCAAAATCATCTCCCATCGCTTCTTCGATCAAGCTGCGCTTCGGTGGTGGGGCAGCATGTGCAGAAGACTCCGTTTCTGAGTCGGCTGCGTGAGGCTCAATAGAGGCTTCTTCTTTCTGACTTCCCACCTCCGTCACATCATCGATCGATGTATCTTTCACTCCCAGGTCATCATGCAGAGCGGTTTCACTTCCCTCCATCAACGTCTCTTCGACACTGGGTTCAGAGGGAGGGATAATAGCAGTCTCTTCGTCATCATCATCACCAGCCATGGCGACTGCAGCGGTTCCGGCAACAGCCGCAGCAGCGACACCGGCAGCAACAGCGGCTCCGGAAACACCCGGTTTTTCCAGTGAGACGGCGGGTTCACTTCTTCCCATGGGCGCCCGTTCCACTGCTCTGGATTCACCACTCTGTGGGGAGACAACCGGTTGGTCATTTGGAGAGAGATGTTGTCCCATGGTGGGTGGAGTGTTTTTGCTTTTTCCAAATCGGCGACGCAACCACCCTGCAAGCGCGATTAAGCCTGCAACGAGAGCGAAGGCAGCCGCTCCTAAAATCCCGTATCCCAACCACTGAGAGCTTTTATCCTCTTCTGGTTGACGGGCGCTGCCCTGCCGATCCATGGCATCCAACCGTTTTTGAAGAGCAGCCAATTGACTCTGAAGCCGCAACCGTGCTTTCTCACTGCTTTTCAGCTCCCTATTCAATGAGCTGACCTGTGTATTCAGAGAATGCAACTGCTCGGCGTGCATGGCGGCGGTGGCTGAATCTCTCGCGTTCTGTTCGGCAACCATGGCAGCGTCCGTCGGGATGGAAGAACCATCACGGCGGGAAGCGAGAATAGCAGACTCTTGATCCTGCTCATTTTGGCGTTGAGGAGTCTGTTCATCTGCCGTATCTTTCTCGATACTCATGCGCAGGTCGAAACCGGATGGCTCTTCCTGACGTTCATCAGCCGGAGGCGCCTCTTCCACCTCGGGTACCGGCATGCCGCTCTTCATCATCTTGGCAGCCGGACGCTTAGGAACACTTCTCTCCGAACGGAACGTAAGACGGCCGGTTCTCCGATACTCCTCTGCATTA
Organism: Magnetococcales bacterium; assembly: GCA_015231265.1. Lineage (GTDB taxonomy): Bacteria > Pseudomonadota > Magnetococcia > Magnetococcales > JADGBX01 > JADGBX01. The sequence continues at coordinate 5,998 of JADGBX010000152.1, read as the reverse complement.
CGAATGATATCCCACGCTTCCGCTTTGGAATGCGCAGAAATCTCAGCATCATCCGGTAGCTGCAGAAGAACACCTGCCATCAATCCATTAATATCCCCCCTGAGAAACTGCTTTGGATTACGTTTCCATAGCGCAACGGCAATCTGAGTCGCCGCATGGGGAGACCCCTTTGACAGCTTGTGTGAGATCCCCATCAAAGTCTCACCAGGACGTACGGGACCGTAATACCCTTTGGCACGAGCCTCTTCGAAAACGCTCTTTCCGGAAGGAGGTTCTGAAACAAGACGGACACTGGAAGGTTGCCGCTGTTGGCGTGAGACGCTCGGCACCTGCGCAGGAGGTTCTGCAGTCATTGCCTCACGCATCACCGCATCTTGAAGCGGGTCGGCAGGAGGAGTGTGAACGGGTTCCTCAACGGGTCGAACAGCCGTTGAGGAAGGCAGCACCACCTCAACAGGTTGATTCCCTTCAACCGCATAACCCTGAACAGCGGCAGGGGAGCTGTATCCTTTGACGGGAAGTGATGCGCCATAGGAACCGAAGGAAGCCGATTGCGCCTCTGTCGGCTCATCTATGGACGCTGGCATATCGAGAAAAACAGAGTAGTTACGAAAATGCGCGCCACGCCCGGAGACTGTTCTCAACAGTAGATTGAAGAAGGGCTCTTTGACTGGTTCAATGCTGGTCACCAGGATTCGGTGACCATGGCTTGTACGAATAACCTCGTAACGAAAGGTAGAGATGACGATAGGCCGAAAGAGATCAAGCTGTTGATAATCATTCTTACTACCCAAATGGATCTCAAGATCCGACAAGATCTCACCGGAAAGCGTCAGCAGCGGCACTTCGGCCTCGAACCTCTCACCAAGAGCGCTCTTTACCTCAATGTCGCCAAGCGTGAAAGCAGACGCCGTCCCCGATGTTCCCAGAACAAGCGCCAAACCCAACGCAGATTGCTTAACCAGACGGTTGCCCATCACTTCACTCCGTTTGTCGGTGGGGCTGTGTCTGCAAACCGTGCAGACACCGCAAGCACCCTGTGCGGCTGGTCCCTGTATGGAAACATCCAGCACATTCGACGTACGTCAGCCCTTTTGGAAGATTCGTACCAATCTTACATAACTCTCTGTCGATTACAGCCAAGCATGCGAAATCATTCAGCCATTGCCAACTCTGTTCAACAAGCGGCTAAGGGGGTTGAGCCGTGTGGATAATCTGTTCAATCGGCTTACGCACGCTCTGAAGAGAAAGTGTCAAAAACCCCACACAACCTCCCCTCCCCCCCCATAAAAAAACCGTCTGCAGACACATGTGGGTCCACAGACGGTCGAATACCTGTCCAGACAAATGGAACAGCTTATTGAGAATCAATCGGAAAGTACATTATCCCAAATGATCTCTGATCAACACTTCGGCAATCTGCACGGCGTTGAGAGCTGCCCCCTTGCGGAGATTGTCCGACACCACCCACATGGTGAGGCCACGATTCTTTTTAATGCTCAAATCTTGACGCACACGAGAGACATAGGTCACATCCGTACCAGCTGCTTCAGCAGGCGTCATATAGGCCAGCGTCGAAGGATCATCCACCACTTCGATCCCTTCGGACTTCGCCAGAATCTTCCGCGCCTTAGTCGCTGAAAGCGGCTTCTTAGTCTCAATGGTGATCGCTTCCGAGTGGCTGTTGAAGACACCCACGCGAACCGCAGTCGCAGTTACTTTGATCTTGGGATCGAGAATCTTCTTGGTCTCATTGACCATCTTCATCTCTTCCTTGGTGTAACCATTCTCAAGGAAAGTATCGATCTGCGGGATCAGATTGAAGGCGATCTCCTTCGGAAAATTGGATGGTGAGACCTCTTCTCCTTCCATGAACTTGGAGCGGGTCTGGGCATAGAGCTCATCAATCGCCGCCTTACCGGCACCAGAGACCGCCTGATAGGTGTCAACGACCACCCGTTTGATACCCGCTGCCTTGTGCAGAGGTTTGAGTGCGACAACCATCTGGATGGTGGAGCAGTTGGGATTGGAGATGATGCCCCGCTTCTTGTACTGGGCGATGGCCTTGGGATTCACCTCCGGCACCACCAACGGAATCTCGGGATCCATACGGAAGAAAGAGGTGTTGTCGATCACGACACAGCCAGCCGCCGCTGCTCGGGGAGCGTGGATCTTGGAGACGGAAGCTCCCGGAGAAAAGAGGCCGATGTCCGTTCCGGAAAAATCGAAAGTCTCAAGATCCTGAATCACCAACTCCTCACCACGAAACGGCACGCTTTTCCCGGCAGAACGGTGCGAAGCGAGCAGAGTTAGCTTGCCAACCGGGAAGTTGCGCTGTTCAAGAATATTGACAATCTCGCGGCCCACATTGCCGGACGCGCCGACCACAGCCACAGAATAGGTACGCATGGTGTAAAGAGTCCTCTGATTAAGTATGGGAACGCACGGTTCGAAAACAGATCGTTGTAAACCGCAGGCTCCTCCGTATTCATCACGCACGCTCCCACTTTTAAAAAAAAGGGAAGCCGCTCAGTTCATCAACCCAGTGCAGCCAACACAGCATCGCCCATTTCGGCCGTTCCCACCTGCTTCATGCCATCCTGCATGATGTCCTGGGTGCGCAACCCCTGGTCGAGAACGGTGTTAACCGCAGCATCGATAGCATCCGCTTCCGAAGCCATACCGAGAGAGTAACGCAACATCATGGAGACAGACAGAATCATTGCCAGCGGATTGGCGACACCTTTTCCTGCGATGTCCGGGGCAGATCCGTGGATCGGCTCATAAAGAGCGTTCTCATCTCCCAGTGACGCCGACGGCAGCATTCCGATAGAGCCGGTAAGCATACTGGCTTCATCAGAGAGAATATCACCGAACATATTAGTGGTAACGATCACATCAAACTGCTTGGGCCAGCGGATAAGCTGCATGGCTGCATTGTCTACGTACATATGGGAGAGTTCGATCTCAGGGTAATCCTTACCTTGGATCTCGGTCACCACATCACGCCACAGCTCGGTACACTCCAGAACGTTAGCTTTGTCCACGGAGCACACCTTTTTACCCCGCTTCATGGCGACATTAAAAGCGGCCCGAGCGATGCGGTCAATCTCATCAGTGGTATAGACAAGAGTATTGACACCCTTCTTGCGTCCATCCGGCAGTGTCTCAACCCCCTTGGGTGCTCCGAAATAGATACCGGAGGAGAGTTCACGAACCACCATGATGTCAATCCCGGCAACCACCTCCTTCTTCAAGGTCGAGGCGTCGGCCAATTGGGGAAACACCTGAGCAGGACGCAGGTTGCAGAACAGATCAAGCGCTTTGCGAATCCCCAACAGACCACGTTCGGGGCGGACACTGTAATCCAAAGACTCCCATTTGGTTCCACCCACGGCACCCAGAAGAACCGCATCCGCCGCTTTCCCTTTGGTGACGGTATCGTCGGGAAGAGGCGTTCCGGTCTCATCATAGGCCGTACCGCCGATCAGAGCCTCCTCTACCTCAATGGCAACCCCTTTGCTCTTGGTCAGCCAGTTAAGAATCTTGCGGGCCTCTTCCGTAATCTCCTGTCCAATCCCATCACCGGGCAGCAGGAGGACTTTTTTTGTGCTCATGGTCTCATTCACCTGTGGTTACACTCACTCTATTTTTCTTCTCAACGGGTGACTCAGTCAAGAAAGGCCCACGGCTCACTCTGACGCCGTTTGGCCTCGAATCCCTCGATCTCACCAAGATTCTGGAGCGTCAAGGCAATATCATCCAGACCGTTCAGCAGACAGTGACGACGGAAAGGATCCACATCGAAGCTGATGGTTTCACCCGTCGGTGTCGAAATGGTCTTAGTATCAAGATCAACGGTCAGTCGATACCCTTCATTCTGCTCACAAGACATGAAGAGAGTATCGACGGTCGCAGCATCAAGCACGATGGGCAGGATACCGTTCTTGAAACAGTTGTTGAAGAAGATATCCGCAAAACTCGGCGCAATTACGACGCGGAATCCAAAGTCCAACAGTGCCCAGGGGGCATGCTCACGACTGGAGCCGCAACCGAAATTATCCCGAGCCAGAAGAACCTGTGCTCCAGCATAACGAGGCTGGTTGAGAATGAACTCAGCATTGATCGGACGCCCTTCACACGACTGACCGGGTTCGCCACGGTCCAGATAGCGCCACTCATCGAACAGATTGGGGCCGAAACCACTGCGCTTGATCGACTTCAAAAACTGCTTAGGAATAATCGCATCCGTATCGACATTGGCTCGATCCAACGGTACCGCAATCGCATCCAAGGTTTTAAAGGCTTCCATAACTCTCTCTCCTCATGAGGTCGCTTCAGCACCATCCATCACACTCTGCTGAAAACAAACCTCAGTGCATACCGCACTGTTCATAACCCGTCTTGCCTCCTCCAAACAGTTCGAAAACTGCTCAGAAACGGCATCAGGCCGGGATCATCATTCAAAGTTCCAGTCGCGAATATCGGTAAAGGTCCCCTTCACAGCGGCAGCGGCAGCCATGGCCGGGCTCACCAGATGGGTACGTCCACCTGGCCCTTGCCGCCCTTCGAAATTACGATTGGAAGTAGAAGCGCACCGCTCACCAGGCTCCAGAATGTCATCGTTCATCGCCAGACACATGGAGCACCCAGGCTCGCGCCACTCGAAACCGGCTTCGGTGAAGATCTTGTCCAGACCCTCTTTTTCAGCCTGCTCTTTGACCAATCCAGAACCGGGAACCACCAAAGCCAGCTTGATGGAATCGGCCACTTTTTTACCCTTGGCCACCTTGGCTGCTTCGCGAAGATCTTCAATTCGACTGTTGGTGCAGGAGCCGATGAACACCTTGTCCAGGGAAATCCTGGAGATTGGAGTGTTGGCATCCAACCCCATATAGGAGAGCGCCTTCTCCATGGAGCCCTTCTTAACTGAATCTGTAACCACGTCAGGATCGGGCACACTCCCGGTGACAGGCGCCATCATCTCAGGCGATGTTCCCCAACTCACCTGGGGGACGATATCTTCGGCTTTGAAGGTGAGTTCTGCATCGAAGACCGCATCTGCATCAGAGACCAGTGTCTTCCAGTAGTCGACAGCCTGCGTCCAGTCACCACCCTTCGGTGAGTAGGGCCGACCTTCCAGATAGTCGATGGTCTTCTGATCCACAGCCACCATGCCGGAACGCGCCCCGGCTTCGATCGCCATGTTACAGACGGTCATGCGTCCCTCCATGGAGAGCGCTTCAATGGCATCACCCGCGAACTCGATCGTATATCCCGTACCACCCGCCGTACCGATCTCACCGATCAGATAGAGCACCAGATCCTTGGCCGTGCTGCCCACTGGGAGCGTTCCATCGACCCGAATCCGCATGGTCTTGGGTTTTTTCTGCAACAGCGTCTGGGTGGCCAACACATGCTCCACCTCAGAGGTTCCGATGCCGAATGCCAAGGCACCGAAAGCACCATGGGTCGCCGTATGGGAATCACCACACACCAGCGTGAACCCCGGCAGAGTCAATCCCTGCTCCGGAGCCATCACGTGGATCACGCCTTGACGAATATCGCCCAGATCGAACAGGGTCACACCAAAATCGGAACAGTTCTTCTGTAGTGTTGTCACCTGCAACTTGGAAACCGGATCACGGATCCCAAGATTCAGATCCTTGGTAGGTACATTATGGTCGGGCACGGCAAAGGTGGTCTCAGGGCGTCGCATCTCTCTTTTGGCAAGACGAAGACCTTCGAACGCCTGCGGACTCGTCACCTCGTGCACCAGATGGCGGTCGATATAGAGCAGACTGGTCCCATCCTCATCTGTGCGAATGCGATGTGCTTCCCAGATTTTGTCAAACAGCGTCTGACCGCTCACGATACTCCTCCATTCCGCCCAACCGGACGATACCTTGCATATTCCAAAACTAGGGCGTGTCCTCAATTAGCTCGAAACCGCGCTGGCGTGCCGCCAGCCCTTCGGGTTTGGCCTTAAAATGCACCA
>JADGBX010000151.1 GCA_015231265.1 Magnetococcales bacterium | reverse complement strand
AGCGACGAACAACGCAGCATGGTGCGTTTTCAGGCCAAACCCGAAGGGCTGGCGGTACGCCAGCGCGGTTTTGGGCTCATTGAAGACACGCCCTAGTTAGGCATCCTGTTTGATGGTGTTGCCACCATGGGGAAGATTCATCAGGGGGTGGAGGCTAAAACTCTGTTAAGGGGTAGGCTCGCGCTCTTACGTGCGGCACATTCACGTCGGAAAGCGAATACCAAACTTTGGTAACACACTCTATTATTTTGGCACCCAAACAGCTCGCCAGACAAACCAACGACGCAATGTACAAGGTGATTTAACGTTCATGGCCAACAGTATGGCACTCCTGGTTCTCGTCGGAATCACCATCGCTCATCTCTGCCGACGCTTAAACCTACCCGGTCTGCTTGGGATGCTGTTGACTGGTGTGCTTCTGGGTCCACAGGTATTAAACCTCCTGGAACCGGATCTGCTCCAGGTTTCGGCGGATTTGCGCATGACGGCGCTGATCGTCATTTTACTGCGGGCCGGACTGGGATTGCACGTCGATACATTAAAACGTGTAGGCTGGCCAGTGCTGACCATGGCGGTGGTTCCTGCACTGTTCGAGGGAATTGTCATCACCTTGGTGGCGCCACCCCTGCTGGGAATTACCACTATGGAGGCGGCGGTGCTGGGAGCGATTCTGGCAGCGGTGTCACCGGCAGTTGTCGTGCCGTTCATGCTGGATTTCAGTCAGAGGAGATTGGGCACTGCCAAAGGGATTCCCACCATGATTCTGGGCGCGTCGTCGCTCAACGACGTCTCGGCGATCGTGGTCTTTTCGATTCTTCTCGGGTTGGGCCTCGGCAATGCCGAAACCGGCGGATGGGAACGATTGTGGGAGATCCCGGAATCGGTCATTCTCGGCATCGGTGCCGGACTTGTCGTGGGTCTTCTGAGCAATTACCTTTTCAACTACTACCGTCCCAGACCCACCAAGATGGTGCTGATCATCATCTCCATGGCCATATTGTTAACCGGGCTCGAGCAGACTTTGCGGGATAGCATTGCGTTGTCGTCACTGCTGGCGGTTATGGCGGTGGGATTCGTACTGCTGAGCAAAGAGCGGCAGCGGGCCAACACTATCTCTGCCCGGTTGACGGAGGTGTGGTTCTTTGCCGAGATTCTCCTTTTCTCGCTGGTGGGGGCGCAGGTCGATCTCAACGTGGCGATGGAAGCTGGTTTGGGTGGGCTCCAGGTGATTATGGCCGGTCTGGCCGCCCGCAGTATCGGAACCTGGTTCTCGCTGATGGGGACCGAACTCAATCGCCGGGAGCGGATGTTCTGCATTGTCGCCTATCTACCGAAAGCGACCGTTCAAGCCGCAATCGGGGCAGCCCCTCTGGAAGCGGGCATGGGGGGGGGGTGGGATTATGCTTGCCGTGGCTGTCCTCTCCATATTGGTAACAGCGCCGTTGGGAGCCATAGGTATGCGACTGACTGGCGATCGGTGGTTATCCCACGATGAGAAAGAGCCGTAAGCATGGTTTGCTCGTATCGATCAGTTTCCGGGCATTTCGTCATCTACTCACACGGAACGACATAAAAGTCCTTTGTTATCAACGGTACTCACTCTCTCCTGTTACCGTTTCATACCCTAGAGCCGGTATTTTTCATTTCTGATCATCAACCGAATGGTGCACACTGGAGTGGCACACCCCACGACCTCTGTCTGCAGCCACCCATTTCATTGAAAGACGCTCATTAAGATGGCCGACACCCCTTCACCAGATCCGACACCTCCCTCTGAAAAGCGCTCGACCATGAAACTGGGTGCGATGGTAGCCGTGTTGCTGGTGGCGATAGGAGTCGGTTGGCTGCTCTTTCCCAACACACCCCAAGCGATGATGGATGCCACGGTCTATAAATCACCATCGTGCGGCTGTTGCACCGGTTGGATTGAGCATCTGGAGAGGGAAGGATTCTCCGTGGAGGTGAAAGATATTGCAGATGTATCGCCAATCAAGCAGCGTCTCGGTGTGCCCGACGAGGCCGCCTCCTGCCACACGGCTCAGTTTGGGGAGTATGTAGTGGAAGGGCACGTGCCTGCAGAGGATATCCGACGCATGCTCAAGGAGAAGCCTGCCATCGACGGCATTGCTGCTCCGGGCATGCCGGTCGGATCACCGGGTATGGAGATTCCCGGACAGCCAGCCGAGCGCTACGCCGTGGTCACGTTCACCGAGGGCCGCATCGGTCGCACCTTTGCCAACCATTGATAATTTGAGAACCCTGTGTCGCTCATAACGACTCAAGAGACCGCCATGATCACCATGCGAAATCTGCTTACTACTCTTCTTCTCCCCTTCACCCTGCTGTTCGGAACCCCGACCATGGCCGACACCGACGCACAGCTTCTGGTGCTCTCCGCTCCCCGGGCCGATGATCCCTACTATGCCCGTTTCCGTGAGCAGATTCTTACCTTTCAGATCCACTACGCCAAACAGATCCTGCAAAACGACACACTCATGATCCTCACCGATGAAGAGGGGTATGACCGCTTAACCGAGGAGATTCCCGAACGTTACCTTCTCCTCCACCCCATGGAGGATATCTGGGCCAGAGACTACACCACCGTGACGCCGCGTCACCCGGTGCAGTTTCGCTATGCACCCGCGGCCCAGGCAGGGGATGCTGACGCGGCCCGGGTGGTTCAAGATCGCTTCAGAGAGATGGCACGGGAGAACGGCCTGCGCTTCCGCACCACCGACCTGATTCTCGATGGCGGTAATCTGGTCAGCAACGGCCACGACAGGGTGATCGTCTCCGACCGCTTTCTTGAAGACAACGACCTCACTCATGCGCAGGGTCTTCGCAAACTGCGACAGGTACTCAGGATGACCCACGTGGCCATCATCCCCAACGACGACCCGGAGGGATTGGCCCACGCCGACGGCATGGTGATGTTCACCGATAGGAACACCCTGTTCGTCAATCGCTACGACGAGCCGCTGCGCAGCCGGATTCATGCAGAATTAAAGCGGGCGTTCCCCGAGATCACTCCGATCGAGATCCCCGCCCTCTGGGCCGATACCAGCTATGACAAGAGCTTCAGCTCCGCCTGCGGTATCTACGTCAACGCCGTGGTCACCGACCGCACCATCTATCTGCCCCAGTACGGCAACAGCTTGGACAAGACTGTCCTCAATATCGTGCGTAGCCACACCGAGAAAACAGTGGTTCCCGTGCCCACTCAAGGGGTGTGCACCATGGGCGGCGGCCCGCGCTGCCTCACATGGCAGGTGATGGGAAGCAACGCCCAGAGGCTACTCCAGGCCACACGGGAGTGAACGTCCATACCGTGGCCAACAATCAAGCGGCGGCAAATGCGGGCTTGCCACCCTCCTCCAGGACTCCTATCATTCCTGAATGCGGGGCTCTTGTGAGTGTCGCAACCTCAGTTTTCAGCCACTCCATTACAGACACGCGACAGGATCGATCCCATGGCCGATACCGAAGGCATGAAAGATAGCCACAACTACCATCTGGACACCCCTCAGGAGAATGAGGTGTTTACCCTCAAAGGGTGCAACTCCCTGGACTGGGGCATGAAGAACCGTCTCTCCAACATCTTCGATGCCCAATCGGACCGAACGGTGATGCTTGCCGTGGATCACGGCTACTTCATGGGCCCCACCACCGGCCTGGAGCGCATCGATATCCGCATCAACCCCCTCCTGGGCTACGCCGACACTCTGATGTGTACCCGAGGTGTTCTGCGCTCCATGACACCGCCGAGTTACACCCGTGGCATCGTCCTGCGCGCCAGTGGTGGACCGAGCATTCTGAAGGAGATGTCCAACGAGCACATCGCCGTCAACATGGAAGATGCCCTGCGTGTCAACGCCTCCGCCGTGGCTGTTCAGGTGTTCATTGGCGGTGAGTACGAGACGCAATCGGTCAACAACATGACCCGTCTGGTGGATGCCGGTAACCGCTACGGAATGCCGGTGCTGAGCGTAACCGCCGTCGGTCGTGACATGGTGCGCGACGCGAAGTACATGCGCCTCGCCACCCGTATGTGTGCCGAACTGGGCTGCGCCTATGTCAAAACCTACTACGTGGACGACTTCGAAACCGTCACCGCCTCCTGCCCGGTGCCCATCGTCATCGCCGGCGGCAAGAAACTGCCTGAACTGGATGCCCTCACCATGGCTCACAACGCTATTCAACAGGGTGCATCCGGCGTCGATATGGGCCGCAACATCTTCCAGTCCGATGCTCCTGCCGCCATGATTCAGGCGGTACGTAAGGTGGTGCATGAGGATATGCCGCCGAAAGAGGCGTTCGAGCTCTACGAGACCCTCAAGAACGCTGCGGGTTGATCCCACCACGAGAAACCAAGCACTCCGCGCAGCGTAGCGCCGTCACGGCGTCATGCTGATCGGAGTGCTCAGAGCCCCTCCCAGCCGCTGAATGACGTCCCGACTCCGTTTATCAGGTTACGAACCATGACACACCGCTGGTCCAACACCCAGGCCGACGCCTTTCACGCCCACTACGCATCCGAGCACGGCAGCGATCTGGCGATTCGCACCTACGCCAGCCGCCTCATCGGTCAGGAACCCACTCTCGTGCTGCACGGCGGCGGCAACACATCGGTAAAAACCACCATGACCGACCCCTTCGGTGAGACCATTCCGGTGCTCTGCGTCAAGGGCTCGGGGCACGATCTGGCCCGCATCGAACCGGAAGGCCACACCGCCCTGGATCTGGAGGCGTTGAAAAAGGCCCGCTCCCTGGAGCAGCTTTCCGAGAGCGCCATGGTGAATCTTCTCCTGACCAAACGGCTGCACGCCGATGCGGCCACCCCCTCCATCGAGGCGTTGATGCACGCCTTTCTACCGGCGAAATTCATCGATCACACCCATGCCGACGCCATTCTCGCGCTCACCAATCGCCCAGATGGCGCCGAGATCACCCGTCAGGCGCTGGGTGAGGATGTGATCGTGCTCGACTATGTAAAACCCGGTTTTTCTCTGGCGCGAGCCGTTGCCCAGGCGTATGACAACGCTCCAGAAAGCCGAGGTATGGTGTTGATGCATCACGGTTTGATCACCTGGGGCAAAAGCGCCGAGAAGAGCTATGAACAGACCGTCGCCTTGGTGAGCCGTGCCATCGAGCACATTGAAAACCTGACGAAAACTTCTCTGATCCAGAATCGAGAGACCAGCGAAGCCCGCAGCGAGGAGCGCTACCGTGCCTTAGCCCCTGCCCTGCGCGGCGCTCTGGCCCTCCCCTCCGAAAGCCCGGACCGGCCCAAGGAGCGCTTCATTCTGCTGCCCATGACCGATGCGGAGACTCTGGAGTTCATCCACACTGATGAAGCGAAAGCGCTGCTCACCGCCGCTCCCCTCACCTCCGACCACATCATCCGTACCCGCCACACGGCGCTCTGGCTCGAAAATCCCGAGGCCATCGAAGAGGCTCTGACCCACTACGCCGAGCAGCACACCAACTACATTGCCCGCCACGCTGAACGCATGCCACCAGGAGAGACCCCCCGTGATCCACGCCCTCGCGTGATCGCCATCCCAGGCATCGGTATCGTCTGTGTCGGAGAGACGGTGCAAGACGCCGCCATCACCCGCGATATCGTCCGTCAGACGATTCAGGTCAAACGGGCCATCGCCGAGAGTGGCCGCTATCAGGGACTCTCCGAAGAGCATCTGTTCGACATGGAGTACTACCCTCAGCAACAAGCGAAACTGGCCGCGCGCACCGTCGCTCCTCTGGGCCGTCAAGTTGCTCTGGTCACCGGGGCGGCCGGCGCCATAGGTTCGGGTATCTGCCGCTCTCTTCTGGAGAAGGGGTGCCACGTTGCCGCCACCGATCTACCCGGTGACGCTCTCAAGAGTCTGGCCAAGGATCTCGAAAAGGAGCATCCCGGGCGCATCATCGGCGTCCCCATGGATGTGACTGAAACCAAGAGTGTCTCCTGGGCGTTCAAAGAGATAATCGGCACCTGGGGTGGTCTTGATCTTGTCGTGATCAATGCCGGACTGGCCCACGTCTCCTCTCTGGCGGATATGGATGTCGAGCGCTTCCGCACCCTGGAGCGGGTGAACGTCGATGGAACCCTTCTGGTCCTCTCCGAAACTGCCCGCCTGTTCAAAACCCAGAACAGTGGCGGCGATGTGGTGGTGATCTCCACCAAGAACGTCTTCTGCCCCGGCGCCAGTTTCGGTGCCTACAGTGCCACCAAGGCTGCCTCCCACCAACTGGCGCGCATCGCCAGCCTGGAGTTCGCATCGATGGATGTGCGCGTAAACATGGTCTCGCCGGATGGGGTCTTCTCCGATGGTGCCCGCCGCTCCGGTCTCTGGGCCGAAGTGGGCCCCGACCGCATGAAAGCCCGCGGTCTGGATGAACAGGGACTGGAGACCTACTACCAGAACAGAAATCTGCTGAAGATGCGTGTCACCTCTGAACATGTGGCCAACGCTGTGCTCTTCTTCGCTACCCGCCAGACTCCCACCACCGGTGCGACCATTCCCGTTGACGGTGGTCTTCCCGATTCGACGCCACGCTGATATCATCCGAGGTGTCTTTCCGATGAATGCACCACACACCACCAACCCGCTCCGCGTACAGGATTGAACCCAGACGGCATGAGCCAACGCCACCAACGCACGCCGCAGATACTCGCCACCGGTCTGTTGACCGGTCTTACCTCTTTCGCGGAACTGGAATCACGCCTCGACCACTTCTTCACGGAACCGGCCCTCACCGTCGGCCCAGGAACAGAAAAGGAAACCCCCTCTTCGCTACCGGAGAGTGAGACCGATAGTCTGACGGCAACGCTGGTGTTGGAAGTACTTGCCGAGGCACTTTTGACGATCCACCACGCTCCCTTTTTCCGCGAAGCGCATGCCACTACGGCCCTCTCTCCACAGGTTGTGACGAAGATCCGCAAGGAGTCCGGACAACAGGAGATTCTCTCTCTGATTCACGGCGTCGCCATCGCCCACAGCGGTGAGGCGTGGGCGTGGCTGGTAATCCATTCACCGGATCGAACACCGATCAAACCCAAGGCGTATAAGCAATTCCTGGAGGCTACGGAAGCGTTCTCGGGACGCATCCTGATCACAAATGCCGACGAGTTGCCGAAAAGCCTCGACAGACTACCAAGGCTCTTCTCACTCCGCGGGCGGGATCTGGATCGTCTGGAAACCAACGATTTCCGCCGTCTCAATCGCTGGTTGCACACCGGTCAGGGAGAACCCAAACCCCAGCAGAGAACAGCCAGCCGAACCCGCCTGCTCACCGCTCTTTTCGACCGTATGGTCTCCCAACCGGTGGTGACGGTTCAGACACCGCCCGGATGGCAGAGCGGCACGGTTCTCAGTGATCTTATCGACCGTCTCGGGCCGAGACGCACCGTCTGGGCACTCTTCTCTACGGTGACGGAGCTTCGGCAGACCGTCCACACTCTACAACGTGAGGCACGCCCCTCTTCGCTGGCACTC
>JADGBX010000150.1 GCA_015231265.1 Magnetococcales bacterium | reverse complement strand
GATGGTGTAAACCGTCGATCAGTCGGTATTGGATCCGATGATGGTCAGGGTTGTCGTGCTGTTCACCGGTCAGGACGACTCGCTGTTGTGCCAGGGCATGAACCAACTCCGGCTCGGTAAGTGGTGTTCTTGTTTCTGTCTGGATGATCTGGCCGGGCTCCAGTGCGACAGGGCTCTGCATCACTACCTCTCCAAGTAGGGCCATCACAATGATTAGGGCAAGGAACATCAGGTGAATTCCTCGGCCAATTGCCATTCTGGATGGGTGAACTGTTCCCGAATAATCTGAATGACGGAGCGTTCTGCCCGTGGATCGACAAATAGTCTTGCCTGATGTCGTGTACCGCTGCCCAGCAGGCGAATTCTTTCCGAGAATCGCTCGGCACGGCCAATGGAACCTGTAGCGTCGATGACCGTGATGGAATCGGTCTGCTGCCCAGGGTAGTGCAACTGTGAATAGGCGGCTCGTTCCAGGCGGTCCACATGGGCGACTTGGCGAAGAGGTGCCTGTTGATCGAGGGGGTTGCCGGTGATGTCATGCAGGGGGATGGAGCGCTCACCTTGCTGGTTGACGATCCGTGCCAGAGCATCGGTGATGGCGGGGTCGGAGATGATGTCCGTTGTTCCCGTGTCGGAATCACTGACAGAGCGCCAGTAGAGGCGTCGATAGAGGGGACGGCGCTGAATGAAGAGGGCGCACTTCCAGCGTAGATCACCCCAGGCCGGATCCGTCTCCGGTAAGATGCGCAACCAGTGCTGAATCGCATAGTTGACAACGGTATCATCCAGATGCAGATAGGCTTCCGTCTCCAGGTCAGAGGGGGTGTCGGAAAAAAGCTGTTTCAGGAACCGTCCCATTTCCGACGGGGTTCCGGGTGGTAGTTCTCCAGTGGTTTTCCAGCCGTTCTCCACGGCCATGAACAGATGCAGCATCAGCACTTCGAACCCTCGGACGGTCTTATGGTCGTAAACCTGACGGTACATGTCGTCTCGGGCAAAAAGATAGCTTTCCAGAGCGGCTGGTCCCTTGGAGAGATCGACACAGAGTCTGGGAATGCCCTCCACACTGCGCAGTGCCAGACTGTGGAGCAGCCACTCTAGATCGAACCGACCATAGGAGACGCCGGAGAAGTGGGCATCTCGCAGCAGATAGTCCATGCGGTCGGCATCCAACTGACTGGAGATGATCTGACGGCCAATATGGATCACACCCTCGCTGGGTTCCATACCCAGCATGCCGCCCAGTCCTTTGAAGAACGACGCTTCATCCAGACCGTGACGATGGCAGAAGCTGCGCAGTGTTCGGCCAACACCGGTATCGCCGGCAACGATGCGCCAGCTCCAGGTTTCATGATCCGGGAGTTTTGGGTGGAGCTGTTCGAAGGCGTGGGAGTAGGGGCCGTGGCCGATGTCATGCAGCAGGGCGGCTGCTTTGATCTGTGCGATTTCTCGGCGGTCGAAAAGATGGGGTTCCAGAGTGATGAGGTGGGAGAGAATGCGCTTGCTCAGATGGAGGACACCCAGGGCATGGGAGAAGCGGGAGTGTTCTGCCGAAGGGTAGACGCGGTAAGCAGGGCCCAGTTGACCGATGCGCCGTAGGCGCTGCATCTCTGGTGTATCGATGAGATCGAGAATCAGGGAGTCACCCCAGTCCACGGGATCGGTCGTCAGCCGATCGTCGCCACTGTGTAGGGTGATCATATTATGGACGGCATCACGGAAGACCTTGTAGCTCATCCTGCTTCCTCTCTCCATCCTTTGTCGGGCTCTGATCGTGAACTATCCGCTGTCAGAGCGCGGTTCGGAGTCGTGAAATCGTTTCCGATACTCCTGTTTCAGCATCTCCCAGGTTTTGCGGTAGCGGGCCATGCGTTTCCAGTCCCAGTCGTTGGGTTCGGAGATTCGGCGCAGATCCATGTTATCTTCCAGATCGGCCAGTTTGACCCGAAGCGCCATGCTGTTGGAACGTACTCGTTCCAGATAGCGTGCACGACTCTCCCCTTCCCGATGGGAGAGGGCGTCCACAGCCACGATCACTGTTTCGGGAAAACCGTCTCTCCGCAGATCATCCAGCGTTACCGGTGTATCTTCCACCACATCGTGCAGTACGGCGACCATGCGGAGGTGTGCGTCCTGAAACTGCATCATCAGTCGCAGTGGATGCATTACATAAGGGGCACCAGCTTTGTCCCGCTGACCATTATGATGGGTCACCGCCAGGGTGATCGCCTTCTCCAGCAGTGTATTGTGATCCTCCACGGCGTTCATGACCAAGAGATCCATTCCGGTTGCATGATGAACAAGGAGGACAGGTTACATGATTGCAAGCATGCGATCCAGCGCAACCCGAGCCAGTTCCGCCTCTTTTTCCGGGACCCGGATGGGATTGACAACATGGTCGTGCTCCAGATTCTCCAAGGTCCAGAGGAGATGCTGGGGATCGATACGGAACATGGTGGAACACATGCACACGGTGGGATTCAGATAGTAAATCTCCTTGTCCGGCATCTCGTGTTTGAGGCGATTGACCAGATTGAACTCCGTTCCGATCACCCATTTGGAGCCGCTGGCTGAGTCGCGCACCACCTGTTGGATCTTCTCCGTGGAGCCCAGTTCATCCGCTTTCTGACACACCTCGAACATGCTCTCCGGATGCACGACCACTTTGATTTCAGGAACTTTGTTGCGGAACATGTCTACGTGCTCTGGTAAAAAACCCTGATGGACGGAGCAGTAGCCATACCAGAGAATAACCTTTGCCTCTCTGATCTGATCGGCGGTGAGGCCGCCGTTGGCTTGTGCCGGATCCCACACCACCATCTCATCCAGAGAGATACCCAAGTCGAAGGCGGTGTTGCGTCCCAGATGTTGATCAGGGAAGAAGAGCACCTTCTCGCGCTGTTTGAATGCCCACTCCAGGACGAATTTAGCGTTGGAAGAGGTGCAGACCGTGCCGCCATGTTCGCCGCAAAACGCTTTGAGATCGGCGGTGGAGTTGACGTAGGTGATGGGCGTCACGGTGGATTCCACATCGATCACAGTGCCGATCTCCGCCCAGGCGGCGTTGACGGCAGGCAGATCCGCCATATCGGCCATGGAGCAGCCGGCTGCCATATCGGGTAGAATGGCTGTCTGTTTGGACGCAGAGAGAATATCCGCCACTTCAGCCATGAAATGAACACCGCAGAAGACGATATACTCTGCATCAGGGCGTTCCGAAGCCAGACGGGAAAGCTTCAGGGAGTCTCCGGTGAGGTCAGCGAACTTGTACACCTCTTCCCGCTGATAGTGGTGTCCGAGAATCACCATTCGCGTGCCCAGGCGATCTTTGGCAGCCTGTATACGGCTGTCCAGTTCCTGATCGGAGAGTTCATAAAGGGGCTCCAGAGCAACGGGGGAGGCGGACGAAGACATAGGGTTCTCCACGATTAAAAGAGCGTGTTGTTCGTGTCGTGTTCAGGCGATGTGTCGCCGTCTCACTCTGCACCTTCACAACAGGCCCGAAAGAGCACAGAAAATGCAAGATGGTAACAATAGATGGGAGACTCTGAAAGAGTCCTTGCGACAGCGGGCGCTGGAGGAGGGGTTCGATGTGGCGCATTTTGCCCCACCGGAGCCTCCCCCCCATGCGGAGGCGCTCAAAACCTGGTTGGATGAAGGGCACCATGGAGAGATGGTGTGGATGGAGAAGAACCAGCAGAAGAGGGCCGTACCGGCCTCTTTGATGACGGGATTGGGGTCGATACTGGTTCTCGGTATCAATGATGCTCCACAAGAGTGCCCGTTGGAGCGGCTCTCTGGAGAAGATGCTGCCGGGAGAGCACGTTCGAAATGGGGTGTGATCTCCCCGTATGCCTGTCACCGTGACTACCATGATGTCTTTAAGAAGGGGATGAAACGGCTGGTGGTATGGTTGAAGGGGGCACTTCAACAGAGGATGCCGGAGTGGTCCCTGGAAGGGCGACTCTTTGTCGATACAGCCCCGGTTCTTGAGCGTCCTCTTGCGGGGAATTCCGGCATGGGGTGGCTGGGGCGCAACACCATGTTGGTCACGCGGCAGTATGGTTGTTGGCTCTATCTGGGGGAGATGTTTCTCAACCTGCCGTTCTCTCCCGACCCTGTTGAGAAGGATCACTGCGGTACCTGTCGCCGGTGTCTGGATGCATGTCCCACGCGGGCTATAGATGATCGCTATGTTCTCGATTCCCGTCGTTGTTTGGCCTACTGGACCATTGAGGCAAAGGGAGTGATCCCGAGACCCATGCGTCGTGCCATGCGTAATCGGCTGTTTGGGTGTGATGATTGTGTTGCCGTTTGTCCGTGGAATCGTTTCGCTCAGGAGGCTGCTCATAACGCATTCCAGAAGCGTGAAGAGCTGGAATCCCTACCTCTTCCAGATCTTGTGAAGTTGGATGATGCCGGTTTTCGGGCTCTATTCCGACAGACGCCAGTGAAGAGGACCGGATGGGTCCGTTTTCAGCGTAATCTTGCCGTAGCTCTGGGAAATATGGTCGGAAAAGGGGCCCTTGATGCCTTGAACCATCTTATGGATCACCCGGAAGCCCTGGTGCGGATTCATGCTGCATGGGGCCTGGGTGAACAGCGTCTGCGCCATGAGAAGGAGGCGAATGGTATTCTCAGGCAACGAGCTGGCAGTGAAACCGATCATGCAGTATTGATCGAAATCAAGGAGAGCTTGGAGCGGAAGGAGTAGACGGGTTCTATCGACGTTATCGACTCCGTCCTCCCCTTCCTCCCCGTCCGCCTCTACCCCTGCCACTGTTGCGTCGGAACCCCGGGCCCCGCCGTCTCTGGCCGCCTCTGGAGCGTTTTGCAAAACAGCCTGGGCAGAGTGTCCGTTCCGGATACTTCTTGTTCAGGGGAACACCACACTTGCCGCAGACGAATCCCTCTTCCTTGCGATCTTTGCTTTTCGTTAGAAGAGAATCGATCTCTTGATTCATGGTTCTGCGCAGGGCAGCGGTCTCTTCAATATCGGGGAAAGTCTCCGGAAAGCGATAGTGGAGCCAGCCGTAGAGATTGATGATGCGAACATCGGTCTCCAACTGTTCCAGCCGGAAACGCCCATACCCTTGAGCAGAGAGGGCAAGCACCTTTTCAAGGGAGAGCCGTTTGTCGCGGGCCAGAGCGGTCACCATCATCTCGTAGGCGCTCACCGCCGCACCGGCTCGCAGAGGAACGGGGGCGGCAGAGAGGGAGAAGCGTGTGGAGAGTTCAAGCCGTTTCTGACGATCGGTGATGCGGGCAAGAACGGTTTGATCTTCAAGGTCGGAGACTTTGTAAATAGTGGGGTCGGGTTTGACGGCCCGGGCAAAGAGTGTCAACAACCGAGCCAACTGGGGCCGTCTGCGCTCCTGAATATCGGCAATGGCCAGAAGGTGGCCGAGATTGGGCGCGAGGTGAGCGCGGGTAATGGTGGCGGGGGCTCTGTTGAAGGCGGTTCGTATGTTCTTTAAGGGAATGCGGAAAGTACCGACAAAGCCGATCTCATTCTTCCCGAAGCGCCCCGCACGCCCTGCGATCTGTCGCACCTCCATGGGGGTGAGGGGATGGTTGGTGCGGTTGTAGAACTTGCTGTCCTGGGAGAAGAGAATGGTTCGGATCGGCAGGTTCAATCCCATACCGATAGCATCCGAGGCAGCCAGATAGGGGGCTTCACCGCTGGCGAAACGGTGGGCCTGTCTCCGTCTCACTTCTGGAGGTAGCGCCCCATAGAGTACGGCGACCGGCTTGCCGGTTTCCCGTTCGATATCCCGTTTCAGACCGAGTACTGCGGCGCGTGAAAAGGCGATGACTGCGGTGCCCGGTTCGATCTCCGAAAAGTCACGCACCGGCTTCTGCATCATTTTAAGGGGAGAGAGGCGTTCCAGGTTGACGACTTCATAAGGGTCTCCGGTCAGTTTCAGCAATTTCTCCAGAACCGGTAGGGCTTCAGGGGCGGCAATGACACACACCTCTTCAGCCTGAACGCCGAGGATAGCCTGGGTCCAGGCCCATCCCCTATCGGCATCGCCCAACATCTGGGCCTCATCGATCACGGCCACATCATAAGGCGTGTTGAGATGGAGCATCTCTACCGTGCTGGCAATGTGCTGTGCCCCTTCCGTAATGATCCGCTCTTCACCGGTGATCATGTCACAGGGCACGCCCGCTTCATTCAACGTTTCGGCTACTTCAAGAGCCAATAGGCGCAGTGGTGCTAGATAGACGCCGGTTTTGGCAGCTTTCAGTTTCTGCAGAGCTTGATAGGTTTTTCCGGAATTGGTTGGGCCTAGATAGAGCGTGAAATGGCGAAACTGTTTGCGGGCAGCAAAGAGGGTGTGAAAGTCATGAATGCGTGTTGCTTCTGCGACGTCGCGTTCGAAGATCGAGATCTCCAGTGTTTTGAAAAAACGACCGAAAAACTCCCAATAGGACCACATGTGGCCTATCTCATCTCCTTCACGATCGCGCAGGCGTTGATGAACCTCGTGGGCAAGGGGGTGGTTCTCTTCTGGGCACTCTTTCAGAAGGTGATGAAAGCGGAGTTGCAGAGAGTGATCTACTGCATCGTAGAGGGCGTCATCATCCAGTTGAATGATGGCAAGATCCAGCTTACGTGCAGCGGAGGAGAGACTTTCGTGCTGATCAGAAAGACGTGTCCATTCATCATTGAGAATGTGGAGTTCGGTCTCGACGACAACGGGATCGTCCGTCTCACCGAATTGCGTCAGGAAACCCTGAACGCGCTGGGAGTAGCCTGCCCACCGTTTCTCCCACTCTTGAATACGGCGCTGCATGGTTGCTTTGTGATGGACCAGATACGCCTCTTCACTGATGGTCTGGCTCTCTCCAAACAGGCGAATACGTTGTCCTTCACGTTCAATGACCGCTGCTGGATCGGTCTTCGGCTGTAGACGTCGATGACGTTTCTTCCACCCTTTTCTGGAAAGCAGGGGTTCCAGATCCTCAGGATGCCAGCAAGGGCTGCCATCAGTGGCTGCTGTAGGGGTGCGGCCGGGAATAGGGCGGCGATGGTCACCGAGATCCGATTCCGGGATGAAGGTTTCCATGTCAGGTGATAGTGCTTCAGGCTCACCGGTCTCTTGAGGGGCTGAGTCATTCATCGGCGGTCGGCATCCATGCAAAAGGGGGAGAATTCGGTGAGCAATAAGTGGCGCAATCCCGTGGCAAAGCCTGTATCATGGATCGGCTGGATGCAACTCTTTTCATCCTTTCCAGAGCAGTATCACAGATTAGGGGTAGAGTATGGGGGGACGTGTGGTCCGTATCGGTATGGTTCTTCTGCTGGTGGGGGGGATCGCCTGGGGTGTTATACACCGTGACTCTCTGACGCCGGAAGTCCTGGAAGCGTGGGTCGGCGGTTTCGGAGCCTGGGGGCCGATCATCTTCATGTTGGCCTATGCGTTGGCAGCGGTTCTGTTTCTGCCTGGGTCTGTGTTGACAGTGGCCGGTGGGGCGCTGTTCGGGCCTCTGTTAGGTACCATTGTCAATCTTACGGGAGCGACTTTGGGAGCAA
>JADGBX010000014.1 GCA_015231265.1 Magnetococcales bacterium | reverse complement strand
GCACCATGCTGCGTTGTTCGTCGCTCATTTGGCCGTGCCAAACCGCGTTCTTCACGCCTTGCCTGCTGCATTTTCAGTCACAAACGCGGATTCGTTCTAATTGAGGACACGCCCTAGTGTGATGGTGTTCTTTATCGTAGTTTACGGAAAGTGATGGGGTGGCGTAGAGGATTATCAGCCCTGGATTGCGAAAGAGTGCAGTGAGTGTTGGCCGGAGAGAGTCGATGTCTTATCGAAAACAGAGGATCATGATTGTTGATGATGAGCGCCTGAATATCAATGTGTTGAACGATATTCTCAAGGACGACTATCTCATCAAGGTCGCGCTGAATGGAGAGCAAGCACTCGAGAGAGCGGTTGCAGATCCACGACCCGACATGGTGCTGCTGGATATTCAGATGCCCGGCATGGATGGCTATCAGGTGTGTCGGCAGTTGAAGGCGAATCCTGAGACTCGGGATATTCCCATTATTTTCATTACGGCATTGACTGAAGAGGAGGATGAGCAGAAGGGGTTGAGCCTGGGTGCTGTTGACTATATCGCCAAGCCTTTGCGTCCTTCCATCATCCTTGCTCGGGTGAGAACGCAAATGCGGTTGAAGAAGGCGTTGAAATCGTTGGGTGCCCGCAATGCGGAGCTGGAGAAGATGTTGAAACTTCGCGAGACGATGGAGCAGATTTCCCGTCACGATCTCAAAGCGCCACTCAACGGTATTCTTGGTGTTGCAAACCTGCTTCTGGAAGAGGCTTCCCTCGATCAGGAACATAAGGATCTTCTGCACCTTCAGGAGCGGGCCGGGTATCAGATGCTTGAAATGATCAACCGGTCGTTGGATATGTTAAAGATGGAAATGGGTCAGTATGTGTTGGACCCCAAACGGGTGGATATCGTCCCTGTGGTACAACGCATTCTTGAAGAGCACCAGAACCGTACCGCCCGTCTGTTTATTGATGGAGCTGTATGGAAGCGAGGTGACTCCTTTTATGTTGAGGGTGAGGAGTTGCTCTTCTATTCCATGATGGCCAACTTGATCAAAAATGCCGTAGAAGCTGAACCGATTAACAGTGAGATTACCATTACCATGCAGTCTGGTCAGTTAGGGAATTCTACTGCGCCAATTGAGATTGGAGTCCATAATCCGACGCTGGTTGCCGAGAGTATTCGAGAGCATTTTTTTGATAAATATGCGACAACGGGCAAACCCAATGGTACGGGTCTTGGTACCTACTCTTCGAAATTGATTGCCGAGACGCTGGGTGGTGAGATCTTTATGGAGACAACGGAGAGGAGGGGGACTTCCGTCGTTATGCGTTTTCCGGACATCAGAGAGATCTGAAGAGGTCTCTATTTAAGGCTTTGTTGTATTGCTCTAGAAAGAAACCCCTCTTTCTTCAACTCTTTAAGTGCTTGTGAGAGCGGAGCGTTCAGTTCTGCGTGTTTCTTGTTGACGTAGAGATAGCCTTTGACATGTTTAACCGGGTGCTCCAAGTAGGCGATATCATCGATTGCGTGTTTTTCCGTGAACAGGCGAAACATCCAATGACCGACAAAGGCTATATCCAGACGCCCTTTTCGGAGCATGGAGACCAGTTGAGCGAAATTCTCTACAGCGATGACCTCAGTGCCTTCCGGAACGATTGTCATGATTGAGTTCCAACCAAGGATGCGCCCGATACGGTAAGGTTTCAGATCATGCCACTCCGTGATCTCAAATGGTCCTGCTGCATTATGATGAACCAATACGATTTTGGCTCCCCCCACACTTTCTGAGATGCGGATCAGATCCGGGTGTTTCTCCTCCAGTTCAATGATGCCCGGAAAGAAGCCATCATCAATGCCCGTCTTGACATTGCGAATACCGCGCGCTGCGGGCAGGTAGAAGAGATTCACCTCCCTGCCAATACGTCTAAACGCCTCTTTCAGAATCAGATCAGCAAAACCTGTGCCCGCTTCGTTGTGTACCGGTTCCTTGATCTTGATGCTGATTTGAAATGGATGGCGGTCGTTGTGTCGTGGCTCTTCCACCCTGTCTGCAGAGAAGGCCGGGGAGGCGTACAGAAAGAGAGGCGCAACAAAAACCAGGAGCATGACTCGAGTGACGAGTGGGAAGAGATGTTTCCTGGTTTCAGAAATGATCCATAAGAATGGCATCACGGATTCTCAGTAGAAAAAACTAGGGCGTGTCCTCAATTAGCCCAAAACCGCGCCTGCGTACCGCCAGCCCTTCGGGTTTGGCCTGACAACGCACCATGCTGCGTTGTTCGTCGCTCATTTGGCCGTGCCAAACCACGCTCCTCACGCCTTGCCTGCTGCATTTTCAGGCACAAACGCGATTTCGTCCTAATTGAGGACACGCCCTAACTTCTGAGGTATGCGGTCTTGTGGCTGCAAGACGATGACACAATGAGTACAGAAAGGTTTAACATGGTTTATTGTGAAATAAAAGTATCTTGAATCAGATGGATCGATCTCGTTGTTTCCCGTATCATACATACTGGACACTCTAGCCAGGCTCGGAGTGTTGGGGAATACTATGAATCACTACGCATTGGTTTGAAATCTCAATTCATGAATACGCATACTAACGCGCTGCCGTTTCGCTCATTGACTGCCATAATCATGGCAATTGTCTGGTTGGCGGAATGTTTGATGATGGCCTTGATCCATGGGGTTGGGTTTCGGCATGTCAATCCCTGGGTTGAGGCGTTTCTTGACAGTTCTACTGTTGCTTTGGTCTGTGCTCTTATCATCTCCCGTGTTCTACCTAGAGTGTTGAAGGAGAGAACGATTACGCTGGGGACAGTGCTCATACGCTGTGTCATCGTGATTTGTGCGGCCGAGTTTCCTTTGATGCTGACGATGGATCTGTTGAAGTTGGGGTTCTCCCCTCTGCTGGATACCGTAATAGACGCCACGCTCTTGTCCATCATAGCCGGACCGGCATTGAGTATCTGGTTGTTGCAGGATGTTCAGCGGCATGATGATGCCATCCATCCACACGGGCACGCGGTCATGGGCGGCTCAGTAAACAAGGAGATAACCAGTCCCAGAGCGATGCACTTCATCGGGATCTTTCTCGCCCTGGCGCTTCCGTGTGAAATCCTGCTCTTTTCCATTTACACTTCGGAGGAGAACACCCGCCAGGAGAGCATTGTTGCCAATGATGCCATGGAGCTGAATATCATTGGCAGTATATTGAGTCAGCAGCTCAACGCTGTTGCTGGAGATGTGATGTCCCTCTCGGAACAGGAGGAGTTCATCCATTTTTTCAAAATGCCTACCGTCCGACTCGAGCGTCTGTTCAGTGATGCGTCGGCATTTATGAGACACAAACGCTATTTTGATCAAATTCGTCTGTTGGATCCATCCGGAAAAGAGCTGTTTCGAGTCAACTATAATAGTGGAAAGATAGAGCTCGTGCCGGAAGAGCATCTCCAGAATAAGGCCAATCGTTACTATTTTTCCAAAACCTTCCTTTTGAACCGTGGGGAGATCTATATCTCCCCTCTTGATCTCAATATCGAAAATGGTGATATCGAACTCCCCAAGAAGCCGGTGATGCGCATGGCAACACCGGTTTTTGATGCGTTTGGTCAGAAGCAGGGCGTGCTCGTTGTCAACATTCTGGGGTCGAGCTTGTTGTCGTATATGCGGGATCAGGCAGATCGGTTGAATGGCGACCTGATGCTGTTGAATGGGGATGGCTATTGGCTCTACGGTCCGGTGATGGATCGGTTGTGGGGTTTCATGTTTCCCGAGAAGAGGGATCACCGCCTGTTACGCTTTCATCCGGAGGTTTGGAAGAGCGTGAAGCGGTTGGATGCTGGTGTTGTAGAGACGGATGACGGTGTATTCATTCATGCCCTGGTGAATAGCCAGCCCGGATTGAGAGAAGGGGTTATTACAGCCTATTGCAATGAGGGTAAGGGGTGGCCCGAGTTGCTTCTGATCTCTCAAGTACCATCCGGTATGGTGCGGGTTCAACTCTCCTCATTTCGCTTTGCAGTGAGTCTGTTCGGGCTTCTGCTTGCCTCGGTCATCGCCATCATTGCCTGGTTCTATTCGGGGATGAGTATGCGTCGGCGTCTGTTGGAGATGGCACTGCAGGAGAATATCCAGCAGTTGGAACTCAGGGTTAAGGAGCGTACTCAATCGCTCAAACAGAGTCAGGATCTTATCCGCTCCGTTCTGGACTCCATGGATGCCAATATCGTGGTGTTGGATCAGGAGGGGGCGATCATCGCCGCCAACCGCTCCTGGGTATCATTCGGTGTTGAAAATGGATCTCCCTGTCTGACGGAACAGGAGTGGATCGGTGTCAACTATCTGGATGTCTGTCATGACGCAACAGGGTCTGATTGTGGTATGGCGGTCCAGGTTCTGGAGGGTTTCAGCGAGATTCTGGAAGAAAAAGCGACACATTTTCGGGTGGAGTATGCCTGCCACTCTCTCAATGAGCAGCGTTGGTTTGTTCTCTCTGCCAATCGTCTTCAGGGAGAAACGACCGGAATCGTCGTCGGCCACCATCTCGTGACCGAACGTAAATTGGCGGAGATGGCCCTTGAAGAGTTGAATCAGGATCTGGAACGGATGATCCGAGAGAGGACCCACGAGCTGGAAGCGAGTCGAGACAGCCTCGAAGAGGCGCAACGGATCGCCACCATCGGTAACTGGGATTGGGATATCTATTCCGGGACCATTTCCTGGTCGTCGGAGATCTATCGAATCTTTGGATTGGATGAAGCCGAGTGGGAGCCGACACTGGAGTCGTTTCTGAATAGTGTTCATCCCGATGACCAGGAATTGGTCAAAGTGGCAACTGCACGGACGATGCAGAATCCGGATAAACCCTATACGATTCAACACAGAATTGTCCGTCCTGATGGCACTATGCGAACCGTCTATGAGATGGGGAAAGTGTACTGTGACGAAGCAGGCGAGCCGGTACGCATGGTTGGAACCGTACAGGATATTTCCAAAAGGGTGGAGATGGAGAAGGCGCTTCAGGACAGTTTGGATCGCTTCACTGCTCTTGCGTCATTGGCACCTGTCGGAGTGTTTCAGACCGATCGTGACGGACGGTGCACCTATACCAACCAGAAGTGGCTGGATGTTGCCGGTATGACACTGGAACAGGCCAGGGGGGATGGGTGGTCCGAAGCGATTCATCGGGATGATAGACAGCGGATCTATGATGCATGGCAACAGTCGGTCACGAACGGCGAGCTGTTCCAGGAGGAGTATCGTTTCTGTGACCCGGATGGCAATGAGACATGGGTTCTCGGCAATGCCATTTCCCAGGAGAGCGATAACGGTGAGGTGGTCGGTTATGTCGGCACCATTACCGATATCACGCTCAGCAAACGCAATGAGAAGGTCCAGCAGGTGATCAACAGCCTCTTGCAGATGGGGCTTGAACATGAGGAGATGTCCCTTCAACTCAGGCGTTCCCTGGATCTTATTCTTCAGACCGACCTCTTCTCACATACGGGGGATGGAGGGATATTCCTGTATGACAAAGAGCACGAACTCCTGCATCTGGCAGCAGAGAAGGGCTTGCATGCTGAGATTAAGACCCGCTGCCGGACGGTTGCCTTGGGGGAGTGTCTCTGTGGAGAAGCTGCTCTGAAAAGAGAGATGGTTCATGCGGCGTGTGTCGATGAACACCACTCAACCCGCTTTGAAGATATGCAGGACCACGGTCACTACAATGTACCGATCATGGCGGGTGAGATTCTGCTGGGTGTCCTTGTCTGTTATCTGAAACCGGGACAGCAACGCGAGAGCGCTGCCGAGGAGTATCTGAAGACGGTGACGACGGCTCTGGCGGGGCTGATTCAAAGAAGGAACCTCGATCATCGTTTACTGTTGGCAAAAGAGGATGCCGAGTCCGCCAACCAGGCAAAGTCCGATTTCCTCGCCAATATGAGTCACGAAATTCGTACCCCGTTGAATGCCGTGATCGGCTTGGGCCATCTATTGGGCAATACACAACTCTCCGCAAAACAGTCCGACTACGTGACCAAGATGAACGCCTCTGCCCAGGGACTGTTGGGAGTGATCAACGATATCCTCGACTTCTCAAAGATCGAGTCGGGAAAACTGGAGATTGAAGAGACCGACTTCTCCTTGGAAGAGGTGTTGGAGCATTTGACGACTATCGTCTTGGTTCGGGCTGAAGAGAAGGGGTTGGAGTTTCTGGTCGATGTGTGTGACCGCGTTCCCCGTTACATGGTTGGTGATCCATTCCGATTGGGGCAGATCCTCATCAATCTTGCCACCAATGCCGTCAAGTTTACCCAGGTGGGTGAAGTGGTGGTTTCCGTTGATCAAATTGAAGAGAATGAGACGGCTAACAAGCTGCTGTTCAGTGTGCGAGATACCGGGATCGGGTTGAGCACCGAGCAGCAGAGCCAACTGTTTCAGGCGTTCAACCAGGCCGACACCTCCACCACGCGGCGTTTTGGCGGTACAGGATTAGGATTGGCGATTTGTCGTCAACTGGTGGAGTTGATGGATGGTGAGATCTCTGTAGAGAGTACCCCTGGCGAGGGATCGGTGTTTCGTTTCAGTGCCTGGTTCAAGCGTGCGGAGGATGAGGGGGCTTGGTGTCGATTGCCCGAGGGTTCCATGATCGGCAAACAGGTTCTTGTGGTGGACGATAATGCAACGGCCCGGGAGATACTGTGTAATTTCCTCCGTATCATGTCGTTCAGGCCGTTGGGAGCCTCATCGGGTGAGGAGGCGATCGCTCTTCTTGAACAACGGAGCCTATCCGGGGAAGATCCCATCGAGGTGATCTGCATGGATTGGAAGATGCCCGGCATGGATGGGTTGACCGCAATTCAACACATTCAGGATCATCCGGAAATCGCCACGCCATCTGCCTGCATCATGGTCTCAGCTTATGGACGGGAGGAGATGCGGGAGCAGGTTGAGTTGGGGGGGGTTGATACCTTCCTGACTAAACCGGTGACACCGTCGACTCTGTTGAACGGTATTATGCGTGCCTTTAACCCAGATGCGTTGCAGGACGAGCCGGGGAGAAGCCAGTGGTCGTGGGCGAGCAAGAGTGGAGACCTCTCTCCAGATCTCGACCGTTTTCTTGGAGCAGAAGTTCTGTTGGTGGAAGATAATCGCATCAATCAGCAGGTGGCACAGGAGATTCTGGAAGGGGCCAATATCAGTGTAGTGTTGGCTGAAAACGGTCAGGTTGCCCTGGAGCGTGTTGCAGAGCGCAGTGAAAGACCCTATGACTTGATTTTGATGGATATCCAGATGCCGGTCATGGATGGGTACGAAGCAACGAAGAGGCTTCTGGCAGATGATCAGAGTTTCACCACACCGATTGTGGCGATGACCGCCAATGCCATGCGCCATGATGTCGATAAGTGCCAGGCGGTCGGAATGTGCGATCACATTGCTAAACCGATTGATGTGACGACTCTCTTTAGAGTGTTAGAGACTCTGATTCCAGCAAAAAGTGAGGAGGAGAAGAGGCAATTTGTCGAGAAACACCCTGAGGTGAAGAGTGATGCAGAAGGTGTTCTGGGACAGGCCCGGTCTCACCACTTGCCCGATTCTCTGCCAGGGTTAGATATTACAGCCGGTCTTGCACGGATCAATGGCAAGGAGCGGCTCTACAAAACACTGCTTTCAGCATTCGTCAATGACCACTCCGGCACATCGGAACAGCTCTCTTCTCTCATCGCACAGAAGGAGATGGAGCGTGCCGCAAGTTTGGTGCATGGTGTAAAAGGGCTTTCCGGAAATTTAGGGGCGATGACACTCAATCGCGCTTCGACACATCTTGAGAAGATCTTGAAATCCGATGATTCACAGGCGTTCGGTGAAGCGTTGCAACACTTTGATCAAGCATTGAACATCGCGTTGCAGAGTGCAGCCAAGATAATCGTGCCAGAGGAGCAGAGTGAGGCATTAAACACCGGAAAAAGTGAGAGTGTACACCACTCTCTTGATCAGGACGGAATCGTTGCTCTTCGCACTGCACTTGAGCGAAACGATATGAAGGCGGCGACACTGCTTGAAAAACTCATGCAGAATCTTCATGCAGGTGGTTTTGGGGACGAGGCTGAACAACTGAAAGCAGCAGTTGCCCGGCTGGATTATCCGGAAGCGATACGTCGCATCGATGTGTTTCTGGACAACAAAAATGAAAAGTAAAGAGAGACATGGACGAAAAATGCTCGGGAAAAATTCTCCTTGTTGATGATATGCCGACCAATATCCAAGTACTCTATGAGGCACTTGGTGAGGAGCATGAGGTCACCTTTGCCACCAATGGTCTTGATGCGCTGAAAGCGTGCCATGAAGATCCGCCGGATCTGGTGCTCTTGGATGTCGATATGCCGGAGATGGATGGGTTTGAGGTGTGCCGTCGTCTGAAGGGGTCCGAGGATACCAAAGAGATCCCCGTGATCTTCGTCACCGCGATGGATGGCGAAAAGGAAGAGGTTATTGGTCTGGAACTGGGAGCGTCCGACTTCATTCCCAAACCGGTTCGCCCGGGTGTTGTCAAAATGCGGGTGGAGAACCAGCTCACTCTGAAGCGTTACAGAGAGCGTCTGGAGTCCATGAGTTTTCAGGATGGATTGACCGGAATAGCGAACCGTCGTCGCTTTGAGAGTACCCTGAAGAGTGAATGGCATCGCAGTATTCGTGAGAAGAGGGGCTTCTCTCTGATCATGATGGATGTGGACCACTTCAAACTGTTCAACGACCACTACGGTCACCAGGAAGGAGATCACTGTTTACGTGCGGTTGCTCAAGCACTATCAGACGCTATCAAACGGGATATCGATCTGGTCGCCCGTTATGGAGGCGAAGAGTTCGTGGCCCTGCTGCCGAGAACCGATCAGGAAGGGGCCTGTCAGGTAGCGGAAGGGTTACGGCAATCGGTCATGGCGTTGGCTATCCCCCATGAAGCGTCTCCGTCAGGAGAGGTTGTCACCATCAGTGTTGGCTGTGCATTCATCGATCCAAAACCGGAGGATGCACCGGCATCCGCTATAGAACAGGCTGATGCCTGTCTCTATAGATCCAAAGAGGCGGGAAGGAATCGCGTGATTTGTGAAGGATAGAGTCTTCGGTTGTTCGGTTTCTCTTGGATATGTCCAATGATCCAAGAGTGTCTACTCTTCCAATCCTCGTACTGCCAGAAACCCAGCCGTTGCCAGCAGACAGAGTGCCGAGAGTCGAGACAAGAGCGCGTGTGTTTGCTGTTTCATGCAGTGTGAAAACCAATCAGCACAGCGGCCATAGAAGAGCAGGAATAGGCCATCCATCACGATATAGGTAAAACCGAGAAGCGTGATCTGTAGAAATAGATCCGAGCCGGGAGTGAGGAACTGCGGAAAGAGTGCCGCAAAGAATACCACAGCCTTCGGGTTGGCAGCAGAGGTTAGAAACCCCTGCATGAAGAGGAGTCGTCGGCTCGTACTGTAATAAAAGCCTTTGTGTAGTGCCGGGGAGGGGGGTGACGCGCTTCTCCACTTTAGAACAGCCAGATAGATTAGATAGGCGACACCGGCCCATTTGAGGAGGATAAAGGCCTCTTGTGAAGCATAAACGACTCCTACCATACCGGAACCAGCGACGATAATCTGGAGTGTGTTGGCCGTGAGGTCACCCCATGCCGTGAATCTGGCTTGCTTGTAACCGTGACTCAGGCTGTTGGAGAGCATCAAGAGGTGACTGGGGCCGGGCGTCACGAAGAATACCAAGAGCGTCATGACGTATGTGAGCCACAATTCAATGCTCATTAATGCGTTCCTGTGTGGTCAAGTGTGGGTTCCGAGCGCATCCTCAAGAGTAACATAGGTGAGATCGAAAGCTTCGGCCACTCCACGACAGGTGATCTCACCATTCATGACGGCAACTCCCGGGCGCAGGCAGGGATCCTTGCCCAGCGCTCCCACGAACCCCTCATCGGCTAGGGTGATGATATGGGACAGAGTCGCCTGGGTCAGGGCGTGTGTTGCTGTTGCCGGAAGAGCTCCCGGCATGTTGGGAACACAGTAGTGGATCACGCCCTCTTCGACAAAGGTGGGAGAGGCGTGACTGGTGGGGCGAGATGTCTCCACCGATCCTCCCTGGTCGATAGCAACATCGACGATAACCGCTCCAGGGCGCATCTGTTTCAGCAGGGCACGATCGATCAGATGGGGCGAACGCTTTCCGGGCAGAAGGACACCACTGATCACCAGATGGGCTGTGGGGATTACCTGGCGCACTGTCGAGGGATTGGAGTGGAGCGTGGTGACGTTGGCCGGAAGGGTGTATTCCAGTGAACGCAGGCGTTGCAGATCAATATCCAGCAGGGTGACCGATGCGCCCATACCAGCAGCAATGCGAGCTGCTTCACTGCCGACGGACCCCCCTCCCAAGACAACAACAGAAGCTGGTGCGACGCCGGGAACACCTCCCAGCAGGATACCGATGCCGCCGGCAGGGCGTTCCAAAAAACGGGCTCCCTGTTGAACGGCCATACGTCCTGCGATCTCGGACATGGGTGTTAACAAGGGGTGGTTCCCTTGAGTATCTTCAATGGTCTCGTAGGCGATGGCGATACAGCCGGAATCCAGCACCCCCCGAGTCAATTCCAATGAGGATGCCAAGTGGAGGAAGGTGAAGAGAATCTGTCCTTTGCGAAGCAACCCGAACTCCTCGGGTTGAGGCTCCTTCACTTTGACGATCATCTCGGCAGTGTGGAACACCTCTTTGGCAGTGGCCACTATTTCGGCCCCTTGGAGTTGGTAGAGGGTGTCGGGAAACCCGCTGGCCACACCAGCTTCCTGTTCCACCAGTACTTGGTGGCCTCGTTGGATCAGAGATGCCACCCCTGCGGGAGTGAGGGCGACGCGGGATTCATCCGCACGGATCTCTCTAACGACACCAACGATCATGGACCACCTCCAGGTTACTTAGAGCGTGTCCTCAATGAGCCCGAAACCGCGCTGGCGTGCCGCCTGCCTTTCGGGTTTGGCCTGTAAATGCACCATGCTGCGTTGTTTGTCGCTTCTTTGGCCGTGCCAAACCGCGCTCCTCACGCATTGCCTGCTGTATTTTCAGTCACAAACGCTGATTCGTTCTCATTGAGGACACGCCCTAGTTGTGAACCTCCTACCCCGTACAATCCCTGTTTTGCCCCATCACGCTTCCTTTAACACCGGGCACTGATTCTCCACCTTTGCTTTTGTTCCTGATGCTTCGGTCATCTGCTTCTCACGTTGAAAGACCACTACCGCCGATGTTCTCAATACCCCGAGAATCAGCAGAAGTGTGCCTAAGGCGTATATCTGCTCGTTGGTGATCTTGTGTTCAAACAGCTTGATCATAATCTCTCGCAGCACAAAGACAATGCCTGCATCGACGATAAAGGTGAGGCGAAGTCGGTTGGTGCTGAAGTAATCAACCAGTGAGCGGGAGAGTTCGATCAGAACAAAGAGAGTGAGAACGTCCGAGATCAGATGCAGGAAGTGGCTGGCCAGATGACCGTCCAGAATCACATTGCCCAGTTGCAGGACCAGTTTGGCTGTTCCTACAAGCAG
The DNA here is from genome assembly GCA_015231265.1 of Magnetococcales bacterium. GTDB lineage: Bacteria > Pseudomonadota > Magnetococcia > Magnetococcales > JADGBX01 > JADGBX01. Next base: position 23,306 of record JADGBX010000014.1, on the reverse strand, counting down.
GCCAAGGATGATGAAAAGCAGAATCACCTGGAACACCAGGCAGATCATTTTTTCAAAGATTTTCAGAGTATTGAATTTCTTCCACAGAAAGCCCTTTTCAGCACCGTTAGGCACGGTTTTCTCCTTCATGTCCATCTGTCCGCTAATCGGATCTTGTTGTTATGAGTGGTACGCAGCCTAAGACGCAAAAAGCGGCCCCGGAGTTCAACCGGGACCGCTTTTTTTCCGACAACAGAGGATCAGATCGTATCAGTTCTTGATCACCTGTTTATGAAACAGCTAGGAATCAGCCGTCGATGATGCTGTTCAGAGTTGCGCTGCAACGCTGAGCAGCAGCCACTTTGGCCGGGTCGGGGTGGAAGTACCCACCGATATCAACGGGGCTGCCTTGGATGGAATCAAGCTCCTCAATGATTTTGGCTTCATTGGCTGCCAGCTTCTCAGCGATTGGAGCAAAATGGGCTTTCAGGCCAGCATCTTCATCTTGATTAGCCAGTTCCTGCGCCCAGTACTTGGCAATGTGGAAGTGGCTGCCCTTGTTGTCGAGCTGGTGGACCTTGCGGCCGGGGGACTGATTGTTGATCAGAACGTTCTCGGTCGCTTTATCCAGAGTCTTACCCAGCAGTTTGGCCTTGGCGTTGCCGGTACGGTCGCTCAGGTGCTCCAGGGAGGCGCCGAGTGCGGCAAACTCACCCAGGGAGTCCCAACGCAGATGGCCCTCGGCCACAAACTGCTGCACGTGCTTGGGAGCAGAACCACCTGCACCGGTTTCGAAGAGACCACCACCCTTCATCAGCGGCACGATGGAGAGCATCTTGGCGCTGGTACCCACCTCAAGGATGGGGAAGAGGTCGGTGAGATAGTCACGCAGCACGTTGCCGGTGCAGGAGATGGTGTCTTTGCCTTCACGCATGCGGGCAATGGAGTACTCGCAGGCGTCGATGGGGGCTTTGACAAGAATGGTCAGGCCACTGGTGTCGTGGTCCTTCAGATAGGTGTCCAGCTTGGTGATGAGCTGGGCATCGTGGGCACGATCCTTGTTGAGCCAGAAGACGGCGTGGGCGCCGCTGGCACGGGCACGATTGACGGCCAGTTTCACCCAGTCCTGAATCGGGGCATCTTTGGTCATGCACATGCGCCAGATGTCGCCCTCTTCCACATCATGCTCAAGCAGGGTGTTGCCGGCTGCGGAGGTGACGCGCATGGTGCCGTCGGCGGCCGCCTGGAAAGTCTGCGGGTGCGAACCGTACTCTTCGGCTTTTTTGGCCATCAGGCCGACGTTGGGGATGCTGCCCATGGTGGTGGGATCGTAGGCGCCGTTCTTTTTGCAATCTTCGATCACCGCGGAGTAGACACCGGAGTAGCTGCTGTCGGGAATCACGCACTTGGTATCGCGGGTTTTGCCTTCAGTGTCCCACCCCTTGCCACCGGCCCGAATGACGGCGGGCATGGAGGCGTCGATGATCACGTCACTGGGGACGTGCAGGTTGGTGATGCCGTTGTCGGAGTTCACCATGTAGAGATCGGGACCGTCATCCATCGCCTTTTTCAGGTCGGCGTTGATGGCGTCCTGTTTGTCGGCGGGGAGGGTCTTGATCTTATTGACCAGATCACCGAGACCGTTGTTGGGGCTGATGCCCAGGTCGGCCAGGGTGTCGGCGTGTTTCTCATAGACATCTTTAAAGAAGACGCTGACCACGACACCGAAGATGATGGGGTCGGAGACCTTCATCATGGTGGCTTTCATGTGCAGGGAGAAGAGGATGCCGTCTTTCTTGCAGTCCTCGATCTCCTTGGCGATGAAGGTGCGCAGAGCATTGACACTCATACGGGTGGCATCGACAACTTCGCCTTCCAGCAGAGGAGTTGCCTCTTTCAGCACCGTGCTGGAACCGTCTTTACCGATGAACTCGATCTTGCAGTCGCCAACGTCGGCGGCACCGATGGTGGTGGACTTTTCGCTGTTGCGGAAGTCACCGGAATCCATGGTGGCGACGTGAGTCTTGGAGTCAGCTGCCCAAGCGCCCATGCTGTGGGGGTTCTTGCGGGCGAACTCTTTCACTGCCTGCGGGGGACGACGATCGGAGTTGCCTTCACGCAACACCGGGTTCACAGCGGAGCCCTTGATGGAGTCGTAGCGGGCCTGAATCTCTTTCTCCTCGTCATTGGAGGGAGACTCGGGGTAATCGGGCAGATCGTATCCCTGATCCTGCAGCTCTTTGATGGTGGCGGTGAGCTGGGGGATTGAAGCGCTGATATTAGGCAGCTTGATGATATTGGCTTCGGGTGTCTTGACCATTTTGCCCAGTTCAGCCAGATCATCAGCCTGTTTCTGAGCATCGGTCAGCTTCTCGGGGAAGGTGGCGATGACGCGTCCGGCCAGGGAGATATCCTTGACGCCGACGGAGAGTCCCGCCGGTTTGGTGAAGGCCTTGATGATCGGCAGAAAGGAACCGCTGGCCAGCTCAGGTGCTTCGTCGACTTTGGTGTAGATGATATCGGACATGTGCACGTACTCCAAAAAAGGATTCTGTTGCGTTTCGAATCAGTCGTCCCAAAGGGTCTGTTTAGACTGATCCAGGCTGCTCGGGTACACCTTCCCGTTCCCACTGCACTCAACGGACGGGAGTATTGTGCCCCGGTTTCAATGGCTGCCCGGCGTGCATGCCGGCTCCATTGCATGTAGGTGAAACTGTGTTGTCGTGGCGTGTTGGCTTGACATGAAGGAGGGCTGTGCGCCCGTCGGCTGCAAAAAACGGTGTATTGGAGACAACAGCTCCGATACCTAGCGTTTCAAGATCCGTTCCTGCGTGCCATTTCCCCAAATGAAGCCACGCTCCGTGATCCCATGTTTCCAGAGTCAGGAACTCTCCCTATTCCATCTGGATCCGATTCGACCAACTCCAAGCAGCCTAATTAAAAGAGACCCGAAAAAGGCTGTGGACCCAGAGTCTGAAAACCGTTTTTGCCAGCCCGCAGGCTGAATTAAAGCGTTGTCTAATATACGGGTCGTTTGCTCACTGTCAACCATGGTCTGTGTTAGAGTGGCGCCGGTTTTTTTGGATTTCTCGTTTTGTCCGTTCCATGATGGCGGCTGTCAGAGAGATATTTTATGCTTAATATGTTGATTTAATGGTGTATCATCGTTCGTGCACTTGAGCGGGGTTCCACGAAGAAAAAAATGATCATCTTAGGATTATTCCCGGCTCTTCATGATGAGTATTCCTGGATATCGTTGAAAGGGGCAGGGTGTGGAGAGTCAGCTGAAAAAACTGATAAATCGTTTGATAAGAAAAGATAATGCAGTGGCCGATGATACTCCGTCTCACGTTCCTACTGATGAAGTGATTGCCATTCCAAGCGACGAGCCTGTGACATATGCACAGGAGGAGCGAACGCACATACCATTTACATCGGCCTTGAGCTCTTCTCACCAAAGAGACGTGATGGGGGAGAGCAAGCTCTCTGCCGATGCAGAGGCTGTGATTCATGCTATCAACAGTTTCGCTTTTCGTCTGTTTCAGCAACGGCAAGAGAGTGCCAAGAGTCGGTGCATCTCACCGACAAGTATTGTGACAGCGCTGGCGATGGCCCTGGCGGGAGCCAGAAACGAGACTGCAGCACAGATGCGGCAGATTCTTTCCCTTCCAGAACTCTCCGAAGCACGTCTAATTGCGGCAGTGGGTGCGCTTCAAGATTCCATGATCGAGAGCGCGGAGAGATGTGGGCTTACCTACCGTGTGGCAAACAGTCTGTGGGGGCAGACCGGTGATGCTCCCAGGGAGAGTTATTTGCGACTGGTGCGGGATATCCTGGGTTCCAAGTATGAACTGGTGGATTACCAGGAGGCGGCGGTCGAAGCGGCCGGTGTGATCAATCGTTGGACCTCGGAACAGACACGGGGACGCATACCTGAAATCATCGATCCCGAGATGCTCTCCCCATTGACCCGCCTTGTGCTTGTGAACGCTCTTTATTTCAAAGGGGCGTGGATGGTGCCTTTTGATCCGGGATGCTCTCAGGAGGGTGATTTCTTTCCTGCTGTGGGAACAGAGGCGGTTCCGGTAACCTATATGCAGGATACGCGGGAGGTTCTGTACGGCGAAGGGACGTCGATGCAGATCATCGAGCTTGTCTATGGTGTCAGAAAACCGCAAGCGGTCTCCGGTGACGATTTGAGAACACCCTCTGAAGAGCGGTCAGATGGGGTTTTGGACGGTGGGGAGTTGATGGTGTCTGAGGCGCCACCAAGCCCATCCGACCATGCCATGCTGTTTCTGTTGCCCAGAGACCTCGCCCAGCTTGCCGATCTGGAAGCGGCACTTTCAGAAGAGGCAGTTGCCGACTGGCGCAGGAGTCTGGTCAACAGGGAGGTGCAGATCTTTCTGCCCCGTTTCAAAACGGAAGAGAGTATGGAGCTTTCTGATCTTCTGATCGAGATGGGTATGGCATTGCCGTTTGATGATGTCCAGGCCGATTTTTCCGGCATTACCGGCACCTTGGACCCCGACCGATCGCTCTCTATTTCGAAGGTGATTCACAAAACCAGGGTTGAGGTGAATGAAGAGGGGGCTGAAGCGGCAGCAGCCACAGCGATTCTCATGGCATTGGGCTGTGCTCCCGATTCAGCCCCTCCTCCTCCGCCACCCGTTTTTCGAGCCGATCATCCCTTCCTCTATATGATCATCCAGCGCTCCAGCGGCCAAGTGATTTTTCTCGGGCGGATGAACGATCCTTCAAGGTGACAGCCGTCTGACACGCCCTACTCATTCAGAAGAGTTTCGGCAACGACGCCGGAAGATTCTCCATCACAGATTTCGGCGATAGGCTGTTGTTGCTGTCCGAAGAACTACTGCCACTTTTTGCCGATCCTGTGCTGAGAAGCTGCTTGATAATAGTCAGGATCTCCTGCTGAATGAACGGGTCTGAGGGGAAGGGAATATGACCCAGTGAAGAGCCGGATCGGGTTCCTGAGCTCTTTTTGGCGACGGACTGTTCTTTCTGATCGCATGTTTTGGCACGACAGTGGCCGAAAGCGCCTGATTTCCCAAAATCAAACGGGAACACCTCGTTCTCCTGCCAGCGATTATAGAAGTAGATCACATTGCCTGGAATCTCACGATCCTTGGTCATCCGCCGCATTCCACCAGCTCCGACAGGATCCAAGGCGCCGAGAAAGAGAATGGGACGGCTGATTCTTTTGGCGACTTTTGTCACGGAATCAGCCCCGAAACTGTGTCCGATCAGGATCACCGGTTGATCTTTTGGCAAGCTATCAACATAGCTGGAGACTTCAGTCATGAACTGGTCATCACTCCCTTTGCGCACAGCCTGCATGATCTTCTCTTTGTTCTGCTGCAGGAGTGAGGCGGTGTTGTTCCCGCCTCCATTCATGAAACTGGATGCCGCTCCCATCAGGCTCTCGGGATTGGCCGAAAGATAGGAACTCAGATCCATGTTGACGCCAAAACCCTGATCCGTGCCCGTCAGGCTGTTCCAGGGATTGACGTGATCACCATACGAACCGCCACTGAGTCCACGCTTCTGAATGGCGGGGAAGACCGCTCCCATGGATTTCAGTCCATCAATCAGTGTGGTCATTCGATGGGTACAGCAATCTCCGAAGCCGTCGGCCATGATCACGACAGGTGGTGCACTGGAGGCCTGGGAGGCTCCCATGAGACTAAGGAATGTAACGATCCAACCGATAAGCACTGTTCGTCGAGTCTGCATTGTATCCGGATTCCTTTCTTGCGAGGGTGTAAGTGGAGGATGTGTCATCGATCATTGAAGAGCGTTGTTGATGTTGTACGCAACAAGCTGTTGAGTCCTATGCGAATCTCTGCTCTTGGGTCCCGGGTGGATCTTGCCAACTCCCAAGAGCTGTGACACTCTGTCCTACAACATTACCATTCTGCTATGACAATACGCGCTTTTTTTCAGCAGTGCATTCCGTCAAACTGGAGATGGAGAGTACTGGTCACGCGTGCAGGTGGTATCTCGCGAGACTAAATCGACCGTTCAGGTCTTGTGTGACGCGACTCTTTTCCCTCCTCTCCTGCGGTGTGGCGGGTGCTACCAGGGTACTCTGGCGAAATGGATATGCACAACAGCGATTCCGATGTGCAGGACCTGCAAGCACCTGACGAAGAGAAGTGGCGTCTGGCATATTTTTCTCAGGCTTTTTTCCCGTTTTATATCATTCTCTCCCTGGCATTCTTCACCATCTATGCTTTCGATTCAGCGCGCTATCAGGAGCGTATGGAGTTAGTAGATAGAAGTGCTGTACGAGTGCATTCACGCTATCTTATCGGTGTATTCAATGCAGTGATGGCGGATATTCAAGTCCTTGCCCGTCAGGTGCAGTTGATGCACTCCCTCAGTAATCGAGATCACCTCTTTATCGCTGGTGTTGAAGAGATGCTCTTTGCGTTTTCAGATCGCAAGGCAGATTTTCTCCAAGCACGTCTATTGGACGAGCACGGGCGTGAACGGGTTCGTGTTAATCGTACGGGGGGTAGAACAGAGCTGGTTGCCAAGGATCAGCTTCAGGATAAAAGCAACCGTTATTACGTCTCCAACGTCCAACGCATGACCCCCAATGCCGTTTACGTCTCCCCTTTTGATCTCAATATCGAGTACGGCAAGGTGGAGCTGCCGTTCAATCCGGTGATCCGTTTTGGCATGATGCTGCATGCCATCGATGGCAAGCGTATCGGGATGTTGGTGCTCAACTATGCAGGTCGGAATCTGCTGAGTGGATTGGACGGACGTGAGTTATGCGTCGGCTGTGAACTCCATCTGTTGAATAGTACGGGCTACTGGATGGTCGGTCCGAGATATGACGACCTCTGGGGGTTTATGTGGTCGAAGAATCGAGATCGGACATTTGCCATCCGCCATCCGGCTCTTTGGCGCTGGATGGCACCCCATGGCAATGGACAGAAACGTTTTGACGGGGGATTGGTGACCTACGCAACTGTCGAGCCCGTGAGCAGTATGGCAGAGATCGAGAGTGTCGGTACGCTCTTCTCTCCATACGATGATGTCGTAGGATTCAAACCCTATTTGGATCAGTGGAAACTTGTCGTCATCCGACCTGCACATGTTGTTGCCGATGATCTCTTCCTGATCAATAAGAAGTTTCTTTTCTTCTATCTTGTTGCAACGATTCTGGTTGTTGTCGGTGCCTTCTTCTTTATGAGGACTCGTATCAGGCGTTTGCGGGCGGTCTGGATGGAGGGGTTGTCACAAGAGGTGCAGGATACTACGGAAGCGATTCTCCGTTTCGCATTGAGTGGAGCACCCCTTCAAGAGCAGCTGGATCAAGCGTTGGCCCAGACACTACGGCTCTCATGGCTGCGCGAGGCTGATGCCCAGGGAGCGCTCTTCCTTCAAGATGATACCGAGAGCGAGAAGTTGCGACTGGTCTCCGCGGAGGGTCTGCCCGCCGACGTGCGATCTGAATGCGCACGTGTGCCTTATGGGCAGTGTCTGTGCGGTGAGGCGGCTTCCAGGAAGGCGCTGGTTTTCTCCTTATCTCAGGAGGAAAACGCCCAAACACACTTTAAAAGAGAAGAGGATCAGAGCCACTACTGCATGCCGATCATCACTTCAGACGGCCTTATCGGTGTTCTGAGTGTCCATTTGAAGCGGTCGATAGTGCGGTCACAGGCGTATGAGCGATTTCTTTCTCTCATCAGTGGAACACTGGCGAGTGTTGTTGAGCGTAAGAGGGTGGATGAGGCTTTGGAGCAGGCGCTTGAGGATGTTAAGCACCATCGCGATAAACTGGCATTTGAGAGGAAGTTTATCGAAAATATTTTGGTCAGGATTCGCAGCTCTGACCAGTTTGACCCCGGTGTCCTGCGTTTCCTGCTTGCTCCCGTTGAGAAGACGGCGGGTGATCTGCTTCTCTCTGCTCAGCGTCCCAATGGCCTCCAGCATATTCTGATTGGTGATTTTACCGGGCATGGTCTGCCTTCGGCAATCGGCGGCCCTTTGGTGTCGGATATCTTCTACAGTATGACCGCCAAGGATCTGGATCTTCTCGAAATCATCGATGAGATGAATCGGAAACTTACGTTGAAATTGCCGACCGGTTTCTATCTGACGGCAGGTCTTATCGAAGTGAGTATGAGCGAGAAGCGATTGCGGCTGTTCAATGCGGGCTTGCCGGAGATGCTGGTTGTGCGGGCAGGTCGTGTGGCAACACGTATTGAATCGCGGCACCTGCCGTTGGGGATTCATGAGCTTCTCATGCCTGAGGAAGCCGTTCAATCCATCACCCTTGATTCCGGGGACAGGGTTTATGCCTACTCGGACGGTGTAATTGAGGCGGATGACAGCAAAGGGGTGATGTTCGGTCAAGCGCGCCTTGAGGAGATAGTGACACAGGAGCCGGATGAGCGGGAGTGTCTCTTGGAGCAGGTTCTGGAGGAGGTTCAGGAGCATCAGCACGGCGATGAACAGGCTGATGATATCACCATGTTGGAGATTGCTTTCTAAGCATCAATGATCAGCAGGGTGTCGTCTGTTTCAGTTCAAGACACCGCATTTAGTGAGATCCGCTTTGTTTTGGAGCAGGAAGTAGCTCATCATGCTCTGAAAAAGATAGGCAACATGTGGGTTTTTAGTGGTTCTGACATAGCCGTCTATGACTCTATCTCCAACGGGGATACGCATGGGTTTTGCGGTCACCGCGCGTCCCTGAAAAGATGTGGCGTGCGCAAGTTGTACGGGAGCATCGTTCAGTAGGATTTGATAGGGCAGGGCAGGGTCGTCGGTGTCGGTCTCTACCTTCAAGTCGTTGAGGTGTAGATCGTGGACGTTCCAGATTCTTCTATCCAGCAGTTCCGGGCTGTCGAACAGGGTGTACGTCAGAATATTGAAAAGATTCTGTTCATGTAGAATATGCGACTCGATCTCAAAGATCAGACGGTGCCACTCGCGGAGCATCTCATGGGAGTTAACCATGAAGACGGCGCTGTTGAGGTAGGGTAGGTCTCGGGAGATGCCGTGTTGGTCAAGGAGTTTATCAAACGGGGCGACATCAAAATTGTTGCAGAACTGGCCAATCGTTCCGACGGAGTCCTGGCATGCACCCATAAATGGTGCCCCTTTAGCGATATGGGGAGAGAAGTGCTTGTTGATCTCTCTGGCGACGGGATTGGCAATCAAGCAGTCCCCATCGATCCAGACCAGCCTGTCGAAATCAATGTGCTCGACATATTTCCAGATGGAAGCCTTGTAATAGAAAGGGTGAAGCCCCCCCTTAAGGTCCGTCGGCATCGGTAGAAGAATACCCTGGCTGGAGAGAAAGCGGCACTGCTCATTGCTGAGGCCGAAATCACACACCATGAGCGTCTGATTCGGCTCAAACAGCCGAAAAGACATCAGCAACGACGTGATCACAGTAAAGTAGGGATCATTAGCGCCAGTGATAAACAGTGTGCGGGGGATGGGTCCTTCCTGTTCGCTTTCCATGTTCAAGAGGGTAGTGATTAAGCGCCGGATACACAAGTCCGAACCATTCTGACGTTGAATCGTGACTAAGAATGTTAAGAACAGCATGCTATTGTGTGCCCGCTTGTGTAGCAGCAAGGCTGTCTGTACAACTAGAGACGTGTTGGCATTCCGCCCATATCCGCGCTGGCATGGCGCAAGCCCGTCGGGTTCGGACTGAAAAGCGTCATGCTGCGTTGTTCGTCGCTCATTTGGTGTACCAAACCGCACTGCTCACGTCTTGCCTGATACTTTTTCAGGCACAAACGAGGATCTGCTCCGAAAGTCAACATGCCTCAAGGACACGCTTTGATTTCTGCGTGCATATGGTCTGGTGTGTGTCGGTGTTGTTGTGACAGCACGAGATGTTTGAACGGACGGTGTTGTCTTCTGCGCGGGGGAGAGTTGGGGTTGCCATGAAACACGGTCTGATCGCGGTCTCGATGTGGGTGATGATGCTTGTTCCATCGATTGCCTGGTCCACGGGGGCAGAGCGTGCGCAGCAGGGGGTGATCGCTGCAGGGGCTGGGCATTTTGCTCTCGCTATTCGTTGGTTTAGTCAGGCGTTGGAGAGTAATGATCTGGATCCGGTCGATCGATTGGTGGTTTTGAATAATCGTGCGGTTGCGCTAAAAAGCCTCGGTCGGTATCAGGCATCGATCGATGATTTGGATATGCTGCTTCGTCAGGAGCCCAACAATGCAAAAGCGCGCTATAATCGGGGAACGGTTTACTTTATCATTGGCAGATACAATGATGCGGCGTGGGATTTTGCAGAGTTCGTTCGATTGCGCCCTGAGCGCTCGTCACCCTATCCCTATCTCTGGTTAGTGCTGGCGAGAATGCGTGCCGGTCTTGAGTGGCGGGAACTCCTTGAAGAGAAGAACGAGTATCTGAAGCAGTTCGATTGGCCTTATCCCATCGTTGCCTTTCATCTTGGTGACTTGGATAGCGAGGGCGTGTTGAAAGAGGCCGATCGGGTGCTTGTGGAAGATCGATTCGGTCGTAAGGTGGATGCACTGTTTCATCTGGCTCATGCGAGCTGGAATAATGGGGATGTTGCGGATTCGAAACGTTTCTTGAAAGAGCTTGTCTCTTTGGGGCGTCGTTCGCACATGAGCGAGGTAATTGCCGCAAGGGAGTCTCTGAAACGACTCTCCGTAGGGGTGGCGACCTCGGAGATGATTGAGCATAAAGAGATAAAGAGTGCCGGAAAAAAAATGGAGGAGAATTCAAGACACTATGATCTCCTCCAGTCACTATTCGACGGCCTGTTGCTGCGTTCATCATCAGAGAGGGCGGTTCATTGACGAGATACCGGTTGAGAGGTGTCTGAGCTTGTGGCATTGTCAGTTTCGTGACGCTTCCTGAAGTGTGGGCATGCACGCATTTTTTTGTGGGTCGATGAGGATGGTGGCGATTCTGTTGTGAGATGTATTTAATAACCTACATTGGTACGAATAGTGCTTTGAAACGCTTATCTCTATCACGCAGAACGTCTCTCCCATACTCTTTGGTGTATCCAGGTGGTGGAAGGCTCTTTTTAGTGATAGTGAATACGAGATGGTATAATGTGACTGAGGGGGCGTTCTTGGATGCAAGAAGGGCTGTTCCTTGCCATCACGTTTGAAATTGTGTACTTTTCAACGAAATCTTGGGGGGTGGCTCTTAATCATGTCGCCGTGTGTTGTAACCTCCTGGAGATTATGTGGTTTTCTTTTTCATGTGTTGCACGCGCCATACGGCATAGTGACGTGCGGTTCCGGGGACTGAGGCAATGAGACTGCTTGGGTATATGGGCGGATTAGCAGCGTTGGTTGCGCTGCTGGCGGGATGCCAAACCATGGGCAAGGAGCCGGAGAATACGCCTCCCAGTCTTGAGAGAACTCATGCCCGGCTCATGGATGAGTCGAAAAAATTGCAGGATCACCAAAGTGAACTGCGTCGGGATCTTGAGCAGTTGGAGAGCTCTCCAAAGCGCACCAACCCACACGAACTGTTGACGAAGGGGTCACAGGACGCAGCCAATCGCCTGCAGACGATCACGCGGGACATGCAGGTCCAGGGTGATCAACCACCGACCCCCGATCCCGTTGAGCCAGAATATGATCCGTTGGATGACATTCTGGTCTCACTGGAGATGGATAAGGCGGATGTTCGTCATCTGCTGCAGGCGCTTGCCAAGCAGACCAATATGAACCTGCTGCTGCACCCGCAGGTGGTTAGTAATCCGCCAATTCTGAGCGTAAGCTTCAGCGAAGTGCCAGCATCGACCGTGTTCCGCGAGATCCTTCAGACGGCTGATCTCTATGGTCGGGTCGAAGATAATGTCTTGCGCGTCGAGCTGTTTCAGGAGTCGGTCTTCGATCTCGACTTCATGGAAACCAACATGACCACCAACTTCAGTGTTGGTGGTGACGTCCTTGGTGCTGCTACGTCGTCCAACAATGTTATCGGTGGCATGACAGGGTCCTTCAATGTTTCTGGTCAAGGGCCGGCGGTTTCCAATCCTTACCAGAAGATCACCGAGATTATTCAGCCTCTCGTAACGGCTGGAGGTGGTAGTTATCATCTGAACTCGATGACCGGCACCCTCTACGTCAAAGCCAAACCGTCCGCATTGAAAACGGTCTCCGGTCTGATCAACCGTTATAAAGAGATTCTGGGTCGTCAGATCCTGATTGAAGCGCGGATCATGGAGATTCGTCTGACTGATCAGTTTCGAGCCGGTGTCGATTGGGCGCTGTTGCGCAACAGTGTTTCCGCTTCAAGTGGGCTTGCGCAATCCATCACAACCAATTCCGGTCAATACCCGTTTAAAGGGAGTGGTGATCAGGGTGTTAAGAATCCAGCTTTCGGACTCGGTAACTTCGCTTCAGCAACGACGTCGGATCTGAGCACCGGTTCCATTGCCAGCCTTGCCGGATTCGGTTTGGCAATGGCAGGACGGAGCGGGTTGGTTGCTCTGGACATGCTCAAGCAGTTCGGTGAAGTTCAGGTTCTTTCCAATCCCAGTATTCGGGCAAAACATGGTCAACCGGCCATGATCAGCGTCGGACGCAGCAGTGCCTATATCCGACAGACGGAAGTGACCGTGGCTGACACTGCTACGACCACCGGTGTCGATGTGCAGACAGAAACGGTGTTTGATGGTTTGATTCTTGGTGTTATCCCCTTCATCTCCAACGAAGGGCGGGTCTCGCTGGTGGTTCATCCTATCCAGAGTGACGTGCAGGCCAGCACTCTCACACCGACTCAGGTTGGTACCAGTACAACGGCTGTCTCGCTGCCTCAGGTTGATCTTAAGGAGATCAGCACCGTTCTGGACCTCAATAACAACGATACTGTGTTTATCGGTGGCCTGATCGATAAAAACAGGACGGAAGTCAGAACGGGTGTCCCGGTTCTTTCGGAGATTCCTCTGTTGGGCCGTCTTTTCACCAAGGATCAGAATTCGGAAATCGTTAGTGAACTGGTCATCATGCTGCGGGTACAGATTCTATGAGTGTCATCTATCGCGCTCTGCGCAATCTGAAAGGCTCTCCTAATTCTGCGGGTGTTGGGCCGGGTTTGGCCCAAGGTGCCGGTAAGAAGAAGGGCCAGAAGGATGACGAAGACTCAATCAAATCGACCTTCGACAAGAAGCGGATGCTGGCTGCATTTGGGCTTATTGTCGTCGCTGGGGCTGTGTATGTCTGGATGTTGACGGATATGGAGTCGTCGTCGGAAACTGCAGTCGCGAAGAAAGCCCCGATTAAATCGGCACCTGCTGGTCAATCGGCACCCGTGTCGTGGAAAATTCCTTCCCAAAAGGTCGCTATTCCGTCTCCGCAAAAGGGCGCTATTGCTCCTGCTGCACTAGGAAACCTCCCTGCTGCCAAATCGCCCATGGTGCCTCCTCCTGCACCTGCCCAACCTGCGCCTGCAAACCTCGCTGAGGTGTCGGTCCCCACTGCAGCTGGAACGGTTGATGGCGATTCGATGATTGGGATGTTGGAGAAGGCCGGAACACCCTCCACACCTCGTTCCGATGCTTCAGATATCGATGCTCTTTTTGCTGCACTTCCGGATATCATGCAGGATGATGTGATGCCGGAAGTTCCCGATGTTCCCGCTGAAGTCAAAAGCAAACCCGAACCTTCACCCATTCGTCTCTCTCAGCCCGAGCCAGAGACTTATGTGGATAATGCCATACCGGAAGCTGATATCGAAGATGCCGTTGAAGAGCCGGTCAGGCCCACCGTTGTGACTCGAGATAACAGACTTGAGGTTGCACGAGGCGTGCAGGATCTGAAGTTGGCGATGAACAACAGAGATGTAGAGGCGGTTCGGTCCGCATTTGCGGAACTGGAGCGCATCAAAGGGAGAGATAATCTCTTCTTGTTAAAAATGCGTGGTTTCTGGCACTTGAAACAACGGGATATTCCGCGTGCCGGTCAGTTTTTCGCCATGGCAGTCAAGAAGAAACCGGATGATCTTGAAGCGGGATTCAATCTCGCGTTGATCGAGATGAAGACCAATAGAATGGAAGAGGCGCGGACACGCATTCGTAGCTTGATCAGGACCCATCCCGGCGACAAGCGTTTGCACAATGTCATGCGCTATTTCCACAGGGGTTTCTAAGCGTTTCTCCTCCTGCTCGGGGAAGGGGCCTGTGTGGGTGTGATTTTCAGTATTCCCCCGAGATGGCTGGAAGGCGTTGTACACTGTGATTTTCATGGTTTTATCGCTTATCCTCACGGGCACCGTGTTCATGGCAAAGGCTCTGTTGATTGATTGAAAAAAACGTTGAGATCCTGACGGGTGATCCGGTGTAGGCTCTTCTCTCTCTTGCAGCAGCGACCTCTGTCGTTGCCTAGCGTCATGTCATCAGGATGGTCTTCGAGGCACAATGACTCAAAAGCCACAGGGCAACCCACAGAGTGATGCGGCTGCATCTGCTGCCGGAAATGCGACCTTTTCGGAACTGGCTGCCATGGCCTCTCAGAGAGAGGCCTATCTCGACTTCCTGGGGTTGCAGAAGAACCCCTTTCCCGTTGCTCCTGATGTCGACTCCTTCTATCTCCCCTCACGTATCGATTCTCTAATCGCAGAGACTCTGCACTGTATCCAAACCCGTAAGGGGTTCATGATTCTGACCGGTGAGGTCGGGCTGGGCAAAACCACCATCAGTCAGCGCCTACTCCGGATCATGGAAGGGCAGCAGATCGAGACCGCTCTGGTTCTCAATACCTATCTGCAGGGATTGGACCTTCTCGCTGAAATCAATCGTGATTTTGGTATCGAAGTGGATGATGCGGTTCCCCAGAGGCATCTTTCTGTCCTGAACGATTTCCTGATGGATCGTTACCACAAGGGTATCAACTGTGCTCTTGTGGTGGACGATGCGCAAAACCTTACCAAAGACAGTCTTGAGCTGATTCGCATGATCTCCAATCTGGAGACCAATGCCGAAAAACTGGTTCAGATTCTTCTAGTGGGTCAGCCGGAGTTGGAGGAGAAGCTCAACAGCCATGAGCTACGGCAGCTCAAGAGCCGAGTGGTCGTACATGGGCGGGTTCAGCCCCTCTCTCTCGATGATCTCAAGCAGTACGCCTTTTTCAAGATTAACGCCGCCGGTGGTCATGGTGGTATCACGATTCCGGATAGGGCGTTCCGTCTTATTCATGAATTGACCGATGGTAATCCGCGATTGATCAATAAGTTGATGGATCGTGCGCTCTACGGTCTCTTCGCTTATAACACGTCAAAAATGAGCCGGGCTCTGATTCAGGAGATCTCAGAGGAGGTGGGGCTCAGCCCGCCAGCCGAAGTCGGTGGGGAGCGGACACCATCCAAACTTATGGGTGTTGTTCTGTGGTTGATTGGGGGAGCGATTCTTGCCGGTGCAGCCTATGTTTCCGGACCTTATCTCTTGTCGTTTCTTGAAAAACACGGTGTGTTGCACACTCCGACGGCCCATGAAGAGACGATCTCTTCCAAACCGGTTTCTCTGCCGATGACCGATGCCGTGAGCATTGAGAATCTTCGTGCCCAGGCGGAAGCGGAGTTTGCTCGTGCCAAGCGCGCCAAGGAGCAGGCAAAATCCGAGACCATCTCAGCCCGTGTTGCTCAGGAGAAGGCCAAGGCAGAAGTTGCCCGGGCAAAAACGGAGGAGGAGAAGGCTCGGGCAGAGATGGCGCGTATCAAAGCGGATGCGCTGCGTGTTCAAGCCCTGCGTGCCGAAGCGTTGGCAAAATTGAACGCCCAAGAAGAGCATCTTGAGAGAGCACGAGAGGCTCAAGCTGCTGCCGAGGAGGCAGCGTCACTGGCCAAACGTCAGGCAGCCAAAGCACTGCTTCTTGCGTCGCAATCCAGTCAAGAGACGCGCAGCGAAGCGCGTGCCGAAGCGCGAAAAGCGGCTCTGGAAGCCCAGAAGCGGGAAGAGGTGCTGCAGGGCGCCAGAAAAGCTCGTGATAATGCTGAAATGTTTTTGGCCAAGCGTCAAGCTGTTCTTGAACGGTTGCAACAAACTGCACAGAAACAGTCTCAAGCGCTGGCCGAAGCGCACATGGCACGTGACAAAGCGTTGTCGGAAGCGTCCACAGCCCGAGAGGAGGCGGAACGGGTCAAACAGGCTGCTTCCAAAGCGATGGAAGAGGCGGAACGTATCCGACGACGGGCTGAGCAGCAGCTTTCTCGTGTCCAGGCTGAAGCCGAAGCCCGTGCTCTTGAGAAGGAGAGTGCTGTTCGAGAAGAGGCCGAAGCGGAACTAAAACGCATGCAGGCGTCGTCAGCCAAGGCGTTGAAGGAGGCGGAACAGGCTCGTAAACGGGCAGAGCGTGAAATGATGCGGGTGCGTGATGAGATGCGCCGTGTGCGTAACGCCGCAGTTCGAGGAGAAGGTTCTGGCGCAGAAGCCGATTTGAACCCCGCTGTTGTGGGAAGTAACTATCCGGGACTGCGGCCATTCCTTGAAGCGTATGGCCTTGAAGAGCATCACGACACCTTTGCCAGAGCGTTGGACGATGGCTGGATTGATGAAATTGCCCAGCGCATCGTGCGTCAGGAAGGACTCTCCTTAGTACGTCTTCGCCCTGGTGAGGAGCCGCAAAACAGAGAGCACCTCTTTCGCGTTGATACCGGTATAGAGGAAGAGACACTCATTTTCTGGAAATCTCCGATCACGCTGGATCGCTTCTACTATGGCATGCAGAGCGACGAAGTAACCAAGTTGCAGAAGCTGCTTGCCAAACTGGGCTACTACCGTTTTCCTCTGGATGGTAACGTCGGGCGCAACACCATGCGGTCACTGACGGCATTTCAGAAGGGAATCGGTATGACGGAGACCGGTTATCCTGATGTAACGACGCTCTATAGATTGGTGCATGCCGCCAAAGGGCGGAAAACGACGACGGTTGGCAGTGCCCCCCAAAAGCGTAAACGCGTCAAGCCTGTTCCGGTACAGGAGAAGCAGAAGCGCACCCCGAGGCGGCCCTCAACACTGTCGGTTCAGGTTGCCTCTTTCGATCGAGAGTCATTGGCGGTCGCTCTGAGAGACCGTTTGGTACGGGACGGATTTCCTGCAGTGATCAAACCGGTTCGTTCTTCGGCTTCCAGGTCGACATGGTGGGTGGTGCGCAGTGGTGCCTTTCAGGATATGGAGGATGCCGAGGTGTTGAAGAGTGTTCTGGAGCGCAAGTATGCAGTGAAGGGGCTGATCACGAACTACTAGGGTTGAATGTCAACACGTCTTAAACCTCTTTGCCGATTCTATCGGGCATCGAGAGAGTGTAGAATAGAGCAGTCTCATGTAAGTGTGCAGGTTATGAGCGATAGTTCAATCAGGTGGATAGGGGGCTGGATATGGAAGGTGCACAGGTAAGAAAGAAGCCCATTGGTGTTCTGCTCCAGGATAAGGGGTTGATCAACGATGGCCATATTCAGCTAGCGCTTCAGGATCAGAAGGTGACCAGTGAAAAGCTGGGTGAGATTCTGGAACGATTGGGTTTCGTCTCTCAGTACGATGTTGCGACCACCATTGCCGATCAGGACAAGCGTCCCTACATGGACGTGGATCAGGTCGCACCCGATGAGACGACGCTACGCCTGTTCAACATGACCATGTGCCTCAACGGCAACTTTCTCCCGGTTCGCCGTGAAGGGGATGGCGAGTTGCTGGTGGTTTCCGCCAGTGATGATGTGGATAGTCTGGAGCGTCTGGTCAATCAGCGGACGGGATTGCGCGCCAAAATCGTCCAGGGTGAGCGTGGTAAGATTCAGAACTCCGTCCAGTACTACTACTATTTCCTTGAAAATCCTGTCGAAAAGTTGATCGAGCAGGAGATTCGACTGCTTGGTGCTGATGCCGATGGTGTGCGATCCATGGACACCTTTATCAGCCATCTTTTCCAGTTGGCCGTTAAGAACAGAGCATCGGACGTTCACATCCGCCCCATGGATCTCACTATCAGTGTCGCCTTCCGGGTGGATGGCGTGATGCGTTCCATGTTTTCCCTTCCTCTCTCCTTCAAGCGGTTGATCACCACGTTGAAGATGCGAGCCGACATGGATATCGCCGAGCAGAGGTTGCCTCAGGACGGCAGCTTCTCCGAAGTGATCCTCAACAACAACTACGATTTCCGTGTTTCGACAACGGTCTGTCCCTTTGGCGAAAACGTCGTCATTCGTCTGCTGCCGGCCAAAGGTGACTTCATGGGCCTTCAGCAGCTTGGATTTTTCGAAGAAGATATCAAGCGGCTGAAGCAGATCTTCAATGAACCGTTCGGGATTGTTCTGTTGACGGGCCCAACCGGTTCCGGTAAGACCACCACCCTTTATGCGGCGGTGCGAACGCTGGATTTGACCCGCAAGCATGTGCTTACTGTTGAGAACCCCATTGAATATCGTATTCCGCTCATCCGTCAGACACAGATCAACGACCGAGCGGGCTACACCTTTTCCAGCGCTATCCGATTCTTCCTGCGCCACGATCCCGATGTGATCCTCGTGGGTGAGATTCGTGATGGTGAGACGGCGCACACGGCGGTGTCGGCCTCGGAAACGGGCCATTTGGTGCTCTCGACTCTGCATACGAACACCGCCGTCGGTGCCATTCCACGACTGCGTTCGCTGGATATCCCGTCGTTCATGCTCTCCGATACGCTGGCCGGTGTGGTGAGTCAGCGTCTGGTGCGGCGGATCTGCCCCACCTGCAAGGAAGCGTATCGACCCAGCCCTGCGGAGTTGAAATACCTGGGTGACGAGACCATCGAAGCACTCTATCGCGGTAAGGGGTGCGAAGCATGTCATGGAACCGGCCACTTGGGCCGAACTCTGATCTATGAGATTCTGCGGCCCAATCGGGAGATCAGGGCACAGATTGCGCGTGATGAGCAGATGGATGTGATTCTGAAGACTGCAAAAAGAACCGGCTTCCGGGATGTGTTCGCCTCAGCGGTGGCCAAAGTTAAGAATGGCGATGTCTCCGTTGCTGAAGTGGTGCGTGTTCTCGGCTACTGACGACTGTTTTTCGGGATGATGCCGTCTCTTCTGCGTGTGGGAAGTGTATAGGACGGGCACGATGTCCATGGGGCCGGGGGGTCGTGTCAGTCTCCTTTTATTGAGCAATTATACAAGTTACCGAGCAGCCGTTATGGGTTGGCGGGGGAGTGATGGGCCATGGCCTTTTTCCACTACAAGGTGATTACCGAGAAGGGCAAGATGAAGACCGGGCTCATGGAGCTCCCCTTCGATAGTGCCATGTCTGCCATTACCTACCTGGAGCAGCAGGGTTCGGCGGTCATCTTCGTCAAACCTCTTCCAGAAAAACTGGGAAAGGTCGTTGCCCGTATCGACCAGTTTTTCGAGTATCGTTGGTCCGTTTCCGACATTGCCGAGCTGCTCAATAACATTGCCATTATGCTCAAGGCGGGCATCCCGATTCTTCCTGCGGTCAAAGACACCATCGCTTCCAGTGACAACCAGACGATTGCCAAAGTAGGCGGGGATATGGTCTACCGGATCGAGACCGGGTCCAATTTCTCCGAAGCAGCCAGTAAGTGGGAGCGGTTTTTTCCAGAGAATATCGTCTATCTGTTCCGCATCGGTGAGGAGACCGGAAACCTCGATCTCACCGTTAAGGACGCCTCCAAACATATGGTTAAAGTGGACCGCATGCGCTCCGGTGTGAAGCGGGCGTTGCGCTATCCCATCATCACCTTGGTTGCCATTTTTGGTGCCGCTGCCTTCTGGCTGGTCTGGGTGGTACCCATGATGATGGATATGTTCGAGAGCTTCGAGATGGAGCTGCCCCAGTTGACCATCACGGTGATTGCGCTCTCCGACTTTCTTCAGGAATATGCCATCTCCGTGCTGGTAACGATTGTCACAATTGTTTTCTTGATCAAATATACGATGAAGAAGAACCTGCGATTTCGATGGTATATGCACTGGATATTCTTGCATCTTCCCATACTGCGGCCAATCATCAACAACTCCAATCTGGCGTTCATCACCGAGTATTTCAGTCTGATGTTGCGCTCCGGTGTGGATGTGATGACCAGTATCGATATCATGTACAGCTCTCTCACCAATCAGGTGTACAAGCAGAAGATGGGGATCGTTCGGGAGAGCTTGATACAAGGTAATGGTCTGCGCGACTCCTTTGCAGCCGGTGAGATTTTCCCCCCGTTCGTGGTGCGCATGATCGGTGTTGGTGAGCAGAGTGGTTCGCTCAGTGAGCAGTTGGACTACGCGGCCGAGGAGTATGATCGCAAACTGACGGAGCTGATCGAGAACATCTCGGATCTGATCCAGCCCATCGCTCTCTTTATCGGCGGTGGTGTGTTTATCGTTCTTCTTCTCTCCATGTTCATGCCGCTCTATCAGCTTATTGGAGCCTGATAGCGGGGAAGAGGATGGAATTGGGGAAACTTATTGATGCCGTGAGGGATCAAAGTAGGATATACTCGAGAGTCGTGATGTACGTCATCATGAAGTCTCACTTTTAAGATATGATTATTCAGTTGACCATCAGAAACCGATGGCACAGGGAGTGACCGATTATGCGTCAAGTGACCGTTGCAACAGCATCCGTGAGCCGACAGGCCGGGTTCAGTCTGGTCGAACTCTCCCTTGTGATGATCATCATCGGTCTGGTCACCGCCGCCAGTCTCTCGGTCTACACCCCGACGGCCAAGATGTCCTCCAAGGCCAAGAACGAAGTGGCTGTCCAGAAGATTGCCGAGACGGTCAAAGGGTATTCAGGGAGCAATAGGCAGATTCCCAATCTCGATAGTTTTAAGTCTGCGGTTCCTAATATCACCGACGAACTGAGCAATAGAGTTTTCTATCTTTACTCAGGGACTCTGTACAACGAGAACCCTGATCCGGATGAGGTTGCCGACATCTGCAATGTCAATGAAACCAATCTCTCCGTTCAGTATCCACTGAAAAATGAGACTGCAACGGTCAATAATGTCGCCTTTGTAATCTGGAGTACCGGATTTGATGCCAAGGGCAACCACAGCAACACAACGCTCTATAATGGCGGTGTGTCAACGGCGTCCTATTCACCTTTACCTGATACACCCTACACCTTTACTGTTCCCAAATACGACGATCAAACCTCAGGCTCCTACATGGATGACCTCTTCTCCTGGGTGACGCTGGCCGAGCTGAAGGAGAAGGCCGATTGTGGCCCAGGCATTCGCTTCCTGACGGATAGGGTTCAGGATGCAAAGGAGGGTAAAATATATTTGGAAACTAGCAGTAGTTCTGAGAGTAGGATCTATATTGAGGGTGGTGTTGCCCCATATCAGTGGTGCATTGAGACGGAAGGTGCTGCTGTTGCCAATACGATTGCAGGCTTCTTTCTTGACTACTATGACGGCACAGGGTTTCAGGATGATGTCGGGGCTTCCTACCTTGACAGTAACGTCAATTCAAACCCTGTTCCCATCGTCTACAACGATGGACTTGGCAATGATGGCTCTGGCGGAACAACAGCCACATGTGCCAATAATGCGCAAGGAAGTGCAACATGGGCAACGGGAGTGAGTGATGACCAAACTCCATATGTCCCAATTGCAAAGCATAGCAGTGATACGACATTTGGATCGTCAACTGCAAACACATATTCATTTACAGTGCACGTAAAAGATGCTGCAGGAAATGAGGCTTCCAAGGATTTTGACCTGTTTGTTTCGAGCTCTGGATCAGGAAGTGATTTTTGTTCAGGTACAACAACTCCTGGATCAACTTGGACAGACAGTGGAAACGAAGTTGGGACTGTCATCGATATTTCCACTTGCAACCTTTCTTCATCTCCAAGTCAAGTGTTTCTTACTCCTGTTTCTAGCAGCGGGTTTACGGAAATGAGACTGGCCCCGTATGTTTATTCCACCAATTCGACACAGGTTTATGTTGGAATGATGGTGGAGGATGATGTGCCACCTGCTCCAGATACTTGGCATTCTGCAGTTGATTTGAACGGTGGTATTGATACGATCTATTTGAATTGGATGGTTGTCCCATGACCACGGACAGTGACACAGCTTTTTGCCGGATGTTTAAGAAACAGGGTGGGGTAGTTTCAAAAGAAGCCGGTTTTGGTCTGATCGGCCTCTCCCTGGGTATGATTGCCATGGGAGCCTTTCTGGCGATGATGGTGCACCTGATCCCTGATCCCTCGCAAAACAAGCGCGTGCACAATACCGACTATATGGAGTCCAATCGAGCGGCTCTCATTGGTTATGCGGTAGCGAACAAAAAGCTGCCGGAATATGATGAGTTCAAGACAGTCATTCCACGCTATGCCGATGGCTTTGGAAATACCATCTTCTATGCCTATGATAATCGTCTGACTGAGAAAGATGCGCTCTGTAACGATGCACTCTTTGACAGAACCCACGACGATTATCCGGAGAGCGCGGGCAATGGGGGGACCGATGGTGCCTTCATCAAGATAGATACGGAAAGGGAGGTCTCTCCAGCAGCCATTACTGCTGAGATTGACAACGTCGCTTTTGTCATCTGGAGCAATGGCTTCAATGCCGTCGAGAACTCCTACCGCAACACCGATCACAAAAAGAGACCCGGCGGTGTGACGGATACCGCCGTTGGTAGCGTGTCTGCCGATGCGGACGATAGAATCTACGATGCTACCGGTTACGACAACAACAATACCACCGGCACCGCTAAAGACGATAACGATGACATCGTGCTGTGGGCGACCATGGAAGAGATCCGCGCCAAGGCCAACTGCATTGATGAGTAGCGGTTTGTGCTCACTTCTCTTTCTAAGAGCATCTCTTGCCTCTGTTTTTTCCTTCCCCTGTACTTTCATGATTCAACCCATCACTGGAAATGGTATGCTGTTTTCAGGAGGTAAGGGTTATGGCATCATCACTAACATTTGATACCCATAAATTCGTCAAGCGTTTCAAGTCTGTCGGTTTTATACCGATCACGGCTAATAATTATCTAAATCTGCCCACCTTCTGGAGCAGAGCTTTTTGACTGCTCCAGGGCGTTGAGTGAAATTGTTCCAAGCTTGGCATGCGCTATCGACTATGTCCTCATAATCAGTGAAGCAACAATTTGACAGATCATCATCTCGCAGTTGCTCCCAGACCTGCTCCGTAGGATTTAACTCGGGAGAGGCTGCCGGTAAGGGAATGAAAGTCAGATTGTCTGGCCATCGGAGTTCCTTGGCGAGATGCCAACCTGCTTGATCACCAACTAATACCGATCACGGCTAATAATTATCTAAATCTGCCCACCTTCTGGAGCAGAGCTTTTTGACTGCTCCAGGGCGTTGA
>JADGBX010000149.1 GCA_015231265.1 Magnetococcales bacterium | reverse complement strand
CTTCATTTCGTCAACGGCGTCATGTTCGGGTGGATCTCCCCAGTTTTTCAGGGAAAGCATGCGATTGACGTCCATGGGGTCGGCGTGACCGGAGCGTCCGGACATGGGAGTGAACCTCAATTCTCTGGTGTTGTCAGTGCGGGGTTGAATGGATAAGGGAGAGCGTTGAAATCACTCGATGCCGTGGGTCTGGAGCCACAACTCCAACAGACCCAGTTGCCACAGCTTCGAGCCCTTCAAGGGGGTGATATGGTCGCTGGGAGCTGCCAACAGACGCTCGACGTATGCCGACTGGAAAAGTCCCCGCTGCTTTGCCGCGGGTGCGTAGAGGGCATCCTTGACCATGGCCAGATAGTCTCCGCGCAGATGCTTGAGCGCTGGAACGGGAAAATAGCCTTTGGGACGGTCGATCACCTCCGAAGGAATCACCCGTCGCGCTACCTCCTTGAGAACCCACTTGCCGTCGCCGCGCACTTTGAGAGTGGATGGCATGCTAGCGGCCATCTCCACCAGCTCATGATCGAGAAACGGCACCCGGGCCTCCAGACCCCAGGCCATGGTCATGTTGTCCACACGTTTGACCGGATCGTCCACCAACATGATCGTGGTGTCGAGTCGCAGCGCTTTGTCCACCGGATCGATCGCCCCGGCCCGAGCGAAATGCTCTTCAACCAACCGGCGGCTGTGGTCCGACTCGACCAGGCTTGGATGCATGATGTCGGCATACTCATCGTGGCTTCGGTCGAAGAAGACGCGGGCGTAGTCGGCCACCGGATCGGCGCTCCCCGCCAGAGGCGGATACCAACTGTAGCCACCAAACACCTCATCCGCCCCCTGCCCGCTCTGCACCACTTTGATGTGTTCGGAGACCGTCTGCGACAGGAGATAGAAACCGATGACGTCGTGGCTGACCATCGGTTCCGACATGGATTGAATGCATGCGGGAAGGGTATCCAGAACCTTTGGCGAGGGCACTTCAATGCGGTGATGACGCGTACCGTAGTGGCGAGCGATGATGTCGGAGTAGGCGAACTCGTCCCCTTTTTCGCCACCAACGCTCTCGAAACCAACGGAGAAGGTTTGCAGATCCTTCTGCCCCTCTTCTGCCAGCATGCCGACCACCAGACTCGAATCGACTCCGCCGGAAAGCAGCACACCCACCGGCACATCGGCCACCATACGGCGTGAGATGGCGGCGCGCAGTTCCGTTTCCAGTCGATCCTTCCACCCCTCCTCATCCAGCTCGGATGGGTGTGCGGGGTCGCTGCAGGTCATCTGCCAATAGGTGGTCTCGTGCCATCCGCCGTCAGCGTCGATGCGCACCATGGTAGCCGGTGGCAGCTTGCGCACGCCTTTGATGATGGTGTGGGGCGCCGGAACGACAGCGTGGAAGGACATATAGTGATGCAGGGCGACCGGATCGATGGTGGTGTCGATGTCGTCGCCGGTTAGCAGAGCGGGAAGTGTCGAGGCAAAGCGGAAACGGTGCGGTTGACGGCTGTAGTAGAGCGGCTTGATGCCCAACCGATCCCGCACCAGAAGCATTTCGCCACTGTCCTGCTTCCAGATGACAAAGGCGAACATGCCCTTCAGTTTGTGTACGAATGATTCGCCCCACGCATGATACGCTTTGAGCAGCACTTCCGTATCTCCATGGGTCCGAAAGGCATACCCCATGGTTTCCAACTCGTTACGCAGGTCGGGATGATTGTAGATGGCACCGTTAAAGACGAGACCCAGGCCCAGGTCGTCATCCACCATCGGTTGGTGAGAGCCATCTCCGAGATCCATGATCTTCAGGCGCCGGTGTCCGAACACCATGCGATCGTGCACCCTGAACACTCCGCTCGCTTCCGGTCCTCTAGGCGCAAGAACCTCCATCATCCGTTCGATGGCGCCCTCGTATACCGGCGTTCCATCCCATCTGATTTCACCACAAAGACCACACACGCGAGCAGGCCACTCCTTAAAGCCAAAATAGAACGAAGAGAACCGCCCTGAAAATGGGACGGCTCTGAACTGTCTGTATACTAACAAATCACACAGACAGAGACAACGCACTCTTGCCGAAACGACGATTTCCAAGGTGTGGGAGGGGTCTTAACGAAGAGATGAGCGGTGGGCTGGAATATCGTTTCCATCGCTGGATATCGGGGGAGTTGTGGCGACCATTGACGCTCCCCTTTTCCGATGATTACGCGCTACGGGTTGCTGGAATCCTCTACATCAGGTATTCCATCCTCATAGACACAGTTGTCACAAGGGGGATTTATGACGGAATCAACAGGGAATATCAGTGAACAGGTTTTGATCGCTCTGCGGCAGATCATGCGGGCAGTGGATCTCCATTCACGGCAGTTGCAGAAGCGCCACGGCTTAACCACTCCGCAGGCATTGATCCTTCATGAAGTGGCGCGCGACGACGGCATCACGGCCCAGGAGATCTGCCGCCGGGTGCATCTCAGCCGGGCAACGGTGGCGGATATTCTCCTTCGTCTGGAAAAGAAGAGTTTGATCACCCGCACCCGCAGTACCCGTGACCGGCGTCAAGTCAATATCACGGCCACGCCCAGTGCCATCAACCTGCTCGGCGATGCCCTGCCACTGCTGCATGAGAGCTTCATTCGCCAGTTCAACGAGCTGCGTAACTGGGAGCAGACACAGATTCTCTACGCCTTTCAGCGCACGGCGGATATGATGAATGCCGAGCACCTGGACGCCTCCCCTCTGCTAACGGCTGGCCCCATCACCTCCCAGGTGGAGATTGATCTGGAGACGACGAAACATGAGATGGAGAACGCGCCGCAGGACAACCACCTGACACCGAGTGCCACGCAACACCCTGTTGCAGAGAGTGAGGAGTAGCTCTCTTTCCCGTACAAAAGCCTCTCTCGCAGGATTGGCCTCTCTCGCAGGACAGATCAACGGACGAGACTGGATGGGTGGTATCATCGTGCAACTGGTCAGTTGGAATACGTGTGGCAAGAAACAGCGAGTCCGTCATGAATGCTATTGAGAGAATAGTCGCCTACCATCAACGCACCAAACACCATCCACGACGCTATGCCGCTGGTCCGGGTTATATGGATTGGGAGAACCAGCCCGACCCCTTTCGCCGTTTTTCGGACAGCTCATCCATTGATCTTCCTTTGGCGGCCGACCAGTTAAAGACACTCTACGCCGATCTGGACCACTCTGAATCCATCACACCACAGCCGATGGATCTACAGGGCGTGGCATCGCTCTTTGAACTGGCGCTGGCCATCTCGGCCTGGAAATCCTACATGGGTGAACGGTGGGCGGTTCGCTGCAACCCCTCAAGCGGCAACCTCCACCCAACCGAAGGCTACCTCATCTCACCGGATGGCGTTGGTCCGGGGGCAGGCATCTGGCACTACGAAGGGGAGTTCCACCGATTGGAGTTGCGCGGCGAGGTGGCTGAACCCGCGTGGTCCGACGCTTTTCCGCCAGAGCAGTTCTGCATCGCGTTGAGTACCATTCATGGCCGGGAGAGCTGGAAGTATGGCGAGCGCGCTTTTCGATACTGCCAGTTGAATCTCGGTCACGCCGCCATGGCCTTCCGTGTTGCAGCAGCAGCGCTGGGATGGCGGGCAACGCTCACCGATGGTCTGGGGGATGACGATCTTATCCGATTGCTCGGTCTCGAACCGTGGCCGTTGCCCCTGCCACCGGAACAGGAGAGACCCGGCCTGTTGCTGACACTCTCCTCCAATGCAGCCGACACACCTCTGTCGGAGCCCCTGGAGGAGGCGTTGCGAAACCGCTCCGAAAGCATAGTCTGGCGAGGCCAGGCAAGCCGTCTTACCACGGAACCCTTGCGAGAGTGGACGGCAATCCGTCACGCCCATGAGGCGGCGATCAAACCCGCCCTACCCTTGCAAACGTCCACACCTCCAGAGTCACCGCATCCTCTTGCCTGCGCCTCTCGACTCCGTGCCGCCGATCTCATTCGCCAGCGACGCAGTGCGGTGCGTTATGACAACCGGAGCAGCATCCCCATGCCGACGTTTTTCCGAATTCTGGATGCTCTTATCCCCCGTCCCGGCGTCTCTCCATGGGATCTCTTCACCGACACTACCCGGATTCACCCTCTGCTCATGGTGCATCGCGTGCAAGGGGTGACCCCCGGACTCTATGTTCTGATTCGAAACCCGGCGGTACTGGACGATCTCAAACAGGCACTGCGCCCGGACTTCCTGTGGAAGAGCGTCCAGGAGGCCCCGGATCATCTCCCTCTCTACCGCTTGAGTGTCGGGGATGAGCACGATTTTGCACGCATGGTCTCTTGCAATCAGGATATCGCAGCGGATGGCGCGTTTTCACTGGGCATGCTGGCGGAGTTCGATTCATCGCTCACGGGTGGAGCCTGGATCTATCGACGGCTGCATGAAGAGGCCGGAGCGGTGGGTCAGATCCTCTACCTGGAGGCGGAAGCAGCCGGTTATCAGGGAACGGGCATCGGCTGCTTTTTCGACGATCTCTTTCATACGCGATTGGGTATTGAAGCGCTTCGATTCCAAACGCTCTACCACTTCACCATCGGCACCGGCATCGCCGACAACCGCTTGGAAACCGCGCCCCCCTTCGCGCACCTTTCACGATAGGGAGAGCATCCAACCGGCAGTTCTCACCGGTTATTACGAGAGATCAAGCGCCTCTCTCAATGCAGCGGCAACCTCCAGGGCAGCCTCGAAATCATAGCCGGAGACGTGCGCCGCCAGGGATTTTGCCTGCGTCAGATGCTCGGAGCCGTGCAGAGCCTCCACCAGCTCCTCAACACTCTGTGTGGCTGCGATGTCATCGTCTTCCAGAAGCATCTGCACCCTCCCCATGATCTCCCGAACCTGTTCGGGATCGATGACGGCAGGGGCTTCAGCGTCGGGTGGTCCGGCGGATTCCAGAGTGGGTTCCAGATCGGACTTCAGAGCCGCCAACGCCACCAAGGCGCTGTCAAAATCGTAGAGACTCACCTGTTTGGCCAGACGCTGAATACCGGAGGCGTGCGGCGCGCCCTTGAGAAGAGCTTCCAGATCATCAATCGTGCGAGTGGCAGCGACATCATCATCCTCCAACAGCGCCTGGAGCCGATCCAGAGTCGAACGGACCGCATCCTTGTCGATGGTCGCAGCGCTCTCGGGTGACGCCTCTGCCGTGGGGGTATCGAGCTGACGCAATCCCTCGATGACCGGGGTGAGCGCCTGCACAACCTGTTGCAGAAGCGCCTCGATCCGCTCGGGATCCGGCGACGCCTCACCACACGCCTCTTCCAAGACGAGCGCGGCCTGCTGAACACCCGTCACACCCAGATTGCCGGAGACCCCTTTCAGAGTGTGCGCATGGCGCTGGGCGGTCTCCCACTCCTGCCGGGAGAGCACCTGGCGGAAGGTGGATTCGAAACTGCTCTGACCGGTGCGATACTTCTTCAACAACCGGCGATAGAGTTGCCGATTGCCATCGGTGGTTCCAAGCCCCGCCTTTTGATCGATCCCGGGAAGATCCGGTGGAATAGCATCCTCGGAAACCGCTGCGCCCGACGGCAGCATCTCCGCGTCCGGCAGGGGCTCCGACGGCGTGATCCACTTGGCCATGGTGGTGAACATATCACGGACGTTGATCGGTTTGGCGATGTGATCGTTCATCCCGGCGTCGATCACCCGTTCCCGATCTCCGGCCATGGCGTTGGCGGTCATGGCGATCACCGGAAGATCCTTGAAACGCGCCTCCTTTCTCAATAAACGCACGGCAGTATACCCATCCATCACCGGCATCTGAATATCCATCAGAACACCGTCGAACCTCTCCACCTCCAGCCGGTCCAGCGCCTCCTGTCCATCATTGGCCACCGTAACGCGCATGCCGCCATTGGCCAGCAGCTCCACGGCCAACTCCTGATTGATTTCGTTATCTTCAACCAGGAGCACGCGTGCTCCCCGGAGCTTCGATACGATATCGTCTTCGGACACCGAGGCGTCACGCACCCCCTCCCCTCTGCGCACCAGCCCACGACCCAGCGACTCGCCGATGGCGTCCAGCAGCGTCGAAGGCGTCACCGGTTTGGTCAGAACGCCCTTGATCTCGGCGCCCCGTCGCTGCGCTTCGGAGAGCGCCTCTTCACGACCATAAGCGGTCACCATGATCACTGCCGGCGGCAGCGGTGCACTCTCTTGTTGCAGGTGCGTGACGCAGGCGACACCATCCATGCCGGGCATCTTCCAGTCCATCAACGCCAGATCGTAGGGAATGCCCTGGTGCGACGCCTGCTCGATGGTACGGATAGCCGCCTGTCCACTCTCGGCAACATCCACTTCCAACCCGAACGACACCGCCATGGTGGAGAGAATCTCCCGCGCCGAGGCATTGTCATCCACAACGATGACGCGCAACCCGGAGAGCGCCTCATGGTTCACCACCAGACGCTCCATGGGGTTCTCTTGAATATCCAGTGAGGCGGTGAAGTGGAAGGTACTCCCCTCCCCTGCGACACTCTCCACCCAGATCTCCCCCTGCATCAACTCGGTGAGACGCTTACAGATGGTGAGCCCCAACCCGGTTCCACCATATTTGCGCGTGGTGGAGCTGTCGGCCTG
Organism: Magnetococcales bacterium; assembly: GCA_015231265.1. Classification (GTDB taxonomy): domain Bacteria; phylum Pseudomonadota; class Magnetococcia; order Magnetococcales; family JADGBX01; genus JADGBX01. The sequence goes on along the minus strand of JADGBX010000149.1, from coordinate 956 downwards.
GGTGAAGGATTGGAACAGCTTCGACTGCTGCTCTTCGGTCATGCCGATACCCGAATCCCGCACCGAAAACTGGAACTCCCCTTTCAATCCCTCGCGTTTGCGCATCCTCACCCGGATGACGATCTCCCCGGATTCGGTAAACTTCACCGCGTTGTTGCCCAGATTGATCAGAACCTGCCCCAGACGCAGCGGATCCCCCACCAGAGCCGTCGGCATACCGGGCTCCATGTCGAACAGCAGCTCGACACCCTTCTCCTCCGCCTTGAGTCCCACCAGATTGGCCAGGTTGTCCCACACATCCTCCAGATGGAACTCGATCCTCTCCATCTCCATCTTTCCGGCTTCGATCTTGGAGAAGTCCAGGATGTCGTTGATGATCCCCAACAGCGCCTCGGCAGATCGGTGCACCTTCTGGACATAGTTGCGCTGCCGTGAGGTCAGGTCGGTCTGAAGCGCCAGATGCGACATGCCGATGATCGCATTCATGGGCGTGCGAATCTCATGGCTCATATTGGCAAGAAAGTCGGATTTTGCCTTGGTGGCGGCTTCGGCAACCTCCTTCGACTGTCGCAGGGCGTCCTCCAGCTCCTTACGCCAGGTGATATCCTCGATGATGCTGATAAAGTAGTCGGTATTGCCCCCTTCGTCGCACACCATGGTGACGGTGAGATTGATCCAGACGATGGAGCCGTCCTGATGGATATAGCGCTTCTCCATGGAGTAGTCGGGAATCTCCTTGTCCATCAGCTTCTGGAACTGGGCCAGATCCGCATCCAGGTCGTCGGGGTGGGTGATGTCCTGAAAGGTGAGCGCCATCAGCGCATCATAGCTGTAACCGATAATGCGACAGAGATGCCGGTTGACCTTGGGCCAACGCCCATCACTGCCGACGTGGGCAATGCCGATTGCCGCCTGGTCAAACGTGTTCTTGAAGGTGGCCTCCGCCTTCTTACGGT